>JBCCER010000318.1:0-3668 GCA_039030175.1 Pseudomonadota bacterium
CGAAAACAGGTCGTTCCAGCTTGTTGGTGCGCCATCGCCCTCGCTCAACAAGCCCAGAACGGCGACCGAGTAGACCGGCCCTTGTCCCTGCTCAATCCCCTCGACCGCGAACGGGTACAGTTGATCGTAATTGCTGAGCTGATCGGGCATGATCGGGGCCAGCAGACCCTCGGCAGCCGCTGTCACTTCCTGGCCGCCTGAGAAATGGATGACGTCGAATTGGGGGCTGTCCGCCTGGGCGCGAAGCTGGGCAAGTGCGTCCGCCGAATAAGCGGTGACCACCTCGACCTCAACGCCGTACATCTCCTCAAACGGCTCGATCACGAGCTGGCGATGGGCCTCCTCGTAGGCGCCGCCGAACGAGTTGATGACGAAGGTTTCCTGGGCAAGGGCTGTTCCAGCAAGCAGGCTGGTCGCGACAGCGAAAAGGGCAGCTTTGGATGTGCATGTCATAATGAGATCCTCCTCTCCTGTCCTGTTGTGAGGCGTGTTGTTAGGCGCGCCCCATTTCCACGGTTTTGGCGCCGTCCCAACGAATGCGACGGCAGGCTTCTTGGAAGGGTGCCAAATTGTCTGTGATGCGGCCGAAGATGGTTACCGGCGTCCATCCCAGCGGGCCAAACGTTCGCCCGCCATTGTCGTAAAAGATGCCGATTTCCCAGAGATCGAAATCCAGGCCGCGCATCATGTTCTTTGTCTGATAGAAAAACAGACAGTCGCCGGCGCTGGTGATGCAGTCCTGGTTTTCGGCTGGTAGTGCCTTGGGGTCGAAATTCTGCGCTTCTTCCGGTAGGCCCAGCATGATCTCCGGCCCAGCATACATCGCGTGCAATGCGGGGGACTGAATGGGCTTTTCCAGGGCGCCCCAAATGGCATCGCATGTCACCGGCGCTGCGACCTCGTTGAGCGTGATCGTCGCGCGGGTGTCCGTCCCCACGAATTCGACATAGAGATTGCGGGCCATCTGCGCGACTTCCCTCCATTGGTCCGGCACGGATGAATGCTCTCAAGTCACACTCATATTGTCCAATTGGAAGTTTTCTTGGAAAGCGATAACTTTTCTTTATCGCTCTGGCATCCAGCCAAGACCGTCCGGTAGGCTTACGCAGAGTTCATGGGCTACCTGGCGTGCCATCGAAATGACCGCGTCGTTGACTGGCGAGGCCTGACCGGCGGCTGCCACGGCGACCAGTTCGATCGGATCGAGCGGTTCCTCGGTTTCCAGCCGAACCAGACGGCCTTCCTCGATAGCGGGCAAGAGGGTAGCCGGGGGCATGGCGGCGATGCCCAGACCGTCGGAGACCAGACGGACCATTGTCGTCAAGGAATTGGCGGTACTCTTGTGCGCCAGCCAGCCCTCCTGGCGTTCGAAATAGTGCTCAAGAATCGCATTTGGCGGCGTTCCGAACGGAAAGGTGATGATCGGCATCCGCTCAAGGTCGGCTTTGGCAAACGGCTTGTCGGTCGGCGGCGTCTCGGGCCCGCCAAACCACTCCATCGCGAAGGCGCAGATGGTGACCTGCCAAAGGGTCGGATCGAACGGCAGGGCCAGGGTGAACGCGATGTTGATCGCATCGTCGCGGAGCTGGGCCAGAAGGTTCGCCGTGGAATCCACGACAATGTCCAGCAGCAGATCGGGATGGTCGCGCCGCAACCCTTCGACAAGGTCGGGCAGCCAGGTCTCGGTCACCGTGTCGATGATGCCAATGCGCACCCGCCCACGGATTGGGCTGGAAGAGGCGAGATCCGATTTCGCCTCGGCGAACAGCCTGGTGATGCGTTCGGCATAAGGCAGGAACCGCCGCCCCTCCGGTGTTGGAGTCACGCGGTTCGACGCGCGCTCAAACAAGACGCAGCCCAGCTCCTTTTCCAGCGTCCTGATGCGGCTGGACATGGCCGGCTGTGTAATGTGCAGACGCAGCGCCGCTTTGCGAAAATTCCGCAAGCGGCAGAGCCAGACAAAGCTCTCCAAATGGCGGATATTCACCCGCTAACCCTTGTTCCTCATTGTCGGCAAGCCTATCGCCGTCCGACAGTATCCACCAGGGCGGTGTCTGGCCCGGTCTTGCTTGGGTCAGCAATTGCCGGGGTATTCAATGACAGTTTCAAAGAGTAATGAGCTTGTCATTGTAGTTGACGTGAGCCGTAAAGCAGATTGATAGGGCGTGGTGGCGATGTCTTCATCGGGCAGCAACGAGACGGAAACAGAGCCCACGGCCAGATCGGATCGCAGATCGATCATCTTTGGCGCCATGGGCACGGTCGTTGAGTGGTACGACTTCGTGGTCTACGCCTATCTGGCCGCCATTATCTCCCCGCTGTTCTTTCCCACCGAAAGCGACGCCGCCTCTCTGGTCGCAACATTTGGCGTTTTCGCCGCCGGCTACGCGATGCGGCCGCTGGGCGGACTCTTCTTCGGAAATCTCGGCGACCGTGTAGGACGGCGCAAGACGCTGCTGCTGTCGATCACCATGATGACCATCCCAATGGTGGTGATGGGCTTCTTGCCGACCTATGACGACATCGGGATTTGGGCGCCGATATTGCTTACGCTCGTCAGGTTGATACAAGGCTTCTCAGTTGGCGGTGAATATACTGGGGTCCTGACCCTGCTGTTGGAGGATGCCCCGCGCGAGCGTCGGGGCTTGGTCACGGCTTTCGGCGCCTTTACGTCCGGCGGCGGGTCTGTGCTGGCCGCCCTTGTTGTCCTTGCCATGACCGCGACGCTGACCGCCGAACAGGAAAGCGACTGGGGCTGGCGGGCCGCTTACTGGCTAGGCGCCGCAATGGCGGTGACGGTCTTAGTGTTGAGAACGATGGTTCGCGAAACGCCGCAGTTTGAGGAGCTGAAAAAGAGACACGAGCTGGTCAAACTGCCCATCATTCATGCCATTCGGGAGTATCCGGGCAGGATCTTGGTCGCCTTTGCCGTGACGGGCTACATGGGCATCTGCACCTATTACGTCATGTATTTCCCAACCTACGCCCAGACCGAGGGCGGTATCGAGAACTGGCAGACGCTCATTGTTATGACGATTGTGGCGGCGTTCTTCTCCTTTACGGCGCCGGCTTTTGGCGCGCTGTCCGATCGCGTCGGGCGCAGACCCATGCTGCTAGGCAGCACATGCGTTTTCCCGATCATCGCGGTGCCCGTGTTCCTTCTGATCCGGGAAGGAAATTTCTGGCTGCTGCTGCTTGGCTCATTCCTATTCGTGCTGCCGGTAACGGCGTTTACCGGCGCCTTCGTCTCTGCTGTGGGTGAGCTGTTTCCGACCCGCGAACGCTATTCCGGTCTCGCGATCGGCTACAATTTTGGCAGTGCGGCGCTCGGAGGAACGGCAGCGCTCGTCGCCCAGTCCTTGGTGACGGCAACAGGCAACTCCCTGGCGCCAAGTTGGTACGTGATCGTCGCGTCCCTGGTGATCATTCCGATCATCTGGCGCATGAAGGAAACCGCCCGCGTTCCCATGTCGCAGATCGGGCTGAAAGACAAATAGACCCGTCGCTATCTTGTCTCTGGGTTAGCTGCCCGCTGCTAGATCGGGAACCATGGCAAGCCTTTCCTGCCAGCCGCTGAGCAGCGGGTCGGCCGTGGTCGGCGTCCAGCCCATCACATGATGGCTGAGGCGCCAGGCAAGGCAGTAGTTCGACGACACGATCGGCACGCC
>JBCCER010000319.1:0-3654 GCA_039030175.1 Pseudomonadota bacterium
CAAGCGCGTGGAGGACGCGCGCTTCATCCAGGGCAAGGGCAACTATGTCGACGACATCAAGCAGCCGGGCATGCTGTTCGGCGATTTCGTCCGCTCGCCCTATGGCCATGCCCGCATCAAGGGCATCGACAAGGAGGCCGCGCTGGCCCTGCCCGGCGTGAAAGCCATCCTAACGGCCGAGGATCTGAAGCCGCTGAACCTGCATTACATGCCGACCCTGGCCGGCGACGTTCAGGCTGTGTTGGCCGACGAGAAGGTGCTGTTCCAAGGCCAGGAGGTAGCCTTCATCATCGCCGAGGACCGCTACATTGCCGCCGACGCGGTCGATCTGGTTGAGGTCGATTACGAGGAACTGCCCGCGCTGGTCGACCCGATGAAGGCGATGGAGCCGGACGCGCCGCTGCTGCGCGAGGACATCAGGGACAAGATGGAAGGCGCCCACGGGCCGCGCAAACATCACAACCACATCTTCACCTGGGAAGTCGGCGACGAGGAGGGCGTCGCCAAGGCCCTCGACGAAGCCGAGGTCACGGTGAAGGAGTTCGTAACCTATCAGCGTGTCCATCCCTGTCCGATCGAGACCTGCGGCTGCGTCGCCTCGATGGACAAGGTCAATGGCCAACTGACCGTCTGGGGCACCTTCCAGGCGCCGCACGCGGTGCGCACCGTTGCTTCGCTGATCTCCAACATTCCGGAGAACAAGATCCGCATCATCTCGCCCGATATCGGCGGCGGCTTCGGCAACAAGGTCGGCGTTTATCCCGGCTATATCTGTTCGATCGTCGGATCGATCGTGCTGGGCGTGCCGATCAAATGGATCGAAGACCGGATGGAGAACCTGTCCGCCACGGCCTTTGCCCGCGACTATCACATGACCGGCGAAATCGCGGCCAAGCCGGACGGTACGATTACGGGCCTGCGCTGCCATGTGGTCGCCGATCACGGCGCGTTCGATGCCTGCGCCGACCCCAGCAAGTTCCCGGCCGGCTTCTTCAGCATCTGCACGGGGTCCTACGACATCCCGGTTGCCCATGTGACGGTCGACGGCGTCTACACCAACAAGGCGCCGGGCGGTGTTGCCTATCGTTGCTCGTTCCGGGTGACGGAAGCCGCCTACATGATCGAGCGTATGATCGACGTGTTGGCGCGCAAGCTGGACATGGACCCGGCCGAACTGCGGTTGAAGAACTTCATCCAAAAGGGTCAGTTCCCCTACACCTCGTCGCTCGGCTGGGAGTACGATTCCGGGGACTACCACACTGCCTTGGAGCAGGGCATGAAGACCGTCGACTACCACGCTCTACGCGATGAACAGGCGGCCAATCGTGCCGCGTTCGATCGTGGAGAGACCCGGACGCTCATGGGCGTCGGCGTGGCGTTCTTCACGGAGATCGTCGGTGCCGGGCCGATCAAGAATTGCGACATTCTCGGCCTCGGCATGTTCGATTCCTGCGAGGTCCGCATCCATCCGACAGGCAGTGCCATCGCCCGCTTCGGCACCATCAGCCAGGGGCAAGGGCACGCAACGACCTTCGCTCAGATCCTGGCGTCTGAGATCGGCATCCCAGCAGATGCCATCACCGTGGAGGAGGGCGATACCGACACCGCCCCTTATGGCTTAGGAACGTACGGCACACGTACGACCCCGGTGGCTGGCGCGGCGGCCGCGATCGCCGGCCGTAAGATCAAGGCCAAGGCCCAGATGATTGCGGCGCACCTGCTGGAGGTGCATGAAGACGATCTGGAATGGGATGTCGACCGGTTTGTGGTCAAGGGCGCGCCGGAGCGGGTCAAGACCATGGCCGAGATCGCCTTTGCCGCCTATAACCAGCCGATCCCCAATCTGGAGCCCGGTCTGGAGGCGGTCAGCTATTACGACCCGCCCAACATGACCTATCCTTTCGGGGCCTATATCTGCGTCGTCGATGTGGATGTGGACACGGGCGTGGTCGATATCCGCCGCTTCTATGCGCTGGACGATTGCGGCACCCGGATCAACCCGATGATCATCGAGGGCCAGGTCCATGGCGGCCTGACCGAGGCGCTGGCCATCGCCATGGGGCAGGAGATCCATTACGACGAGATCGGCAATGTCATGGGCGCCAGCCTGATGGACTTCTTCCTGCCGACTGCCGTCGAGACGCCAGTGTGGGAGACGGACCATACGGTCACCCCGTCACCCCATCATCCGATCGGGGCCAAGGGCGTCGGCGAGTCGCCGAATGTCGGCGGCGTGCCGGCGTTCTCGAATGCGGTGAACGATGCCTTCGCCCATCTCGGCCTCACCCACACCCAGATGCCCCATGACCATTGGCGCGTCTGGCAAACGGCGGATCGCCTTGGGCTGCACGGTTAGTCCCCGGCCGGCACCCAAGGCCTGGCCCAGCGTATGGTGACACGCGATGAACTGCGTGATCGATTGGCGAACGTCGGCTATTTGGCTGACGAGACGCTGACGGTCGCGCTATCGCTGTCCCTATCGCTGGGCCGGCCGCTGCTGTTGGAGGGCGAAGCCGGCGTCGGCAAGACCGAGGTCGCCCGCGCTCTCTCCAAGGTCATGTCGACCCGCCTGATCCGCCTGCAATGCTATGAGGGTCTCGACGCCAACACGGCGATTTACGAGTGGAACTATCAGCGACAGCTCCTGGCCATTAAGGCCCACGAGCGGGACGATCTCAGCGCTGCCGATGTCGAACGGCAAATCTTCTCCGACACCTATCTACTGCGCCGGCCTTTGCTGGAGGCGATCTCTCAAGATCAACCGCCGGTGCTGCTGATTGACGAAATCGACCGGGCGGACGAGGAATTCGAGGCCTATCTGCTCGAGATCCTGGCCGACTTCCAGATCAGCATCCCTGAGCTTGGAACGCTGGAGGCCAAATCGGTTCCGCAGGTAGTCCTAACCTCCAACGGTACGCGCGAGCTATCAGACGCTCTACGCCGTCGCTGTCTCTACACCTATGTCGACTACCCGGATCTGGAGCGCGAATTGCGCATCGTCCAGGCGCATTTGCCGGACATCGATGCCGAGTTGGCCGCCCAAATCGGCCGCTTTGTGCAGGCGCTGAGACGCGAGGATCTGGAAAAGGTACCCGGCATCGCCGAGACACTGGATTGGGCGGCCGCCTTGCTGGGCATGAACATCGACCGGCTCGACCGCGATCCGGCCGCGATCCGGGGCAGTCTCGTCTGCCTGCTAAAAACACGGCGTGACCAGGCCAATGTGCCCGAGGAAGTGGTCAGCCGCCTTATCGGTACGGCTGCCTGAGCGATGCCAACCCAAACCGCCGCCGATCCTTCGCGCCGCATGGCCGGCTTCATCGCCCATTTGCGCCTAAATGGTTTCTCGGTCGGTCCGGCTGAGACCATCGACGCGCTGTCGGTTCTGTCCGATGTCGGCGCCGCAGATGCAAGGGCGGCAAGATTGGGCCTAAAGAGCCTGCTGGCTGGCAGGCATGATGAATGGGGCCGCTTCGACGAGCTGTTTGAGGCCTATTGGCACGGTCGCGGCAAAACGCGACCGCCGGTCGCGCGGCCCCATGGCGGGATTGAGATGGCGGCGGTCAAACCCGACATCTGGGCCGATCATCTAGACGTTGCACCAAACCGCCGCGAGACGAGAGCGACAGGTGCGGGCGCAGGGGACGACCGAGA
>JBCCER010000320.1:0-3652 GCA_039030175.1 Pseudomonadota bacterium
CCCCGGCAAGCCCAAAGACATCGAGATCGAACTCAGCGCCACCGCCGCCGCCGAATTGCTGCGCCATGGCCGGCGCCGAAATCGCAACAGCCGCGATCGAAGCTAAAAGAACACGTTTCATGATTTAGTCTTCCCCTCAGTGAAGGTCATCAATAATGACCGGGACAATTCCATACACACTCGCATCGCGGCCCGGCCGACGCGGGGGCACTTAAGTACAGTTCCGCCTCAATTCACAATCCGTGCTTATGTATAATGCCGTTCCGATATTGATATCTAGAGGAAACACAACCGTGGTATTGAATCATTATCGTTATGAGAGTTGTTTTATGATATAAATTAACCTAAAGAAGAGAATTGCATCTCTCTATCGACACATTTTCGCCACCTCATGGCCTTTCTCGTGGCGGGCGATAGTAGGTAGGGAAAATATCCCCAAAAAACCTCACATGCTTATGTATATATTTATGGTGTATTGCCGGAAAAAAGCTGTATTTCTGCCTTGAAACGAACACATTTGACCAGCGTTTCTGTATCCAGCTTGGGCTTGACCTAAGCCCCTTATATCATTAGAGAAATTTCGCCATCGCGCCACGAAGATTCTCGAAAAAGTGCGATTCCGTCGCGCAGCGAACTACTCTTGCCTGCAAATTGCCTGAAGTCCGATTGTACCGACCACCCCACCTATCGCGCAAAACGATCACGGCTTTGTGATCAACAGATCATGACGACATTGTGGCACAGCCATGCTTCTTCCACTTCGCCCGCTTTCTACTTGGGAGATTTGGATCGGACACTGTATTGGGTCGGTCGAAACCGGAAATTTCAAACCAATACTCGCCCGTGGGAATCCCGCTTTCGTTCACGAATAGCCGATCCGCGGTCACGCCAAGCGGTCTGTAAAGGAAAGACTAAGCTGTTGCTGATTGACGCCAAGTGGCGTTGAAAAACGCCCAGCGTCAGCCTGCCCCAACCGCCGGCCAGGCGTGGGATACGCCAAGGCGCTGCCATTCGACAAACGTCGCGCAACACGGCCAGACATCAAAACAATGCGGCCTTAGATGGGGCGTCGCCTATGCACCCTGGCGTTATTTGATTTCCGTCGCCTCCGAATCGATTCGCCGACAGAATCGCCTGCGCGCTGCCGCTCAGGCACATTCTTTGCGCCCAGCGCATCAGGCCCAGCTCGAACAGATTACTTAGGAAAAGACACGGGCCGAAGCCCACAGTTTCTACGTCATCGCGCCGGTCAGATGGAGGATCAGGCTCACCAAAAAGATGACGATGAAGATGAAGAAGATAACACGGGCGACACCGGCCGCCGCGGCGGCCAGATTGGAAAACCCGAAGATTGCGGCGACCACCGCAACGGCGAGAAAAATCAGAACCCATCCCAACATCATCAGCCCCCAGAGGTCATGAAACAGTCTGCATTAGACCGGTCACTCAACCGGACTCTCCAATTCCGGGCAAATGATAGACGAATTCGGCCCCCGGATCGACGGGCGAACGGGCTAACTGCGCACGGCAAGCAAGAAATTGCCATTCATTGCCAGTGCCATGCCTACCACGGTGGCGGCAGTCTCGACCTGGCGGCGGGCATGCGGTCTTGCCAGCCATCGCAGGCGAGCCTCGAGTTGGTCCATATCCTGTGCCTGTGCCGCCGCGATAAGACGCAGGACGGCTTGCTCGTCGGCACTCGGCGGGTGGTCCTGGCCCGACAGCGGGATTTTGAGCCGCCGCCAACCGTCGTCTCGTAGATGCCGAATCATGATTTGAAAGGCGGATAGGGCATCCCTCGCCTCCGCGCCGCACAGTATGGCGAATGTGCTGACGATCGGGGGACAGGGGCTCAGCCCATGCACCACCAAGCGACCGGTCGAGATTACCATTCGGTCGACCGCCGAATAGCGAACTGGCTCGGGCAGCGCAGGCTCGGCGACGCTCGGCCGCGTCAAGCCATGCATGATCATCGGCTTCATTGCCCGATACCTCCCCATCCGACTTTCGTCGCGCAAGACGGAAAACCGTCCTTAGAACCTCAGCCAGAGATCGCGAATGCGACTCACTATCATTTGCAGAATATCTGCGGTTGGACGGCCGGTCAATCGCCGATCTCAATCGGTCACCGCTGCCGTTGAAGTCGGAGTCTTGCGGGCTCGCCGCACTAAGAGGTCAAGCTCAGCCCGCTTCGGCGCGTTCCAGCTCGCCTGCGGCTTCCAGTACCCAACCCGGGTTGACCCTTGTCGATTGCCGCCGCAAGGTTGGCTCTGGCGATGTATGAGGTCGACGCAGTGCAGCCCGATCAGTCGTGCTGGTCCGCCTTGGCACGGCGTGTCGTCTCGCGCCGGAATCGGCGGCCGGCTTGGTAGCGGGCAAGCGACGCGAACAGTCCCATAGGCAGGTTGTCGGCCTGCCTAAGCGCACGCCATTCCCGCCATGCCGCGCCAAGATCGCCTTGCACCATCGCCTTGAGAATGCCGCGCGCGATCAGATAGCCCATGAGGTCGCGCAGTTCGGCCGCCAGGAACGCCTGGTGGTGGCCAACCAGCTTGTCGAGCGCCGCGATATAGCCGTCATGATTACGGGACATCGAGCGCACGATCTGATGTTTGGCGACATCCTTGCCCGTGCCGAAGGCGATTGCGTGATCTCGGGCGATGCGCAATAGCAAATCTCGGTCTTGCTGGCGCTTGAAGGTTACATCAAAGCCGCCGACAGCATCGAATACAGAGCGGCGAAGGGTCAGGGCTGAGTTTGTCAGGGGCGCTGCGTGCGCAATCAGCAGCATGGTTAGTTGCTCACCGCGCCAAACGCCGCTGGGCTGTCCTGCAAGTTCGGAACGGTCGCCGGTCCACACGGTAAAATCGTCCATCACGGCGTCAAGATCCGGCTGAGTGCTGAACAGCTCGATCAACCGCGCCGTGCGCCCGGCCTCGAAAAGATCGTCACTGTCTAGAAAGGCCAATAGAGGCGCCCTCGCCTCGCCGGCGCCGGTATTGCGCGCTATATTGGCGCCCGACCGCTTCTCTAGAGGGATGATCCGCAGCCGATCGTCATCCAGCGCCCGCAGCCTGGCCAACGTGTCGTCTATAGACGCATCGTCGACCGCGATGACTTCGACATCGGGCCCAGCATCCGACAGGACCGATTCGACCGCCCGTACCACCAGTTCAGCCCGATCTGCCGTCGGTATGACGACAGAGATTCGGGGGTCAGTATTCTCGCTGGTCACGCCTGCGCCATCTCCCATGATCCTCGAGCAATTGCCGGCGCTCCCGGCGACTTCGATTAAACGACCCTATAAATGACGCCCTCCCCCACGTCCACAGCGCCGCCGATCGACGGTCTAAGCAGCTGGTTGTCCCAAAACCCCGTTTGAAATGGGAGATAGACTTGCCTTCAACCGGTAAAGGTGCGGAAGATTGAGCCGGGTCACTCCGCATTTCGGTACTCGACCGATGAAGAAAGAGGGGTTGACGTGACCGATGAGTTCGATGCCAGACTTGAACGAAGCAAACTGCCGCTCGACGACGAAGAGCGCACGATCATGCGCGAGGCCGTCGCGCGGCTAAACGATCTGGCCGGGCATCTGGCGGACCCGCTTGCCCCGGCAACCAGCGACCCACTCGATGGCTGGACGCAACCGAAG
>JBCCER010000321.1:0-3637 GCA_039030175.1 Pseudomonadota bacterium
GCGGTAGTGCCTTCTTTTGGCTGTCCGGTCAGCTTGAAGCCGATCACCTCCGGAATCAGCATGGAGACCGGTTGGCCCAGCATCGCTGCTTCCGCCTCGATACCGCCGACGCCCCAGCCGAGCACGGCAAGACCATTGATCATGGTGGTATGGCTGTCTGTTCCCACCAGCGTATCGGGATAGGCGACCGTCGGGCCGCCTGGCTTGGAGGTATCAGTGTCCGTCCAGACGGTTTGGCCGAGATACTCCAGGTTAACCTGGTGGCAGATGCCGGTGCCGGGCGGCACGACGCGGAAATTCTTAAATGCCGACTGTCCCCAGCGCAGGAAGGCATAGCGCTCGCCATTGCGCTCGAATTCTCGCCGAACATTGGTCTTAAAGGCCGACTCGTTGCCGAATTCATCGACCATGACCGAATGGTCGATCACGAGGTCCACAGCTGACAGCGGGTTAATCCGCTGCCCGTCGCCGCCCAAGCTGACCATTGCCTGTCGCATGGCCGCCAAATCCGCCACCGCGGGCACGCCGGTGAAGTCCTGCATCAAGACACGCGCCGGGCGGTAGGCGATCTCGCGATCGGAGCGGCGATTTTCCAGCCACGCCGCCATGCCCTTCACGTCTTCGACCGTTACTGTCCGCCCGTCCTCGTAGCGAAGCAGGTTTTCAAGCAGAACCTTCAGCGAGTAGGGCAACCTGGATATGTCTCCAAGGCCGGCCTTGGCCGCCTCTTCGAGGCTGAAATAATCGTAGGTCTCGCCACCCACCTCTAGCTGGCGGCGGGTGTTCAGCGTGTCATGTCCGGTCGTGGTCACGGTTCGGCAACTCCTTGAGCGTAAGGCGAACGAAAAGGCGCGTCGCCGTCGAATTTCTGGGCGCGGCAGCCTGGATAGCGAAAATGCGCCCTGGATGTAGACGGTTTGGCGGCTTGTTTCAAACGCTCTGGTATCAATGGAGCCGGTCGAATCGCGCGTTGCTTGTTCGTCTAGGGCTGATGGACTAGTTTTCGCGGCTGTTTCGCCGCAATTTGCTCGCGATTGGGCCCTAGGTACCGGCGTCATGTTGTATAGCCTTGAATTGTTTTTGATGGTTGCCGCCGCGCTGGTCTTCGTCAGCGTGATGCTGGTGCCTCTGTCGGCCCGGATCGGCGCTCCCTTGCTGCTCATATTCTTGGGCATCGGCATGCTGATGGGCGTGGACGGCCCCGGCGGCGTGTCGTTCGACGATTTTGATGCCGCCTACCAGCTTGGCAGCCTGGCGCTGGCCGTGATCCTGTTTTCCGGCGGCTTGGAAATGCCGGCTCGAACGGTGCTGTCCGTCGCGGCACCCGCCATAACATTGGCGACGATCGGTGTGATCCTTACCGCAGGCTTGATCGGCATGGCTGCAAGCCTGCTGCTGGGTCTGTCCTTGCTGGAGGGGCTGCTGCTCGGCGCCGTTGTCGGGTCCACGGACGCGGCGGCCACGTTCTTGTTGATCCAACAGGGCGGGGTCAAGTTGCCGGGTCGGGTGAAGGAAACATTACTTGTCGAGTCCGGCGTCAACGACCCGATGGCGATCTTTCTCACGGTCGTGCTCACGACGCTCGTCGATGCCGGCGCGCCGCTGTCTTTCTCGACCCTCGTTTCCACCTTGCCGGACCTGGTGCTTCAGTTAGGTGTCGGTACGGTTGCGGGTCTGGCGGGCGGATTTGTCCTAGTGTGGGTCATCAACCTCATCAAACTGCCGCTCGGTCTTTACCCGATCCTGGCACTTGCCGGGGCATTGGCCATCTTCTCGGCCACGGCGCTGGTCGGCGGCAGCGGCTTTTTGGCCATCTATCTGTGCGGCATCGTGATCACCACCCGGGTCAAGCGGTCGGGCGAGCGTATCCGTCACTTCAATGAAGGGCTGGCCTGGCTCAGCCAGATCGGCATGTTCTTGATGCTCGGCCTGCTCGTCACGCCGACGGAACTGAGCGGGATCATGATCCCGGCTCTAGGCGTGGCAGCGATCCTGATGTTTATCGCGCGCCCGGCCGCAGTCTGGGCCTGCCTCGGCCCGATGCGCTTTCGCAATCGCGAGCGGTTTTATATCGGGTGGGTGGGCCTCAGAGGCGCCGTGCCGATTTTCCTCGCGATCATCCCGGTGATCAGCCCGGGCTCGGTCAATGTCAGTTTCTTCAACATAGTCTTTGTGATCGTCGTGGCCTCCCTGGTGCTGCAGGGATGGACAATTCCGTCTTCGGCGCGCTGGTTGCGCGTTTCCGGTCAGCGAAGTGGCCAGGGAGAGCCGGAAGAGAGTGCTTCGGGTTAACGGTGCACTGATCGACAGCCAGCCAAATTTACGAGGGCCTGACGCAGCCTGGTTCAGCAAGGGCTCGTTGCCTTGATGGAGAGAGACTCATGGACACAGTCTTAAGCCAAGATCTACCGAACCTCGATGTGAGCGAACGGGCTGCCCGCTCCATGATTCGGTATGGCGCGGTTTTCGCGCCGATGGAGATCACCCGCGCCAAGGGTGCCTATGTTTACGATGCCTCCGGCAGGGCGATACTGGATTTCACGTCGGGCCAGATGAGTTCTCTATTGGGCCATTCTCATCCCGAAATCGTCGAAACCGTATCCGAAACGATAGGCACCTTGGACCATTTGTTCAGCGGCATGTTGTCGCCACCGGTGTTGGATCTCGCCGATGCCCTGAGGGCAGCGACACCAGAGGGGCTCGACAAGGTCATGTTGCTCAGCACGGGCGGTGAATCGAACGATGCGGCCCTGCGCATAGCGAAACTCTATACCGGCGGGCATGAGGTGGTCGGATTCAGCCGGTCTTGGCATGGCATGACCGGTACGGCGGCTGGCGCAACCTATGCGGCAGGCCGCTTCGGCTACGGCCCCGCCAATGCCGGCGCCATGGCGATTAACCCGCCTGACTCCTATCGCTCGCCCTTTGCAAAGGGCGACGATTACGACTGGCAAGCAGAGCTCGACTACGGTTTCGACCTTGTCGACCGGCAGTCCGTCGGCGCGCTTGCGGCCTTTATTGCCGAGCCCGTGTTGAGCACCGCTGGCATGGTCGATTTGCCTGACGGATATCTGCGTGCCTTGAAGGACCGATGCGAGGCACGGGGCATGCTCCTGATTCTGGACGAGGCCCAGACGGGCCTTGGTCGGACCGGTGCCATGTTCGCCTTTGAGCGGCACGGGGTTGTGCCGGATATTCTGACGCTGTCGAAGACCCTGGGGGCCGGTCTACCCCTGTCTGCGGTTATGACAAGCGATGCGATCGAAGCGACCTGCTATCAACGCGGCTATCTCTTCTACACGACCCACGTCTCAGACCCCTTGCCGGCGGCCGTTGGTCTGAAGGTGATGGAGATTGTCGCCCGCGACCAACTGGCGGATCGGGCGCAGCGCCTTGGCCAACGGCTCGCCGACGGGCTGACAGAGCTGATGTCTCGCCATGAATGCATCGGGATCGTCCGTGGTCGCGGCCTAATGCGCGGCGTTGAGATCGTCTCCGATCGCGAAGCCAAAACCCCTTGGCCCGAGATGGGTGCGCGGATCATGAATCGGTGTCTGGATCTGGGTCTGTCCATGAACATCGTCAATCTGCCCAAGATGGCGAGCGTCTTCCGCATCGCGCCTCCGCTGACGATTAC
>JBCCER010000322.1:0-3627 GCA_039030175.1 Pseudomonadota bacterium
CAAATCCCACCACCGAGCCCAAGCTCAGGTTACAATCTCACCTCCAGCCGTGAAATCTGATCTTGGCCCTGTGTTTTGTGCCTCAAGTCAGCTTGACTGGCCCAACGGTTCCAGCAGCCAGGCGCTTTCGGTGCCCGTGCATCTCTCGGCGAGAGAGCCCGTGATCGGCTTGCTGGCGCCAAGCTTCCGTCGATACCAGGCGCCATAGAGCGCATCGACGCCGTCGCCATCGACCGCAAAGGGCGGCCCATCCATTTCCGCCTGATCGTAGACGAAAGTAAGCAGCAATTGGCGGGCCGAGCCCGTGATTTTGGCCATGTGGGGGGCATAGTCGATGCGCATCTCGTGCGGCAAAGCAACCAAGGCCGCCCGGTCGTAGATCGCGTCGACTTGCCCCAGTGCATCGGCCGTCAGATCGAACACATCGCCGACGAACAGATCGATCCCGTCTGATTGGAACAGGGTGAGCTTGCCCTGCTGCGAAATCTCCGGCTCTATGCCCATATCCACAAACGCCTGCTCGATGGCCTTACGGCTGAGTTCGATCCCCACTAAGCGGCAGCCTTGGGCGGATAGCCAGGCGAGATCCAGTGTCTTGCCGCAAAGGGGAACGAAGATGCGGTCGCCCTTGTTCAGCGATAGTTTGTCAAAGCAAAGCAACAGCAACGCGTCGACGTCAGCCTGATGAAACGCAGTTCGATCTTCGTTCCACCGTTCGTGCCAGAATGAATGCTCCATTGTCGGCCCCAATTGTCAAAACAGGTGCTCGGCGTGAAGACCTAAATGGTGTTTCTACTAGCACCGTTGTAGTTCATGGCAGTGTCAGCGACTGTCGGAGCAACATTGTCGCACTCGGTCGAAGTCGGGCAGACACGATCACTCTATGAACATGCCGACGGCATCGAAATACCCGCCGGCGCTGGACAGATCCAAACTGCGATAGGCCACATACCCGTCGGGACGTATCAGATAGATGCATGAGTTGGTTGCCGCGTACTTGCGAGACATCTCCCCTTGTCGATCGACGATAACGGCGTGCTCTCCAACGGATTTGTGTCTCGGTTCCTTGCTTACGATGTAGGGCTTCAGCCAGGATGAAAAGCGCATTGAGGCGTCGGCGGCTTGCCTAACTCGCGTTGCCGCCGCATCGTTCGAATCTCCGCAAAACAAAAGTAATCTGTATTGGTCGTCCGCGGGCAGTTTGTACAAGCTCGTCGACTCACCGGCGACAACCAGACCGTCGGCGTCAGGCGCCAGGCTTCCCGGTTTTGGCCCGCCCTGAAACGTATCCGGCGATGAAAGGCAAAGCGGGCTCGCGCTGTAGTCCAGGTCGACTTCCTGCAGATGGCGCGCGGCTTCCGATCTTGCGGCCTCCGGAGTGAACAGGTTCGAGATGAATTTGCTCTGCTCCTGCTTTGATAAGCCCGCATACTGTTCCATCGTCTCTGTGATTTGCCGAGTCGTCTCGACGACATCATTGGCAACGATCCGCCTCTCGACTTCGTAGCTATCCAGGATCTCGGGGCTGGCCTTTCGCTGGGCAACGAGCGCCAGTTTCCAAGCCAGATTATGGGCATCCTGGATCCCCGTATTCATGCCCTGGCCCGCAAGAAGGCTGTGAACGTGTGCCGCATCGCCGGCCAGAAACACCCTGTCCTTGCGGTAATGCGGCGCCTGGCGATAGCTGATGCGAAAGTAGTCGAGCCACCGTGGATCCGACAAACGCAGCGACGGGCTCGCCCGTTCCGCGACGATGTCTTGTAGCTCGTCTAGGGATGGCGTGCCGTTGGCGCTGGTGTCGGCGTCGAGGCTGGCGACCAGGAAACACCTGTTGCCCGGTAGTCGTGTGAACAGATAAAGCTCGCCGCTTTGGTGGAAGAAGACGTGACCCTTGTCGGGCTCCAGGTCGTCGCCCCCGGTCATCATGACATCGCCCAGGATATAGGGGATATCATCGGAGTCACCTGGGAACGAAGCGCCGATGAGATGACGTACCGCGCTGTGAGCGCCGTCGCAGGCGATCACCCACGCGTAGCGGCCAGGCTCTTCCCGCGCTCCTTCGCGACGCAGCGTGACGCTGACGCCGTCTTCATCCTGCGTCACGGCGGTGAGCGAGACGCCCCGTTCCACCTCGACCCCCAAACCATTCAGGTGGGATTCCAAAACCGTCTCGGTATGCGCCTGCGATTGCGACAGACCGTACGGAAACGGCGAGTCAATGGGCGAATGCGGGCTCTCGCCGACGCGCTTTCCATTGCGATAGAACACGTATCCTTTCTCAGGAACGGAGCCAATCGTTACCTGTTCGTCGAGCCCCAGCCCTTGAAAGATCTCCAGCGTGCGAGAGTGAAGGAGATTCGCCCTGACATGGGGGTCGATGCCGGGCGACGCGTCAACACATCGGGTTGGCACGCCGCGCCTTGCCAGCTCCGATGCCATCATCAGGCCGGTGGTTCTTCCCCCTACAACCAAAACATTGTCCATAGCGTCTTCGCCTAGTTTCCGGACTGTTTAGCTCTCAGCGTCTTACCCAGCCAGAGAGACCAATGACTCGGGCCTTGGCTGAGTCCGGCAAGCCATGCGCAGCCCTGCTTCGCCTTCGCCGATGTTCACACGGTTTGCGTGTCTGTGGCCTTGGGAGCAACTCTAACCGTCAGTGAACCGATCTAGAATAGTCCGTCAAACGGTTCCGGATCGCCTAACGTGATAACCGTGTCGCCATCGACCTGTTCTATATCGAGCGAGCGCCCGTAGAGGCCGTAGACCCTCATGGAACCGTCAAGCGAGCCGTCGCCATTCTTATCGAAGAGGATATCGGTCGGGCCGAACCACGTTCTCTCGACCTGGACATCGAATTCAAACCGGTCGATGACGATCTTGTCGCCGGGGCCAAAGCCGATGATCCAGTCGCCGTCCAGTTCAGCGGCCGTGCCGGTGTAAGTGTCGTCGCCGGGGCCGCCATACATGTCGTCGTTGCCGAGGCCGCCATTGAGCAGGTCATTGCCTGGGCCGCCAAAGACCAGATCATTGCCGCCACCGCCGAATGCGAAATCATCGCCGCTGCCGCCAAAGACCCAATCAGTATCGCCTCCACCGCGGATCACATCGTTGTCGGGACCGCCGAACAGGAAGTCGCGTCCGTCATTGCCGTCGAGTACGTCATTGCCTTCACGGCCAGCAAGGAAGTCGCGTTCGTCGGAACCGAACAGGAAATCGTCGCCCGGCGTGCCGTCGCCACCGTCTCTGATCGGCGTGTCGGCCACCTGCTTAAGGAGGGTGATGTGGACGTTGTTGCCAACTTGCTCGACCTGAAAGCGCTCGCCCTCAAGAGCGGAGAAGTCGCCCTCAATGCTGAATTGCGAATCCACGATACCATCACCGGTCGTGTCGATACCGATGGCGGCCGCGCCAACCTCGATAGAGGCGAGGTCAACATCAAAGGCGTGATCGCGGATGACGATCGTCTCGCCCGCTTCGAAGTCGCCGATCAGGTCATCGACCAAATGCTCGACATCGCCGACGAAGGAATCGATGCCCCCGCCGCCATACATGACGTTGCTTCCGCTGCCGCCGTCGATGAGGTCGTTGCCGGACCCGCCGATCAACGTGTCGTCGCCGCCAGCGCCA
>JBCCER010000323.1:0-3594 GCA_039030175.1 Pseudomonadota bacterium
CTGACCGTTTCGTGCGGCACCGCGCGGTGGGGAGATGACCATGGCTGACGTCATCGACATTGAAAAAGCGCCGAGCGAGTACGAAGCAAGGTCCCATACCGGCTATCGGCTGGTTATCGAGCCGAGCGTTCGGCGGCTCAAGGTGGTGGTTAATGGCGAGGTCATTGCCGACAGCGCCCGCACCATGGTGATGCATGAGACACGCCTGCCGCTGGTCTACTACTTCCCGCGCGACGATGTCCGTTTGGATTTGCTGGAGCGCAGCGAGCATCTGACCTACTGCCCGTTCAAAGGCAATGCCACCCATTGGACACTGCGTCTCGGCGACAAAACCGTCGAGAACGTCGCCTGGAGCTATGAGGCTCCGTTCGACGAGGCCGAGTTGGTCGGCGGCCACATCGCCTTTTATGGTCACCTGGTCGATACTTGGATCGCCGATGGAGAAGAAATCACCCTACCGCCCATGGCTTTGGAACCGGCGCCCGACAATCCGTGGGTGCCATGGCTGGTGAACGACGCCTGGAAAGCGGGCTCGATGAAAGAGCTGATCCAGCATTTCGCGGAGATCATCGTCGCGGAGGGCCTGCCGGTTTCGCGCCTGCGCGTGATGATCCAGACCCTGAACCCGCAGCTTTTCGCGCTGGCCTATACCTGGCTGCCGGACGGCAGCGAGGTGCAGGAATTCGAGGCCACCCATGCCGGCGTGCAAAGCAGCCAGTTCCGGGACAGTCCCCTGGCGGTGATCCTGAACGGCGAAGGCGGCGTGCGCAGGCGGCTGGACGTGCCGAACCCGAGGCTCGATTTCCCGATCCTGAAGGATTTGGTAGAGGACGGCGCCACCGACTATGTCGCCATGCCCATGCGGTTTTCCGACGGGCAGATCAACATTATCTCCCTCGTCTCGCACGAGCCGGGCGGCTTTTCGACCGAGCGGCTGGGCCAACTGCACGAGATTCTGCCCAACCTCAGCCGCCAGTTGGAGGCTCACGCCCAACGCGTTTCGTCCCTGTCGCTGCTACGCACCTATTTGGGCGGCAACACCGGCGAGCGCGTTATCAACGGCCTGGTCAAGCGCGGCGATGGCGAGAACATCCATGCGGTGATCTTCTTCAGTGACTTGCGCAGCTCCACGGCCCTGGCGGAGTCCCTGTCCCGCGACGATTATCTGTCAGCCTTGAACCAGTATTTCGAGGCCATGGCCGGCGCGGTCATCGAGCATGGCGGCGAAGTGCTGAAATTCATCGGCGATGCGGTCCTGGCGATCTTCCCGATCGACGATCCCGAGGACTGCCAGCCCGAGCCTTGCAAGAACGCGCTAGCCGCCGTCCGTGACGCCCAAAGCCGTTTGGACGAAATCAACAATGAACGCGAGGCGAAGGGCGAGCCGCCGCTCGCGATCGGCATCGCGCTCCATCGCGGCGACCTGACCTATGGGAATGTTGGGAGTGAGCGACGTCTGGACTTCACGGTCATCGGCACGGCGGTGAACCAAGCCTCGCGCATCGAGGACATGTCAAAGGTGCTGAAGTCCCCGATCGTGATCTCGTCGGCTTTCGCCGAGGGCATCAAAGAGGAACTGGTCTCCCTTGGCGTTCACGAGTTGCGCGATTTTAAGGACAAGCAGGAGATCTTTACCCTGCCGACTGCTGCCGACGACGACTAACGCGCACCTGGTGTTTGCTGCCTGTACGTCTTGACAGCCGGCATGTTTGTTCGCTTTATGTTCTCATGCCGGATGCGAGCGCCTCGATCATTCACGCGGACCTCGACGCGTTCTACGCCTCGGTGGAGCAGATGCTCGATCCGTCGTTGCAGGGCAAGCCGGTCGCGGTCGGCGGTGGCGTGGTGCTGGCCGCTTCGTACGAGGCCAAGGCGTTCGGGGTTTCCAGCGGTATGCCGGGGCGGCGGGCGCGGGATCTTTGCTCGAACCTGACCTTTGTATCAGGCCATTTCGACGAGTATCAGCGGTTGGGCGATGCCGCCATCGGCGTGTTGGGAGACTACACGCCGATAGTGGAGCGCATTTCGATCGACGAGGCGTTTGCAGACGTTTCGGGTACGGACCGGCTGTTCGGTTCGCCGGAGAGCATTGCCAAGACCATTCGCAAACGGGTGCAGGCGGAGGTCGGGTTGCCGATTTCCGTCGGGCTGGCGCGGACCAAGCATTTGGCGAAGATCGCCTCCCAAGTGGCCAAGCCGGACGGGCTGGTCGTGGTGCCGGCGGGTACCGAGCACGCGTTTTTGCATGACTTGCCGGTCGGGCTGATGTGGGGCGTGGGGCCGGTGGCCAAGGCGCGGTTGGCCGAACAGGGCGTGCACACGATCGGCCAGTTGGCAGCAACGCCCGGCCAGTCCCTGGAGAAGTTGCTCGGCAGGGCAGTCGGCGGCAAGCTGTCCGCACTTGCCCGAGACCAGGACCCGCGTACGGTCGCAACCGATCGACGGGCACGTTCCGTCGGGGCGCAATCGGCACTGGGGCGCAAACCGGCGACTGAGACCATTTACCGCCCGACCTTGCTGCACCTTGCCGACCGGGTCGGCTCGCGCCTGCGAGCCAAATCGCGCGCGGGACGCACCGTAACCGCGCGGGTTCGGTTCGCCGATTTGCGCGCCGTGACAAGATCGATCACCTTGCCGGCAGCGATTTCGGCCACCGGCATGCTGGCGGAAATCGCCGAGGATTTGGTGCGAACCGCCCTTGCCGATCACCCGGACGAAAAAGAGATCTCGTTGTTGGGCATCTCCATCTCGCATCTGGAAGTACGCGAGGCGCTACAGTTGGAACTGCCACTGCGCCTGGCGGACGAAAAGCGGCGCCCCGGCACTAAGCGGGGCGCCACGAGATGGCTGGCCGACCGGGCGATGGACCGAATCCGCGACCGGTTCGGGCGCGAGGCAATCGGCTATGGCTCGGTAGTGCTGGGCGACCGGCGCGCGGTGCCGGACGCCTTTCGGGAGTTGGCGGAGCGGGAGCTATGACGCTCCGCTAACGCCGCACGCACAAGGCCGTCCAGCAACAATGGGCCGGACGCGGACGGCTCTCAGGCCGTCTTCGCCTGCATCTCCGCGAACATTTCGTCCATGATCGCATAGCCGCTGCCCCAGCCCTTGCCCATACCTTCCATCATCTGGGCGAAGGTTGTGAGTTCGGCCTCGGTGGCGTCCAGCGGCACCATGGTTAGGCGCACATTGGTTTGGCTGCCGGCCTCCTCGAAGGTCACGGTGGTCAGCAGCACGCGGGGCCAGCCGGCCATCATCGGGTTGGTGATGATGTTCCAATCTTCATCGGTGGACGAATGGTGCCAGACCAGCTTTTCCCCCGGCACGACCTCTTGAAACACCATCCGGCTAAGATCGGATTTCTCGCCCCACTTCATTTCATTGAGCCACATGCCGCCGGGTTTCAGATCGTACCGGTGAATGATCGTCTCCACGCCCGGCCCGTACCAGCGCGCGAGCAGTTCCGGGTCGGTCCAGGCCCGCCAAACCATATCGCGCGGCGCGTCGAACACCCGGTCGAGTACATATTCCGGCATGTCACTCATTCTTCATTTCCTTTTCTTCGGCTTTTTTCAAACTCGTCAGGACATCGTC
>JBCCER010000324.1:0-3561 GCA_039030175.1 Pseudomonadota bacterium
CACCGATGTGCGAGAGATCCAAAAGAAGCTTAAGGCTGATGGCGTCGAATTGGTCAGCGAGGCGGACGAGACGACCACTGGCCCGGCAAGCTGCATCGTGATCGATCCCGACGGCAATCCGATCTTGATCGACCAGCATGTTTAGAATGCCATAAGCGGCACAAAGCAGAGGGGTGTTGGGGTCGCGCTCCGAGGTCTTGAGACGAACGAATTTTTTCATGAGAGGCCCCGCCGGTGACCCAACCCAGGACCCAGCGCAGCGCGCATCTTCGCAATCTAGCGGTCAGCACCGCCCTTATCTGTTCGGCATTCACCGGCTACCTACTCGGCGGTACCGGTGGTCGCTCGGCTTATGCGGGCAGCTGTACGCCTGCGCCACCCTCGGAATCCTTCACCTGCGTGGGTCCGGCGGACAGCGCAAACGACACCTACCAGACCCTTTACAACGCTGGCCCGGTGACCGTGACGACCACTGCCGGCTTCGGCATTGATACGACGGTGAACGGCGGCAACGCGCTGACCATCTCGTCCGAAAACGGCCTGACCTTCACCGATGCGAACAGCTCGGAGATCACCGGCGGTGTCAGCGGCATCGTTGCCAGAGGCACGAACGAGGCCATGTCTATCACCACGACCGGCGACGTGGTCGGCGCCGGCAATTACGGGTCAGGCATTGCGGCCTTCAACTATTTTGCCGATGCCAGCGTCTCCGTCACCGCCGCGTCGGCCGAGGGCGGCAGTTACGGCATCGATGTGCTCAATTTCGGCAGCGGTGGCGTCACGATCTCGACCTCTGGCTCCATCGCCGGCGAGAGGGGCGCCGGCATCCGGGTCAGCAATCAGGCCGGCGGCGCGATCAGCATCACCACGACCGACGATGTCTCTTCCACCGACGGCACGGGCATCTGGGCCTACAACCAGTACAGCGATGGCACGACCATCCATAGCGGCAATGTCAGCGGCGGCGAAACCGGCATTTTCGCTTTCAATGGCTCGGGCGGCCCGACGACCGTCACCACTACGGGGACCGTTCGGGGTGATAGCAGTTACGGCATCTTTGCCTATGGCTATGTGCCGGACGGCTCGCCCCTCACCATTTCCGTGGTCGATGTCTATGGCGGTTATCAGGGCATTCGCGCCGGCGCCTTTGTCACCAGCACTCTCTTCATCACGACGACGGGGGATGTCGAAGGGGGTACGGGTGCTGGCATCTTTGCCCAAAACGAGCAAACCGGCGGGGCCGAGATTACGATCTCTGGGACTGTCACAGGCGGCAATGGCGTGGCAATCGACGCTGCGAACATGAATGGCGGCCTGCGCCTGGAACTGCAGCCCGGTTTCGGCCTTAACGGCGTGGTCGACGCCCAAAACATCTCCGACGACAATCATCTGGTCTTCGGCGGGCCAGCGGGCGAGACGACGTTCGAGCTCGATACTTTGGCAACCGATTTTCTGGGCTTCGAGCCGACCTTCCTGAAGGAAGACGAGTCCAACTTTCTGTTCTCCGGCGCCAACGATACTCCTTTCACCGAAGCGAATGTCGCGGGCGGCGTTGCGGCCCTCGATCACGCCACGTTGGTGATGACGGAAGAAATTCCCTTCGTCATTCAGGACGGTGCGGCCCTCGGGGCCATCGGCACATCGGTCTTGGATGGTGACGTGAACAATTTCGGGGCGATTCTGCTTGCCAATAGCGGCGGCTTCGATCCCATCGACGGTCTCGACGGCACGGACGACCAGCTCGTGATTACCGGCGACTATGTGGCCGGCAGCGATCTCTATCTCGACGCCGTCCTGAACAGCGGCACGATCGTTGAAACCGACCAACTGATCATCGAAGGCGACATATCTGGCGAAACCACCGTGTTCGTTTCGAACGATGGCGGCAGGGGTGGGCTGACCGGTAGCGGGGCAACGGACGGCATACCGTTGATCCTGGTGGGCGGCGAGGGCGACGGTAGCTTCGTTCTCGGCGACGAGGCAATCGCCGGTATCTTCCTTTATGACCGACTGATCGAAGGCGAAGATGGCACCTGGCTACTGCAGTCCCGTTTTCTGTCCCAGGCCTCCCTCTATGACAGCCTCCCCGCCGCGCTTCAGGCAATCGGTTCGGCGACGGTCGGCCAATTGGTCGAACGCTCAGGGGTGCGCACCGACGGCTCGGCCGTATCGCCCGGCGTCTGGGCGCGGGCGGTTGGCGTCTCGGTCGAGACGGACGGCGATGTCGACGGCACGACGGGCGGCAGCTTTGACCAGACCATTGGCTTCCTCCAGGCCGGCGTCGAGGTCGACGTCCTGAACCGTGAGTCGGGCCAACTGCTCGTCGGCGGAATGGTCCATTGGGGCCAAAGCAGTCTCGATGCGACGACCGATGCTGGTACAGCGGCCGGCAGCGCGGATATCGATTTCATCGGCGTCGGGCTGAACGCCACCTGGTACGGTTCGGGCGGCTGGTACTTTGACAATGTGGTGCAATACACCGCCTACGATATCGACCTCTCCGCAGCCGGCCGCTGGTCGGGTGTCAGCACGGATGGATACGGCATCGCCATTTCCCATGAGGCGGGTTATCGCATCGCTCTTGGCGAAACGGTTGCGTTAGTCCCCCAAGCGCAACTGACCTACAGCCATGTCGATTTCGACGATTTCACCGATCCGGACGGTGTCTTTGTCAGCTTGCGCGATGGCGACAGTCTTGTCGGCCGACTGGGCGTCGCCTTCGAGGGCAGTCAGCCGATCGGCACGGCGATCGTGACGGGCTATCTGGAGGCCAATCTGCTGCACGAATTTCTCGGCGACAACACGGTCACCGCGTCCGGCACAACTCTCGACCAGGATCTGGGCGGCACCTCGGCAGAAGTCGGCTTTGGCGGCACGGTTGCCGTGTTCGAGGGTGTCTCCGTGTTCGCCGAGATCGACTATACTTTACCCTTCGACGACGGATTGCAGGGTGTCCAGGCTAGCGGCGGCGTGCGCCTGACCTGGTAGCGCTCTTCCCAAAGGCAGGGCAGACATTCGCGACCGGCGCTGCTGATCCCACCGCGATGGTCGTAGCCTCGCAGGCATGGAGCTTTATGTCTTTTTGATAGTCCTGGCCGCCGCCCTTTTGCACGCGACATGGAATGCGTTCGTCAAGGCCGATGGCGACCGGCTGACCTTCATGGCTGTGTTGATCACGGCGGGTGGTATCGTCGCGCTCGCCACCACGCCATTCTTACCATTTCCATCGGCGGAGAGTTGGCCCTACATCGCGCTGTCGGTCCTGCTTCATCAGGGCTATATGGGCTTCCTGCTGCTGGCCTATCGCGCCGGCGACCTCAGCCACGCCTATCCGCTGGCGCGCGGCTCGGCGCCGCTGATCGTCGCGCTGCTATCGATTGCGCTGATTGGCGAGCATCTCAGCCAGGGCGCGCTGATCGCTGTCGTCATGATCGGTGTCGGGATCATGAGCCTGGCCTTTACGCGCGGTGCGCAAAATCTACGCAATCCGGTGGTCGTGATTTTCGCGCTGACCACCGGCCTGTTCATCGCCGGCTATACGATCACGGACGGGCTGGGCGC
>JBCCER010000325.1:0-3482 GCA_039030175.1 Pseudomonadota bacterium
CTTTCGATCGGAATTCTGGCATCAATGTTCACGGCCATCATGGTTACGCGGCTGATGGTGGTTACCTGGCTGCTTCGCGCACGACCCAAGACGTTGACGGTCTGAGGAATTCGACATGCGCCTCCAACTGGTCAAGCCCAACACCAAGATCGACTTCTTAAGCGCGCGCCGAATTGCTTTTGTCTTTTCGGCCATCCTACTGGCGGGCTCGATCATCGTTACGACGGTGATGGGCCTCAATTTCGGTATCGATTTTCGTGGTGGCATTCTGATCGAGATCGAAACCGAAGAACCGGCGGATATCGCCGCCCTGCGCAATGATCTGAATGGACTGGGGCTGGGCGAGGTCAGCCTTCAGGAGTTTGGCGCGCCCAACGATGTTCTGATCCGTATTCAGCGCCAGGAAGGCGACGAAACCGAGCAGATGGAGGCGATCGAAATCGTCAGAGGGGTGATTGGCGAAGAGGGCGAGGGTGTCGAATATCGGCGTACTGAGTTTGTCGGGCCGACGGTTGGCGCTGAATTGATCGAGGCAGGGGCGACGGCGGTCATCCTGGCGATGGCGGCGATCCTCGTTTACATCTGGTTCCGCTTCGAATGGCAGTTTGGCGTTTGTGCGGTGATCGCTCTGCTGCACGACATTATCTCGACAATCGGCTTGTTCGCGCTCATTCAGCACGAATTCAATCTGGCGACAGTCGCAGCCTTGCTGACCATTGCGGGCTATTCGATCAACGACACTGTGGTCGTTTTCGACCGGGTGAGGGAGAATCTACGTCGTTACAAAAAGGCGACGATGCTTGAGATCCTTAATCGGAGCCTGAACGAGACCCTGTCGCGCACCATCATGACCAGTGTGACCACGCTGCTCGCCCTGTTCGCGCTCTATTTCTTCGGTGGCGAGATCATCCGGGATTTTGCCTTCGCGATGATTTGGGGCATCGTGATCGGCACCTATTCCTCGATCTTCATCGCCGTGCCGATGTTGCTGCAGGTCAACATCCGCAAGCCGGACGAGAAGAAAGTTGAGGAATCTGCCGAGGCAAAATTCGCTTCGCGCGGTTAGTCTGCCCCGCCGTCGGCGCCCGGCATGGACATCACCCCCATTATCCCTGGCGATCGCAAGATCATCGATGGGTATGGGCCGGGCTTGTTTCGCATCTCGGGCGAGGTCTATCGCAGCGCTGTCTGGGTTTTCCCGGATGAGGTCCGGGATTGGTCAGTGACCTCCGTCGATCAAATGGATGCTGACAGCCTTTCCCTTGCAGGCGAAAAGCAGGCGGAAGTTTTGTTGCTTGGTATGGGGCCAAAGATGCAATTGGTGCCGTCGGCCGTGAAGCAAGCCTTACGCGCTCAAGGCGTCGGGTTGGAGCCGATGGACACGGGCGCCGCGTGCCGGACCTATAACATCCTGATGGCCGAAGGCAGACGGGTCGCCGCCGCTTTGCTGCCCATTGGCTAGCTGATTAAAAAAGGGCCGCTCCAGCGGAAGCGGCCCTTTGCGGTCACGTCTGTCGGTTTAGGATGCCTTGCTGTATAGCTCGGCGACATAGTCCCAGTTGACCAGATTGTTCAAAAACGCCTCGAGATACTTGGGCCGGGCGTTGCGGTAGTCGATGTAATAAGAGTGCTCCCAAACATCGCAGCCGAGCAGGGCCGTCTTTCCATGGGCCAGCGGGTTTTCAGCATTCGGGGTCTTCATCGTGGTCAGCTTGCCATTGTCGAGGATTAGCCAGGCCCAGCCTGAACCGAACTGGGTAACGCCGGCCTGTGTAAACTCAGCCTTGAAGGCATCGACGCTCCCGAAATCTTCGTTGATCTTGGCTTCCAACTCACCTGGAATATTGCCGCCACCATTGGGCTTCATCCAGTTCCAGAAGTGATTGTGGTTCCAGGCCTGCCCGGCATTGTTGAAAATCGCCTGCTTGG
Source organism: Pseudomonadota bacterium (assembly GCA_039030175.1). Classification (GTDB taxonomy): domain Bacteria; phylum Pseudomonadota; class Alphaproteobacteria; order DSM-16000; family Inquilinaceae; genus JANQGH01. The sequence continues at coordinate 1,930 of JBCCER010000325.1, forward strand.
AGGCATCGCCGAAACTTCCGGTAACGACTTCCTCCAACGTTTTTCCGCCAAGATCGCTGTCCTCAAGCAGCTTGTTCAAGGTCACCACATAGGTGTTGTGGTGCTTGTCGTGGTGAAACTCCAGCGTCTCCTGGCTCATATAGGGGCCGAGCGCGTCGTAGGCATAGGGCAGATCAGGTAGGGTGAAGGTCATGACGATCCTCTTGTTTGGCTCTTGGACTTCCACCGCGACGGTGCTCGACACGGCGCTCCAGGGCACGATGTAGGGCGAGGGGGGTGGCTTGTGAAGGGATTAGGCTAGCGCACCCTGGCGAATCCGCAAAGCGGCCCTATGGTTGCTGGCATTTGTTCGTATCATCTGGCTGACCGATGACATCCAAAGAGGTCCAAAACCTGTCCTACTGCGGCCGCCAGGCGCACGACTACGACCGTGACAGATTTCTGACCGCACTATTCGCCCCGGCCGAAAACCGAGAAGCCTTATTTGCGCTGACCGCCTTCAACCTCGAGATCGCCAAGACCCGAGAAGTAGTCACCGAACCGATGCTCGGTCAAATCAGACTGCAATGGTGGCGCGATGCGATCGCCGAGGTTTATGAAGGGGCGCCACGACGGCACGAAGTGATTGAGCCGCTTTCAGAAGCCGTCTCGCAGCGCGGCCTGACACGCGCGCATTTTGAGACGCTGATCGATGCCCGCGAAGACGATCTGACGGAAACCGCACCGCCGACGCTGAGCGCTCTTGAGGACTATTGCACTCGCACATCAGCGCCCCTCATCCAGCTTCAGCTAGAGGTTCTTGGCGTCGGGCAGGGGGCGGCCCATGAGGCTGCCAAAAGCGTCGGTGCCGCCTGGGCACTGACAGGTTTGATGCGGGCGGTGCCGTTCCATGCTCGGCAACGCCGCGTTTATCTGCCGACCGCTGTGGTCGAGGAAGTCGCCGTCGAGATGGGCGAACTGTTCGAGCTCCGTCCGCATGCTGGTTTGGCGAAAGCCGTTGAGAAGCTCGCTGACAGGGCAGCGGCTTTATTGAAAGTGGCGCGGCGACTTAACAGTGAGGTGGGAAAAGCCGCGCTACCGCCCTTGCTCCTCGGCACGCTGACCGCTGGATATCTGAAGCGGATTAGGGGAGCCCACTTCGATGTATTCTCTCCGCAGGTGCAGGAGGCTGACCCGCTCCGCCAAGCGAAGCTCCTATGGGCATCTTTGAAAGGCCGCTTCTAGAGCTATTCGGCCGCCGCTGCCTTCGCGCCTGTCAGCCAGCCATTGAGGTCCGCGAGCGCGCGTTCGGCATAGGCACGCTTGCGTTCAGCCTTTCCACGCCGCCCCTTCCGCGCGCCATCAAGCTCTGGAAACAGGCCAAAATTCACGTTCATGGGCTGGAAGGTTTCTTCCTCCGCGCCGCCGGTGATGTGCCCCAGAAGCGCCCCCAGCGCCGTTGTCGGCGGCGGTGAAGGCATTGTGGTGCCAAGTCTCTCTGCCGCGGCGAACCGACCAGCCAAGAGACCGATGGCGGCGCTTTCGACATAGCCTTCAACGCCGGTTACCTGGCC
>JBCCER010000326.1:0-3479 GCA_039030175.1 Pseudomonadota bacterium
GCCCTGCCGCGAAGGCACGGGCTGGCTGTGGCGCGTTATGATGCGGATGGTCGAAGGGAATGCCGAAGTCGAAGAAATCGACATGCTGCTTGAGGTCACCAAGGAGATCGAAGGCCACACGATCTGCGCCCATGGCGACGCGAGCGCTTGGCCGGTTCAAGCTCTGATCCGCCATTTCCGGCCTGAGATGGAACAGCGCATCCGCGACCATAGGGATCGTGTCCACACGAGAGGGGCGCAGCCAATTGCAGCCGAATAGCTTCCATATTCAACGCATTGGCGGAGAGTCTTGATGCCGAAGCTTACGATTGACGGCATGGAGATCGAGGTCGAGCCGGGCACATCCGTCCTGCAGGCCTGCGAGCAGCTCGGCATCGAAATCCCGCGCTTTTGCTTCCACGACAAACTCTCCGTTCCCGCCAATTGCCGCATGTGCCTGGTGGAGATGGAGCGGTCGCCCAAACCCATCGCGTCCTGCGCCATGCCGGCCGGCGATGGAATGGTAATCCACACCAATAGCGACGTTGTCCATAAGGCCCGCAAGGGCGTCATGGAATTCCTGCTAATCAATCACCCGCTTGACTGCCCGATCTGCGACCAGGGCGGCGAATGCGATTTGCAGGACCAGGCCATGGCCTACGGCTTTGACCGCAGCCGGTTCGAGGAAAACAAGCGGGCTGTTAAGGAAAAATACCTCGGCCCGCTTATTAAAACCTTTATGACGCGGTGCATTCACTGCACACGCTGCATCCGTTTTGCCGACGAAATAGCAGGCGTGCCTGAAATGGGCGCCACGGGTCGCAGCGAGCATATGGAGGTCGGCACTTATATCGAAAAGGCGATCACGACCGAATTGTCGGGCAACATGATCGATATCTGCCCGGTCGGTGCCCTGACCTCCAAACCGTACGCGTTCACCGCCCGGCCATGGGAGTTGAAACGTACGGAGACGGTCGATGTACTCGATGCTGTCGGCAGTAACATCCGCGTCGACAGTCGGGGCAGCGAGATTATGCGCGTCCTGCCACGTCTCAACGAAGACGTGAATGAGGAGTGGATCAGCGACAAGACCCGCTTTGCCTATGACGGCTTAAAACGTCAGCGTCTCGATCGCCCCTATGTCCGCCGCGACGGCAAACTCGAACCGGCAAGCTGGAACGAGGCGTTCGACGCAATCGCGAGCGCGATGGAGGGGCTGGACGGCTCAGCGATCGCGGCCATCGCGGGCAATCAGTGCGACGCAGAGTCGATGTATGCGCTCAAAGGGCTGATGAGTGCAGTTGGGACCCAAAACATCGATTGCCGGCAAGACGGCGCGAGGTTGGATGCCGGCGTCCGGGCGAGTTACCTCTTCAACAGCGGCATTGCTGGCATCGAAGAGGCGGACGCCATCCTGATTGTTGGCGCCAACCCACGCTGGGAAGCCGCGATGGTCAATGCGCGAATCCGTAAGCGTTGGCTACAAGGGGGTCTGAAGGTCGGCGTTATCGGACCGCAGGTCGATCTCACCTATCGCTACGATTATCTCGGTGCGGGACCCGATACGCTGAAAGCTCTTGCCGACGGCTCGATCGACTTCGCTGGAACGCTGAAGTCGGCCGAACGTCCGATGCTTATTTTGGGGCAGGGCGCGCTGGCGAGAGAGGATGGCGCACAAGTCCTTGCAGCTGCTCGTTTGCTTGCTGATTCTCACGGCATCGTCAAAGAGGGTTGGAACGGTTTCAACGTTCTGCACGATGCTGCCGCGCGCGTTGGCGGGCTCGATCTTGGTTTTGTCCCGGGCCAGGGCGGGCGTGACGTTTCTGGCATTTTAGCGGGCGCCCAGGACGGCAGCATCAAGCTCGTTTGGCTGCTGGGGGCAGACGAACTCGATGCGGCGCCTTTCACGGACGCGTTCGTGGTCTATCAGGGCCACCATGGCGATCGCGGTGCCCATGCAGCGGACGTCATCTTGCCGGGGGCTGCATTCACCGAGAAGAACGGGCTTTACGTCAATACCGAGGGGCGGGTTCAACATGGCAAGATGGCCGTCTTCCCGCCGGGCGACGCGCGAGAAGACTGGACCATCCTTCGCGCGTTCAGCCAGAGAATCGGCAAGACTCTACCTTATGACGACCTGCACCAGCTGCGCCAGAAGCTGGTCGCCGATCATCCAACCTTTGGCCAGATAGACACCCGGCCAGCGGCAGAATGGCAGCCATTCGGCGCCAACGGAGAGATGGACTCCGCGCCGTTTGTCTCAGCTATCGAAACCTTCTATATGACCGACCCGATCAGCCGCGCTTCGATCACCATGGCAAAATGCCTGGACGAGATCGAAGGCCGGGCGGCGGCGGAATAGGGGGCGGGTGATGGACGGCGGATTTTGGGGCGGCTATGTCTGGCCCGGCATCATCATTATCCTGCAAATTATCGCGATCATCGTACCGCTGATTGTGGCGGTGGCCTATCTGACATACGCCGAACGTAAGGTGTTGGGCGCCATGCAGCTACGCCAAGGCCCGATGGTGGTTGGTCCCTGGGGGCTGCTGCAGCCGATTGCCGACGGCATCAAGATGATCGGCAAGGAAACCATCATTCCGTCCGGCGCCAATCGCGTGGTCTTCATGATCGCGCCGATGCTGACTTTCCTGCTCAGTTTGGTTGCCTGGGCGGTTATCCCGTTCGATTTCGGGCTGGTACTTGCCGACATTAATGTCGGCATCCTCTACCTGTTCGCGATCTCTTCGCTCGGCGTCTACGGCATCATCATGGCCGGCTGGGCCTCGAACTCGAAATACGCGTTTCTTGGCGCCATGCGCTCGGCGGCTCAGATGGTTTCTTACGAAGTCTCGATGGGCTTTGTGATCATCTCCGTGCTGATTTGCGTTGGCTCGCTGAACCTGACCGACATCGTGATGGCGCAGGAAGGCCTCTGGTTCTTCATTCCACTGTTCCCGATGTTCGTCGTGTTTTTCATCTCGGCGCTGGCGGAAACCAACCGGTCGCCGTTCGATTTGCCGGAGGGCGAGTCGGAGATCACGGGCGGTTTCATGGTCGAATATTCGTCCATGACCTACGCGCTGTTCTTCCTCGGTGAATACGCCAACATGATCTTGATGAGCGGGATGACGACCATCCTGTTCCTTGGCGGTTGGCTGCCGCCGATCGATGCCGAGCCATTTACCTGGATCCCCGGCGTTGTCTGGTTCGCGCTCAAGATTGCGGTATTGCTGTTCGTGTTCATCTGGGTGCGCGGCACCATGCCACGGTTCCGCTACGATCAACTGATGAGGCTGGGCTGGAAGGTATTCTTGCCGTTCTCGCTGATCTGGGTCGTATTGACAGCGGGCGCCGTCGTCGCGTTCGACTGGCTTCCGAACTAAGGCCGGGAAGAAAGGTAAGCTAGCCATGGCCTTCATCGATCGCCAAGCCCGCAACTTCCTGCTTCTTGAGCTGCTAGGCGGCCTTTGGCTGACCTTCCGCTACATGTTCAAGCC
>JBCCER010000327.1:0-3471 GCA_039030175.1 Pseudomonadota bacterium
AGTGGATGAGCAACCGGCCGTCGATGCGCCGATTCCAGCTACGCTGGAAGCTTCTGAGCCCGCGGATCTCATTCTCGCAGTGCCGACGCTAGAGACTGAGTCACGCGACGAGCTAGACCCATCCGCATCCTCCGGCACGTCGCTTTCCGCAGAAGCCGGGGCAACACATCCGGTAGACATTGCTGCCGTGGAGAGCCCATCTGGCGACGACGAAGCAGAAGCTCAGGCGCTGGACGAGCTCGTTGCGTCTGTTCAATCGGCTGAAATCGTAGCCGTCGAGCCAACGCCGCTCGACAATCTTATCGAAGCGGTGTCCGAACCGGGGTTCCGGGTCCAACTGGTCGCCCTCCAGGACCGTGCTGCCGTCGATGGCGAATGGCGCAGGCTGTCGCGGCTCTATCCTGACTTGCTGCAGGGCATGGAACCGCTCGTGTCCACGCCGGAGGAGGGTCGTTTGGTACGCGTGTCGGCAGGGCCGATGGCAGAGACGGAGGCGAGAGGCTTGTGCGCCGCAATCCAAGAGCGGGGAGGGGACTGTTTTGTCCGAGCCATCGACTAAGTCACCCATCGCAGTCACGTTCGGCTGCGAGGGACCGGAACTCTCCGATGCTGAGTTTCGGTTGTTCCGTGAAGCCGATCCTATGGGGTTCGTCCTATTTCGCCGCAACTGCAAGACGCCTGAGCAAACCTTGCGTTTGACAGATCGGATGCGCGAATCCGTTGGCCGCGACGCGCCGGTGCTGGTCGATCAGGAAGGTGGTCGTGTACAGCGCCTGCGCCCACCTGTATGGGCAAAGGATCCGTCGGCGCGGACGATCGGCGATCTCTACCGGCGGGATCCTGAGAAGGGCTTGGTGGCCGTCGATCTTCTTGCCCAGGCGATCGCAAGTGACCTCCTCGCGTGCGGCATCGACGTCAATGCGGTGCCGGTGCTGGATGTCGGCCATCCCTTCACCCACGATGTGATAGGCGACCGCGCCTATGGTGACGAAGTCGACGAAGTGATTGCGCTTGGGCGCGCCATTGCTGAGTCCATGATGGCCGCAGGTGTTCAGCCGATCATGAAGCACATTCCAGGTCATGGCCGTACCCTGTGCGACAGCCATCAGGAATTGCCGCGGGTCGCCGTTGGGTTGGAAGAACTCCGACGGATTGACTTTGCGCCGTTCCGAGCGCTGATCGATCTACCGTGGGCGATGACAGCGCACATCGTCTTCGATGCGCTTGATCCAGACCTTCCGGCGACCCAGTCATCCGTGATTATCGACCGTATCGTGAGAGGCGAACTCGGCTTCGAAGGTGTACTCGTCACCGACGATCTTTCGATGGAGGCGTTAGACGGAACCATTGATAAGCGGGCTGTGAACAGCCTCAAGGCGGGCTGCGATATTGCCTTGCACTGCAATGGAAAGCTCGAAGACATGGAGATCTTGGCGGGCGCGGTTCCTCCGCTGACCGATGCCGCACAGGACCGTTTGCAGCGTGCCAAAAACAGAGTCGCCAAGCCTGATCCCATCGATGCCACCGAGGCCAGAAGGCAGGTCTCCGATTGGCTGGCAGCGTGATATGAGCACAAGGATTGCCTTTGGCCCCAGCAGAAGGGCAAGGTCCGGCGCACGATGACCGAAGACGCATTCGAAGACCCAGCCCCGGCGCGAAGCGTCGATGAATTCATTCTAAGCCTCGACGCTTACGAGGGCCCGATCGATCTGCTGCTGGACCAGGCACGGGACCAGAAAGTAGACCTAAGTCAGATCTCAATTTTGGCTCTGGCTGAACAGTATCTGGAGTTCGTCGAGCGTGCGCGGGCCTTGCGCCTTGAATTGGCCGCCGACTATCTCGTCATGGCCGCGTGGCTGGCCTATTTGAAGTCGCGGCTTCTGCTTCCCGTTGAAGAAGGGCAGGACGAACCCACCGGTGCTGAATTGGCGGCGGCCTTGCAATTCCAGCTTCGACGCCTTGAAGCCATGAGGAAGGCGGGCGCGGATCTCTTGTCCCGCGATCGGCTCAATGTGGTTGTCTTTTCGCGCGGCGCGCCTGAGCCCACGACCGTCGTCCGCACGCCCGTGTATGAGGCGACACTGTATGACTTGCTGAATGCCTACGGAGAGCATCACCGGCGACGGCGGGTAAGCGCCGCTACTTTGCAGATCCGTTCCTCCCAGCTCTACACCACCGATCAGGCCGTCAAGCGGCTGACCGAAATGCTGGGTCTGTCTCCCGGTTGGGCGACCCTGAGCGAATTCTTGCCAGACCACAGCGACGACCCGCTTTTGGCGCGCTCAGCGCTTGCGTCGACCTTTGCGGCGTCATTGGAATTGGCCAAGTCCGGCGAGGCAGAACTGCGACAGGACACAATGTTTGCCCCTGTTTATGTGCGCGGAAGACCCAGGTCGTGAGCCATCCGGACCCTTTGGAGCCGGATGAGATGCTGGACCAGGTCTCGCCAGCGCGATTGGTCGAGGCGTTGCTGTTTGCCTCGGCGGAGCCTCTTGAAGAAGCCGTCCTGCGTGATCGCCTGCCCGAGGACGCGGATCTTCAAGCCATCTTGGCCGATCTGACAGAGGCCTATCGCAATCGCGGTGTGGTCTTGATGAAGGTTGCCAATGGCTGGGCTTTTCGCACGGCGCCGGACCTTGCCCCTTATCTGCGCCTGGAGCGGCCAAGCCCGCGAAAGCTCTCCCGCGTGGCGCTCGAAACATTGGCGATCATCGCCTACCACCAGCCTGTCACTAGAACAGAGATCGAGGGCATTCGCGGAGTTGCCACCAGCAAGGGCACGCTGGATATGTTGATGGAGGCGGAATGGATACGCCCTGGACGCCGTCGTCAGACACCGGGTCGACCGCTCACCTGGGTGACCACGAAAGGATTCCTTGATCATTTCGGACTTGCGTCGGTCGACGAATTGCCAGGTGTCGAAGAATTGAAGGCGACGGGGCTCTTGGATAGTCGGCCAGCCATCGCAACATTGCCCGGCGGCCTGGCCGATCAATCAGAAGATGGCGAGGAAGATGACGACGGCGAAGAAATCGCCGATGATCCAACGTCACCCCTGATCGACGAAGACTGAGACTCGCCGCCATGACGGCCGCGCCAACACCTGAAAGCCAGACCTCCGTGCCAGCCGTTTTGAGCTTGGGACACATCTCGCACCGATACGGCCGTGTATCGGCAGTCGACGATGTTAGTTTGGAGATCGCAGCGGGGGAGATTGTTTGCCTCGTTGGACCCTCAGGGTGTGGAAAGTCCACGTTATTGAGGGTCGCCGCTGGGCTTGAAGATTTGCAGTCCGGTGAGGTCTGGATCGATCGCCGTCGCATGGCCGACCCCAGACACAGCACGCCACCCGAGAAGCGCGGCGTAGGCCTAGTGTTCCAAGATTACGCTTTATTTCCGCACCTGACGGTCGTCGACAATGTCCGTTTCGGCCTGACCGGGGTTTCCGCTACGGCACAACAGCGTCAGGCG
>JBCCER010000328.1:0-3469 GCA_039030175.1 Pseudomonadota bacterium
CAGCGGCGAGCCCTTGCGCCAATTGCGTCGCCACATGCAGCTCATCTTTCAGGACCCGTACGCCAGCCTGAACCCTCGCATGCGGGTGCTCGATTTGGTTGCCGAGCCGCTCGTCGTGCACGGGCTGGTAAAGAACCGGGCCGAAGCCGCCAAACAGGTAACCGAGCTGTTGGATCTCGTCGGATTGCCGACTGACACGCTGGACCGCTACGCCCACGCCTTTTCCGGCGGCCAGCGCCAGCGCATCGTGATCGCGCGCGCGCTGGCGTTGCACCCGCAATTCATCGTGGCGGACGAGCCTGTCTCCGCTCTCGACGTCTCTGTGCGCGCCCAGGTGGTGAACCTCCTTCAGGACCTCCAGCGGGACATGGGGCTGACCTATCTGTTCATCGCCCATGATCTTAGCGTGGTGCAGCACATCTCCAATCGGATCGCCATCATGTATGCCGGCTGCCTTGTGGAGATAGGGCCGACCAATGCGATCTACGAAGACCCCAAGCACCCTTACACCGAGGCGCTGCTGTCGGCGGTGCCTGTTCCCGACCCGGCGGTGGAACGACAGCGCAAGCGCATCGTCTATCAGGGCGAGGTGCCCAACCCGATGATGCCGCCGGACGGCTGCCGATTTCAGGGTCGCTGCCCGCTGGCGAGCGACATCTGCCGCCAGGAACCGCCGCCGCTGGAAGAAAAAACCCAAGGCCATTTTGCCGCCTGCTGGAACCGACACTGAGACAAGAGGATACCGTGCCATGACCGAATTCACCCCCGCCTTGGCCGCCGAGTAGCGCCATGAATTCGACCCAAAACCGGGTGGTCCTGATCACCGGCGCGGCCAGCGGCATTGGCGCTGCAACCGCCTTGCGGCTGGCCGGCCCGGATACGGCACTGTTCTTGACCACGCGATCGAATGAAAATGGGCTCAATGCGACGGTGAACGCCGCCGCCGCAAAAGGTGCACGCACCGCTCATGCCTTGGCGGATCTTTCAGAACCCGGATCGGCTGCCTCGCTCGTCGCCTCGGCTCAATCGGCCTTGGGCGCGATCGATCAGATCGTCTGCAACGCTGGCCGTGCCCAGAAGGCAATATTCGGAGAGTTCGGTCGCGAAGACCTCAACACCGCGCTCGGCGTTAACGCGGTGCCATTTGTCGAGCTTGTGAATGCAGCCAAAAGCGATTTGGAGGCTTCCGTTTGGGGCCGCGTGATCGCGATCAGCTCGTTTGTCGCCAACGATTTCGGCGTCAACGGCACGATCTTCCCGGCTACTGCGGCGTCAAAGGGTGCTTTGGAGGCGCTGGCCCAAGCCCTTGCCTTCCAACTGGCGCCGACTGGCACCACAGTCAATTGTGTGGCGCCCGGCTATACCCGCAAGGTCGGCGGCCACGCCGCCCTGCCGCCCAAGGCCTGGGAGGACGCCGCGCGCGCCACCCCCTCAGGCCGCATCGCCGAACCGGAAGACATCGCTGCCGCGATCGCCTTTCTGCTGTCGCGAGATGCCGGACACATCACGGGCCAAATCCTGCGCGTCGATGGGGGCCTGTCGCTGCTCTAAGACTGGCGGTCTTGCTGACGCACGACCCAAATCGAACGTCTCGAACCGCTGACGCTCGCCCCAAGACGGCCGGCACCGTTCTGATCTCCTGCGTGCCCGCGCGTGTTCGGTCACGACCGTAAACCGGACACCCGTTTCATAGCGACCTGCCAGGTGTCTAGGGCGCCGGTCGCTCGCGCAATTTCCTGGATACCGCGGCCGCGAAGCGCCGCATTCGCGCCGGCAACCAAGTCGCACCACCATCGAAATCCCCGACGTTCCATCTTTAAGACAAAAGCGCGGGTGCAACTGACATCCAAAAGTTCTTGCATACAAGAATGCAAATCCGTAGAAATTTGTAAACTTCGCAGAGCGGGCTGCGCTGAGATGTTGCGCTGGACGCTCCTCGACCTCCGGGATCGAGCCGAACTAAGGGATCGTTTCGTGCCCTACGCCATTCAGCGCCTTCCAGCGGCCGAATTCGTCTATCGCCAGCTACGTCAGCGGATTGCCTCGCTGGAGCTAGAACCGGGGACACCGGCGGGCGAGCAAACCCTGGCCGAACAGTTCGGCGTCAGCCGCACCCCTGTCCGCGAGGCCTGTGCCAGGCTGGCGCGCGAGGGGTTGGTCGATATATACGCCAGGCGCGGCGTCATCGTCGCGCCGTTGCGGGAGCGCGCCGTGTCCAACGCGCGCTTCGTCCGCGAGGCGCTGGAGCTGGCCATCGTGCGAGGCGCGGCCGAGCGGGCGGATGAGTCGGGTCTGTTTGCGCTCGATCAGATCATCGACGAACAGCGCTGGTCCCTAAAACGGAACGATCCGGAACGGTTCTTCGAGGCCGACGAGAAGATGCACCGGCACCTCTGCATCCTGGCCGGACGCGAGGAAGTCTGGTTCGTGATCGTTGACGCCAAGGTCCACATGGACCGGGCACGACGGCTCAGCCTGCGCGAACAGGGTATCAAGAAGCTGCTGGCCGATCATGAGGCGATCGTTGACGCGATTAAGTCACGGGATGCTGACCGGGCTGTCGACGCGATGCGGCAGCACCTATTGGACATTGATTTACAGATGGATCAGATCAAGGCGCGGTACCCAGCCTATTTCGAGGCCGGCTTTGCCGTCAGCCGTAAAGCGGGGTGAGAAGCGAGCCATGACAGGGGATCTCGCCGGTAAAGTCGCGGTCGTCACCGGCGGCAGCAAGGGTATCGGACACGGGATTGCCAGCCGATTGGCGAAAGACGGCGCGTCAGTTTGGATCGCGACCAACGAGTCTGAGTCGTTGGCAGACGCCTTGGCGGCTATCGATGGCACTGCATCGGGCAGCGTCGCCGACGTTTCCGTCGCAAGCGACATGCAGGACGTCGCTTCCGCGACCGTCGAAGCATTCGGTGGCATCGACGTGCTCGTCAACGCGGCCGGTATCCAGCGCTATGGCGATGTCGTCGACACGACGGAAGAGACCTGGGACGAGGTCATGGATGTCAATCTGAAAGGCGTCTATCTGGCTTCGAAGGCCGCCATCCCGGAAATGCGCAAACGCGGCGGCGGCTCGATCATCAACATCGCCTCGGTCCAGGGCTATGCCTCGCAGGCGGGCGTCGCGGCCTACACCGCGTCGAAGGGCGGCATTCTGGCGCTGACCCGCGCCATGGCCTTGGACCACGCCGCCGAAGGAATCAGGGTCAACGCCATCTGCCCCGCCTCCATCGACACGCCCATGCTGCGCTGGGCCGCCGATCTCTGGAAGGGCGACAGGACCGCCGAGGAGATGGTGGAACTCTGGGGCCGAGCCCACCCGGTCGGCCGCGTCGGTACGCCCGAGGAAATCGGCGCCTTGGCCGCCTTTCTCGCCAGCGACGAATGCAAGTTCATGACCGGGGCGGACCTCAAGGTCGATGGCGGCGTCATGGCCAAACTCGGCATCGTGCTGCCGGAC
>JBCCER010000329.1:0-3431 GCA_039030175.1 Pseudomonadota bacterium
TCCTCGAACTGGACATATTCGACGCCCGTGAGATCGAGGCTGGTGGCATCGCCATCCTTGCTTTCGATGCGCAGGATCGGGTCGGCCCGGAAGAAATCCCACCAATTGCCGGGCTCGAGCGGCAGCCGCACGGTGCTGAAATCGAATTCGTCCTGCTCGCCATTGAGCATGACGAGATCGTGGTTGCCCTCGCCGCCGTCGATTGAGCCGGTGCCGCTGTCGACGGCAAAGACATCCTTGTCGTCGGTGCCCGTCAGCGCGTCGCCGTCCAGCGTTAGCGTGGCGATCGGGTCGTCGGTCCAACTCGGCACCACCCCCGCCAAGTCCGGTTTCAGGCCGGTCGGCTGAGAGTTGGCGTCCTCGCCATAGATGCCGTAGCCGACCTCGATCCCGCCCGCATCCGGCCGGTCGAAGGCGACGAAGGGGAACATCGGCACCATCGGCCCGCCATTGCCGGACTGGCCGTCCATCCCATCCAGCCAGGCAAAGATCTGCTTATAGACATCGGCCTGGTTCTGGGCGCTGCCGGAAGGGTCGTTCGGGTCGGCGGTGGTCGAATATCCCGTCTCGCCGATAAACACCTCGAGGCCCGCCGGCACCTCGCCCTGGACCCGCTCGAAATACTGCTCAACCGGCGTGAAATCGGTCGAGGTCGCGCCGCCCTGGGTGTACTGGTTGTACAGCACAAAGGGCGTATCGTCGTTCCAACCCCCGCCCCAACTGTCGTGGATGTATTGCGTCGCCTCGACGGCAACCTGGTTGGTCGAGCCGTAGTTAGCGATCGTGGTGGAAACGATGACGCCGTCGAGCCCCGCATCGCTTAGCGAGGCCTTCAAATTGTCGAACGAGGTCTTGATCCAGCCGAGATAGTCATTGAAGGAAGGATCGTTCGGCGGCGGCCCGTTGGCATCGATCTCGTTGCCCAAAAGCACGGCCTTCAGATGCTGCTTGACCTCATCCACGCTGCCGAAGGCCTGGATGATCATCTCGACCCATTTGTCCGTATAGGCCTTGTCGGTCATCAGGCCGGCGGCCCACGGGTTGCCGAACCCGCCCTGCGCCAGGGCCGAATTCTCAGTGCCCATCACCAGCTCCAGATCGTCGGTCGCGGCGATATAGGTGATGACCTGGGCCTGGGTCGCGTCGATCTGCGGGACGGTCGGGTCGGATGTGCCGACCGCGGCCGCGTGATAGGTCTTGATCAGCTTGAAATCTTGGGTGATCTGGTCGAGGTCCGCCTTGATCGAATAGCCGGTACGGCCAACCTCCCAGCTCTCGTAATTGATGCCGATGTGATAGTTGAACGGCGTGTCCTTGGGGATCAGCGGGTCGCTGGTCAGCGCGAGCGATACCAACTCTGGCGCTGAACTATTTCCGTCCCCGTCATGGGCGCGAACGGCAACGTCGATCCGATGGTCGCTGCCGAAATCGACATCGTCGAGATCGGCGATCGAAAGGGTGCCGTCCTCATCGATAGCGAACGCCCGCACACCGTCCCCATCGCGATCGGGGTTGGAGGAGGCAATGGAGTAGCCGGTAACGCCCTCATCGTCGCTGGCCTCGACCCGGCCGAACACGTGCCCGTGGTCGATCTCCTGAATGGTGACTTCGAATGCCTGATCGGGCGCCACCTCCGGCCGCCCGCTGTTCCCACCGAAGGGAGGCCAGCCATCGGGCCAGACCCGCGAAAAGTCAAAACGATCGAACCAATCGCGCTGCAGATCAGCCAACCGGGCAAACAATTCCAACACGGCGCCTTACCCCTCATCAGGCCGAAATCGGCGGTACCATCGCTCTTCGGCAGAGCAGAGGCAAGGCGGTCGAGCGCCTAGGGCTCTCCCACGGGCCGCGTCGGACCGGTTCGAAGGCCGGGCCGCTTCTTGACCTTGGGCGGCTCCGGCGTCCAGCCCGGCCGCCCGAACAGATGGTGCCAGACTGCCGACAGGGATCGGCTGGCGCGCAAATCGCGGAACAGGGCAGGCAGTTCGGAAAACCAGACCTTGATGAGGTTCTGGCTGTCGAAGTCGCGCTTTAGCCCGTAGCGCGGCGTCTCCTCCTCGACCTGGAAGCTGCCGAACATGCGGTCCCAAACAATCAGGATGCCGCCATAGTTCCGGTCGAGATATTTGTCGTCCGAGCCGTGATGCACCCGGTGGTGCAACGGCGTGTTCAGCACCCACTCCAGCGGCCCAAGCTTGCCGATCAGTTCGGTGTGCAGCCAGGTCTGATAGGCCAGCACGACGATGATGCCGGCAAAGACCAGCTCCGGCGAGAAGCCGATCAGGACAAGCGGTAGATGGGCAACCGCGGACCACACCCCCTCAAACGGCCCAAAGCGGACGCCGGTGACGATATTCAAATCGCGCGAGGAATGGTGGACGGCGTGCTGGGTCCACAACAGCCGGACCTGGTGGGCGATCCGATGCTCCCAATAATAGGTGAGATCGGCCAGCAGGATCACCAGCGCGATGCTCCACCACGCGACCGGGATATGGAACGGCGCGACGGCGTAGTAGAGCACGTAGAACACGCTATAGGCGCCCGCTAGGATGCCCGCCTCGACCAGCAGATAGGGGATCTGGGTCGACGCGCTGGCAACCATCTCAAGGGCGGTTTTCTTGCGGAACGTCCCTTTGAACAGCTTTTCGACAATCTCGATCAACAAGATCGCGACACCGATCAAAATGAAGGCTTCGTCGAAGACCGAGGCGGCCTCGAAAACAAGGTCAGCGGTCATCGGGCTATCCTTTAGTTCCGGCGGATCGAGTTGGCCCGGTCAGGCCGGAGGTCAGCGTGCGCCAGGCGAAGTCTGCCGCCTGGCGCGGTGTGGCATCGCCGTCCCGGACCATCGTCCAGGCGGCGTAGATCAGGGCCTCATAGGCCTGGGCGATCCAGCCTGTCGGCACGTCGGGCGCAAACAAGCCTTCGCCGCGCGCCGCCTCGATGGCATGGCGCAGTTCGTCCATGTCCCTGCGATGGGCGGCCGCGATCGCAGGATCGTTCTCGACCGGCTCGCTGGCCAAGAACAATTGACGGTCTCCCAGCGGGATGATGGCGTTCAGCGATAGTTTGAGTGCTTCGGAATAGCTTTGCGCACCCGCCGTGGCGGCGTCGACCACCTCGTTGAGTTCAATCATCGCCTGCAGCGCCAGCGCGCTCATCAAATCCTCGCGCGAGGAAAAATGCCGATGCAAAGTCGCCCGGCCAACGCCGGCCCGGCTGGCGATGTCGGCCAGGGAGGCGCTGGGATTCTCACTAAACGTGACAAACCCCGCCTCAAGAATAGCCGACCTGGTGTCTGGTCTGATCTTATCCATGAGACACATATGTCTCACTTGAGACATATGTCAATCATATTCCGTGATCCTGCGCGTCGCGCGCACGTCTGTCCCCCCTCACCGGATCAAAGAGATTCGACTATGATGATCCAA
>JBCCER010000330.1:0-3394 GCA_039030175.1 Pseudomonadota bacterium
CGCCAGCCCCATTCGTTCACCGCGTCCTGGCCCAAAACGGTGCTGACCAGCGCGCCGACGCCGGAGCCGAGGATCAGGCCCGAAAACTGGCCGAACGTCGACCAGCTTGAGACGTAAGCCCGCCTGTGGGCCGGGGCATGTTCGATCAGGAAGACGGTCGAGGTCGAGTATTCGCCGGCTACGGCGAAGCCCTGAAGGATGCGCAGCAGGATCAGCAAAATGGGCGCGGCAACGCCGATGGTGGCATAGCCCGGTAACAGGCCAATGGCTATTGTCGCCCCACCCATCACGCTGATCACCAAGGTCAGCGCGGTCATGCGGCCTAGCCGGTCGCCGATATGGCCCAGCACCAGCGCCCCAAGCGGCCGCGCCAGATAGCCGGCCGCGAACGCACCGAAGGCCGCCAGAAGCGATGTGAACGGATCGTCCGATGGGAAGAAGTGATTGCCGATGATGACGGCGAAAAAGCCGTAACAGCCGAAATCGTACCATTCCAGCACGTTGCCCAAGCCGGCCGCGAAGATCTTCTTCTTGATGCCAGGTTGCTTGTCCGACCGTTCGCTCATCATCGCCCTGTGTGCATGCTGCGCTTGTCTTGCGGAGCGAACGGAACCGTGCCTGCGCCGCGTCGATGGTTAGTTTCAAGATTAATCCCCTGGGACGCAACATCCCTCTCTGAGCCAGACGATTACGGCGAGATACTGGCTGCAAGAAAGGTTGGTACGTCGACATGCTGTCCGAACCCGGTGTGCCAGATCAGATCCGGTGGCACAGCTCGCTCGGCGTACTGGGAATGTGGCAGCATATTCTGTTCTGCTAATTACACGGGCGCGAACGGTGATGTCAGATACACCTAACCATTCGTGGAACCCAAAATCCAAAGTGACGGGTGAAGAATCCTGAGCATATTTCTATAATAGATTGTGGCAATTGCCGCTTGATCGCCACAAAACATAGTGTTTTTCGCCTCTTTAGAGCGCAGATTTCGCCATTCTTCCCTCAATACGATTGAAATCGATGAAACGGTCGAACATGGGGGATTTTCGATGGAATCGACTACGACAGCCACGACGGTTGAGAACACGGCGATCGCAACAAGTGGTGGAAATGGCGGCCGAGGGGGTCGCGGAGGCGGTAACGATCAGGGCGGCGGAAAAGGCGGGCGGCCACCTCCGGACGGTGTTTCGGAGATTGTGGAACGGCCCGTCGATGGGTCGGGAACGAACGCGAAATATGAAGGTTGGGGGGCCGTGGGTCAGCATCTGCTGCGTTTGGCGCCAGCCGACTATGAAGACGGTGTCGGCGAGATGGTCGCCGACCGACCCAACCCGCGCGAGATTTCCAACGCGATTTCGGCGCGGGAAGGCGACATGCCAAATTCAAAGGGTGCCAGCGATCTTCTTTGGGTCTGGGGCCAGTTTATCGATCACGATCTCGACCTATCGGAGGGCGGCGCGACGGAGTATGCACCGATCGCCGTGCCGACAGGGGACGCTTGGTTCGACCCAGACGGTGACGGTACGGCCGAGATCCCTTTCTTCCGGGTCGACTACGCCGACGGCAGCGGCGTTGACAGTGCGCGAGAGCACGAAAACGAGATCACGTCCTTCCTTGATGCCAGCATGGTCTATGGCTCGAACGCCGAAACCGCAGAGGCTCTGCGCGGCGACGGTGGGAAGTTGCTGCTCGACGCGAGCGACCTGCTGGTTCAGACGACGGACGGCGTTTTGGCCGGCGATGTGCGCGCGGCCGAAAACGCGGCACTGACCAGCATGCATACGCTTTTCGCGCGCGAGCACAATTGGTGGGTAGACCAATTGGCCGCCGAGGATCCGAACTTGACGGACGACGAGCTTTACCTCGCCGCGCGCATGCGAGTGGAGGCCGAGATCCAAGCCATCACCTACAATGAGTTCCTGCCGATCATCGTCGGTGAGGGCGCGATCGACGCCTATCGCGGCTATGACAAGAACGTCAATCCCGGCATCTCAGTGGAGTTCTCCACGGCCGCCTTCCGCTTCGGCCACTCGCTGCTCTCCTCGGAATTGCAGAGACTGAACGAGGATGGCTCGCCCATTTCGGTCGGCGCTCTGGCGTTGCGCGATGCTTTCTTCAATCCCGATGTGATCGGTGACAATGGCGGTATTGACCCCTTGCTTAGGGGTCTTGCTGCTGGAACGGCAAATGAGCTGGATGTCCATGTCATCGACGATGTGCGCAATTTCTTGTTTGGCGAACCGGGTGATGGCGGGCTGGACCTGGTCTCGCTGAACATCCAGCGCGGCCGCGATCTGGGCGTTGCGTCCTACAATGACTTGCGTGAGGCGCTGGGCCTGTCGCGGGCGCAGAGCTTCTCGGACGTTACGTCTGACGCTGAACTGGCTCAGAAGCTGCAGGAGATCTATGGCGACGTCGATCTGCTCGATGCCTGGGTCGGCGGCCTCGCCGAGGATGCCTATGGCGGTGGCATGGTCGGCGAGCTGTTTGCCACCGTGATCATCGACCAATTCGAGCGGGTGCGCGACGGCGACCCTTATTGGAGCGAGGCCGGCGCGCTGAGCGTGGTTGAGGTCGATGCCCTGTGGGACACGTCGCTTGGCGATATCATCGAGCGCAACACCGATATCGGCGCCATTCAGGACGAGGTCTTCTTTGCATTCGACCGGATCGGTGGCATGGATGGTTCCGACACTCTTGAGGGCGGCGGAAACCGCGATCTGCTGCTGGGCCAAGCCGGTGCCGACATACTGCGAGGCAACGGCGGTGACGATCAACTCGAGGGCGACGAGGGTGCCGACACGCTGATCGGAGGGGCCGGCGACGATATACTGAAGGGTGGCGCTGGGCCCGACACATTCATGTTTGGGCGCAATAGCGGCAAAGACACGATCACCGATTTGGCGGCGGATGACATCATCCAACTGGACGATGTCGGCCGCCGTTTCGACCTTGGCAAGGCCCTGAAACAGGTGGGCGACGATGTCGAGCTAAAGCTAGGCGGTGGCGACAGCGTTCTGCTCGAGAATACCACTCTCGATGAGCTGACGCCCGATACGTTCCTGATTGCTTGAAGGTTGTGCTGGAGGGGCCGCCATCTGGCCCCTCCACGCTCTGGCTGCGGGGGAAAGAACAGGCTGAGTGATCGCCAGCTGCGCGAGATTGCGGGAAGGCGATCGGTTTTTCCTATCGCGCCGATATCGGAAACGAATTTGAGAAATGGGCGAGGCCTCAGCATCTTAGTCCTGACACATCGTCCCGGCGAGAGGACAGAGAGGCCCCAAATGAACACCCAGCAACGATCACGCCACAGCGAATTCGGCATCGCTTCGTCGACTGAGTTGAGCCATGGCCAGATTCGACGGATCGGCAACCCGATCATCGCGCCGCGTTCGCC
>JBCCER010000331.1:0-3378 GCA_039030175.1 Pseudomonadota bacterium
AGGGCGCGCGAATTGCGCGTCATCTCCCAAGCGCAATAACCCATCGTTCATCTTTGGGCGCACGGAGAGCTTAGGCTGTCCTACAGGGCTAGGCGCCCTTGCCCCTTTCACCGGTGACCCCAGAAATGTCACGCTATAATTTCCGCGAGACCGAGGCCAAATGGCAGAAGATCTGGGCGGAACGCGGCTGCGATCGCACCAGCGACGACCCTGCGCGCGAGAAGTACTACGTCCTGGAGATGTTCCCTTACCCATCGGGCCGTCTCCATATCGGGCACGCCCGCAACTACGCCATTGGCGACGTTCTTGCCCGATACAAAAGAGCCAAAGGGTTCAACGTATTGCATCCGATGGGTTGGGACGCGTTCGGATTGCCGGCCGAGAACGCCGCCATCCAGAACAACGTCCATCCAGCAGACTGGACATACGAGAATATCCGTGTGATGCGCGGCCAGCTTCAGTTGCTGGGGCTGAGCTACGATTGGGACCGCGAGATCGCAACCTGCGATCCGGACTATTACCGGCACGAACAGAAGATGTTCTTAGATTTCGTGCGCGCCGGTCTTGCCTATCGGAAGGAGAGCTGGGTCAATTGGGATCCCGTCGACAACACGGTCCTGGCCAACGAACAGGTGATCGACGGCAAGGGTTGGCGAACCGGCGCCACCGTCGAGCGCCGCAAGCTGACCCAGTGGTTCTTAAAGATAACCGAATATACCGATGAGCTGCAGGAGGCCCTGAACGGCCTTGATCGCTGGCCCGACCGGGTTCGGTTGATGCAGGAAAACTGGATCGGACGTTCGGTCGGTGCGCGTGTCTCGTTTGACATCGAGGGCCGTGACGAACCGCTCGAGGTCTTCACCACACGACCCGACACGCTGTTCGGCGCCAGCTTCTTGGCCGTGTCCCCAGACCATCCTTTGGCCGAGGAACTGGCTGCGAGGAATGACGCGCTGGCCGCCTTCGTCGATGAATGCCGGCGGATGGGTACTTCCGAAGAGGTGATCGAGACGGCGGAGAAGCGGGGCATGGATACGGGCCTGCGCGCCCGACATCCCTTTATGCCCGATGTCGCCCTGCCCGTGCACGTCGCCAACTTCGTGCTGATGGAATACGGCTCGGGTGCCATCTTCGGCTGCCCGGCCCATGATCAGCGCGATCTTGATTTCGCGCGCAAGTACGACTTGCCGGTGACATCGGTGCTTTGGCCAACCGATGCGGAGATGTTGACCGACGAGCGAGCGGCCGCCTTGGACGACGCGCTTCGGGCACAGTTCGATGCCGATCCGGTTCAAGAGGTCGACGGTCGCGGTAGACTAATGCATGTCGGACGCACCGCCTATGTCGACACCAGTCGCGCGAGCTATCGATATGATCTGGGCACGTTGTCGGATGGCCAGGCGCTGTCCGTCGATGCTGCTAAAGACGTAGTCGTCAAAGCCCTGGAACAACAGGGACAAGGCGAAGCCGCGATCCGGTATCGGCTGCGAGATTGGGGCGTCTCGCGCCAGCGATACTGGGGTTGCCCCATTCCGGTGATGTATCGCGTCGACGACGGCGCGATGGTTCCGGTTCCGGAAAGCGACCTGCCGGTGGAGCTGCCCAAGGATGTCGACCTCACCAAGCCGGGCAATCCGCTGGAAAACCACCCGACCTGGAAGCACACGACCTGCCCAGAAACCGGCAAACCGGCGATCCGCGAGACCGATACTTTCGACACGTTCTTTGAAAGTTCGTGGTACTTCCTGCGCTTCTGCTCACCACAGTCGGCCGACGCGTTCGACGCACAGGCGGCTGATTATTGGATGCCGGTCGATCAGTATATTGGCGGCATCGAGCATGCGGTTCTTCACCTGCTGTACAGCCGTTTTTTCACTCGCGCCCTGAACCAAAGCGGCCATAGCGTCGCGCCGGAACCGTTCGCCGGGCTGATGACCCAGGGGATGGTGGTGCACGAAACCTATCGTGATGCCGACGGCAATTGGCTGTTCCCCGAGGAGGTGACGACCATCGACGGTAAACTGGTGACGCTGAAGGACGGCAGTCCGGTCACCAAGGGCCGCCTGGAAAAAATGTCCAAGTCGAAGAAGAACGTTGTCGGCCTGGAGACGGTCGTCGATGGCTTTGGCGCCGACACTGGCCGCTTGGTGCTGATGTCGGACAGCCCGCCAGAGCGTGATTTGGAATGGTCGGATGCCGGCCTGGAAGGCGCCTGGCGCTACGTCAATCGACTGTGGCGGCTGGTCACCGAGCCGGCGGTGCCCTTGCCGCCGATTGATGCCGCAGCGCCAAACAATCTCTCGCCGGCAGCAGCCGAGCTAAGGCGTGAAGTTCACAAGACCATTTTGGCTGTCGGCCAGGATTTTGAGAGTTTCCGTATCAACCGAGCGATTGCACGGCTGCGAGAACTAACCAACGTGATTGCCGCGACTTCAGGTAGGGGCGACGGCGAGGCATGGGCCCTGCGTGAGGCGTTAGAGGCCCTGACTTTGATGATTGGTCCAGTGATGCCCCATTTCGCTGAAGAGGCGTGGTCAGCGCTGGGTAACAACAACCTGGTCACAGAGACGGATTGGCCGGTTGCCGATCCGGCCCTGGCCGTCGACGAACAAATTACCATGGGCGTGCAGGTCAATGGTAAGCTGCGCGGGACCGTCACCTTGCCGAAGGATGCCGATAAGACCACGGCGGAGGGGGCGGCCTTGGCCGAGCCGAACGTGATACGCGCGTTGGACGGCAAAACCGTACGCAAGGTGATCGTCGTGCCCAATAGGATCGTCAATGTCGTTGCCGCATAGGCGGCCGCTGACCAGGCGGCTGGTTCTTGCCGGCGCCGCATCGATGGTGCTGAGCGCCTGCGGCTTTCAGCCGCTCTATGGCAATTCGGCCGCGTTCGGACCTGTGGCTGAGGAACTGGCGCTGATCAATGTCGCGGTCATTCCGGACCGAGATGGCCAGCTGTTGCGGGGCTTTCTCATCCAGAGCCTGAACCCGTCAGGGCGCCCCGCAGTTCCAGCCTACACACTTGAGGTTGGCATTGCCGAAACCATTACCAATCTCGGGATCCAACGCGACGATACTGCAACCCGGTCCAACCTGCGCATCGTGGCGACCTACACCCTAACCAGCGCCGAAGACGGCCAGGCCGTGTATCTGGGCACCTCCCAGGTCATCACCAGTTTCAACATCCTGGACGATCAGTACGCGACAATCGTTGCCCAGAGATCGGCCCAGCGTGGTGCCTTGCGGGAACTAAGCGACAACATCCGCACCGATTTGGCACTGTACTTCGCGCGCACGGCCTGAGGCCGCAGGGTGAAGATTTCCGCTAGCAAGGCGGACGCGTTTATCGGCAAGCCGGACCCGGCTGTAGCATTA
>JBCCER010000332.1:0-3371 GCA_039030175.1 Pseudomonadota bacterium
AAATTCCGGGTTTTGCCTGGCACGGGCAGACTGCTCGGTGACGATGAACCCGGGAGCAATCGCATTCACGCGAATTTCGTCAGCGGCCCAGGCGACGGCGAGCGACCTCGTTAGCTGCTCAACCCCGGCCTTGGATGCGCCGTAAGCCGGGTTTCGTGGCGATCCGAAGCGGGCGTACATCGACGCGATGTTGATGACCCGCCCTTTTGCAGCCGCCAAGGCGGGATGCATGGCCAGTGCGCATCGCATCGTCCCGGTGAGATTGACGTCCAATACGTGCGAAAAGAAGGCCGGTTCCATCTCTTCGCCGCGCCTTGTGATGGCGGCGCAATTCACGAGCACATCCACCTGGCGCCGCTCGCGGGCAAACGCGTCAACCGCATCCGTATCGGTGATATCGAGTTGCGTGTACGGAAAGCGGGCAGCGTCTTCCGCCAGGCACCGCGCTTCGGCTCCGGTGATCTCCACCTGAGCGCCCGCACCCTTAAATCCGCGTGCAATCGCAGCACCAATTCCCCCACGGCTTGCCCCAATGACCACGACTTGGGCGCCGGAATAGTCAAACCGGACCCCTGCGCTCATTGGCGCGCGCCTATCGCCCCGCCGAAACTGACGTTTCTCGCCGCATTCCCCGCGTGAGCATCGGTATACCGTGCGATTGGCCTAATCATTCCGAATTGGGTCTTTTCAGGACATGTAATCGATTTCATAATCGTCATTACAGAAGTTTTGTGTCAACCGTAAAAATGCTGTTGTTCGACTTGAGGCCATGATTCAGAAATCCGCGACCATCCACGATGTCGCTCGTGCCGCGAATGTTTCGGTCGCGACGGTCAGCAGAGTTCTGACCAAGCCCGACGTTGTTAGCGAACAAACAAACGAAGCCGTCCGACAAGCCATTCGGAGCACCGGCTACCGGGTCAATCAAGCCGCGCGAAACCTGCGGACGCAGAGAGCAGGCGCCGTTCTGATTCTAGTCCCGAACCTTGGGAAGCCGTTCTACTCGGAAATTCTTGCCGGGATTAGCGAGGGCTTCGCTGAAACCGACTATGCCGTTCTCATCACCGACACTGAAAGCAGTCCGATCCAAGAATCGGCACTGGCTGGCAACTTTCTCGATCGGCGCATCGACGGGGCAATTGCGCTAGACGGAAGGCTTTCGTCTGCGGAGTTACAAGAATGCGTCCAACTTGGAGCAGGCGATCGGATCGTATTTCTTTGCGAGTGGGTGGAAGGCGAGCCTTTCCCGGTAATCTCTAGCGACAATGCCGAGGGCGCGAGGTTGGCAATCGGGCATCTCTACGCGCTCGGGCATCGCAAGATCGCCCACATAACCGGGCCTAGCGGCAATGTTCTAACCACAGCACGGCGCGACGGCATGGTCGCTGAGCGCGCGCGGCTCGGCCTCCCCGCACCGCCTCAATGGATTATTCGTGGAGATTTCTCTCTCGAATCCGGTCACGAGGCTGCCAAACGAATTCTTGGAATGGACGAACGACCGACGGCGGTGTTCTGCTCCGCCGACATGGTTGCGTTTGGGCTAATCGCCGGGTTGCTGGCTGGAGGGCTTCGCGTGCCTGAAGATGTCTCGGTCGTCGGCTTCGACGATATTGAGATGTCGGCCTATTACGTGCCGGCACTTACAACCATCAGACAGGACCGGCGCCTGCTTGGCCGGCGATCCGCTGAAGTCTTGCTTGATCGCCTTTCCCAAAAGGACGGCAACCACGAACCCGAGTCCCCCATCCCGGTTGAACTGATCGTCCGGGCCAGCACAGCACCGCCTACCAGCTAGCCCGGCCCACTCACCAAATTGGCCCGTCACGTCCGGTGGTAAATGAGACTGTTCGCAGTTGGGTGTTCAAGCTGCAAGATGCTCGCCGGTGATAATGTTCTCAACGTCCTGGATACTAGAGGTCTTGGGACTCAGATTGTCGGCAACAACCTTGCCCAGACGCATGACAACCATGCGATCCACCACTTGAAAGACGTGGTGGATGTTGTGCGCAATGAAGATGCAGGAATGGCCGCTATCGCGCGCATCGCGCACGAACTTCAACACACCTTGGGTTTCGGCAACGCCGAGGTTGTTGGTTGGCTCGTCGAGGATAATCAGGTCGCTGTCGAAATACATCGCCCGGGCAATGGCCACAGCTTGTCTCTCGCCGCCCGAGAGTGCACCTATTGGGGTTGTCGGCGGAATGTTCTTGGTGATCCCGACGCGACGCAAAAGGTCGGCCGCAACCCTGTTCATTCCGTCCTGGTCCATCCAATCGAATAGTTTGGACCCTATGCGAAGTTCACGCCCCAAAAAGAGGTTTCGGGCAATCGACAACTGAGGCACAAGCGCCGAGTCCTGATAAATCGTCTCGATCCCGGCGTCGATCGCGTCAGTGGTGGACCTCAGCGTGACTGGCCGATCTTTGATCAAGATCTCACCCGAGGTATAGGGCACCGCACCTGACAGCACTTTGATCAGAGAGGATTTTCCTGCGCCGTTATCGCCAAGAAGGCCGACGATCTCGCCCTTCTTGATCGACAAGTTAACCCCTCGCAGCGCGTGAATGCGGCCGTAAAACTTCTCGATACTCCGCATTTCGACAAGAGGTGCTTCGCGTTCGGTCATGTCACGTACCGTCGTTGTGGCGGCGTTCAAGTCCAGCGTGCAGCGCCATCATTCCAAGGATGATCGCACCGATGAAGATGTTGTAGGCCAGCCCCGGAACACCGACTAAGACGATGCCGTTGCGCATCAGACGCAAGATCAGCACCCCCAAAACCGTGCCGATGATCGTGCCGCGCCCGCCGGTCAGAACCGTTCCGCCAATGACGACCATGGCGATCACCTCCAATTCGTAGCCCATGCCCGAATTGGGATTGGCGGCCGACACCCGGATCGAGGAGATAACCCCCGCCAGTCCAGCCATCGCGGAGCACAACATAAACAAGACAAGCTTCACCCGCTTGATCGGCACACCGCGATTACGCGCCGCGCCGGCGTTGCCCCCGGTCGCTTGGATCCAGTTGCCAAATCGCGTCCTGTTCAAAAGTAGGTGGAAGATGACGGCGATTAGGATGAACCAGATCAGGCTCATGTGGATACGCAAGCCGCCGATGAAAAAGTCACCTACCAAGATTTCGGCCAGCAATTGCTCCCCAGCGTCCCAAGTCCGTTGCGGGAACCCGCTCGTCAGCCAAAGGGCGGAGCCACGCACCACCAGCAACATCCCCAAAGTGACAAGAAAAGACGGAATGTTCAGACGGGTGACGAAAATACCGCTGACCATGCCAATCGCTACCGCCACGAGAAGCGCTATTAGAAATGCTGGGAACAGCGTCATGATGCCGGTGTTGAACAGCGTCCACATCAC
>JBCCER010000333.1:0-3358 GCA_039030175.1 Pseudomonadota bacterium
GGTTGGCCAGGTGTTCTATTTCGGCACTAAATACTCCGAGCCGATGAACGGAACCGTGGCGGACGCGGACGGAAAGCCCGTCGCGGTGCATATGGGATCATATGGCATTGGCGTGTCCCGCCTCGTTGGCGCAATCATCGAAGCCAGCCATGATGATGA
Source organism: Pseudomonadota bacterium (assembly GCA_039030175.1). Taxonomy (GTDB): domain Bacteria; phylum Pseudomonadota; class Alphaproteobacteria; order DSM-16000; family Inquilinaceae; genus JANQGH01. The sequence continues at coordinate 160 of JBCCER010000333.1, forward strand.
CGGCATCATTTGGCCGGAACCGGTGGCGCCATTCCATGTGGGGCTGATCAACCTCAAATCCGGAGACGACGCTTGCGATAGCGCCTGCGAAGATGTCTATGAGCGGCTGAATCGGGCGGGCGTTGAGGTCCTGTATGACGACCGTCAGGAACGGGCAGGGGCGAAGTTCGCCGACATGGATTTGATTGGGCTTCCTTATCAGCTGATCATAGGACCGCGCGGACTGAAATCAGGCCAGGTCGAGCTCAAGCGCAGAGCGTCCGGCGAACGCGACGAACTGGATTTGGATGCGGCAATTCAGCGCCTTACCGGCAGCCATGTGCTCTAAGTTTCGTATGGGTTTTGCGACAAGAACGTGTCGGCGGGATTGGCAGGCATCTCGCAATTGCCGTATTCCGCCGCCAAGTCAAATCGCACCCACCCGCTGAACGGAGCCCTGAATGTTCAATAGTTTCGAACGCTTGGTGGCGTTTCGCTATTTGCGCGCGCGCCGCCGGGAAGGGTTTATTTCCGTCATCACCCTGTTTTCGCTTCTCGGCATCGCGCTGGGTGTCGCGACCCTGATCGTGGTCATGTCCGTCTTCAATGGATTTCGCAGTGAGTTGGTCGGGCAGATCCTGCGCCTTAGTGGCCACATGTCCGTCTATGCCTGGACGGACGAGGGGCTGGTTGACTATGCCGACCTCACTGATCGACTGCTTCAAGTCGACGGAGTCGTGGCGGTCTACCCTACTATTGAGGGCCAGGCCTTTAGCCTCGGCCGTCAACCCTTCGGTGGGCCGGTTCGCGGGGTGAGACCGGAGGATTTTCTTAGTCGCCCCGCCTTTGCCGATGATCTGCTGACAGATCCTGATGTCGCTTTCGAGGGTCCCGACACTATCGCGATCGGCTATCGGATGGCGGCACGCTTAGGATTGGGGTTGGGCGATACTTTGACACTGGTCTCGCCATCGACCGCGCGCACGGCCTTCGGCTCGCAGCTTCGGCAGCGGGCCTTTCGGATCGCCTCCATCTTCAGCGCCGGCGTTTTTGAATACGACAACAGTTTCATCTATATGCCGCTCGAGGCTGCGCAAATCTTCTATCAGCAACCGGACTCAGTCACCGCGCTCGAAATCTTCGTCGACAACCCGGAACATCTCGACGAGATGCGCAACGCGATAGGAGAGGCGGTCGGTGGGGCCGGGCGCTTGTGGGACTGGCAGCAGGCAAATTCCGGCTTCATCAATGTGCTGCAGGTCGAACGAAACGTGATGTTCGCGATCCTCACCATGATCATCCTGGTCGCCGCGTTTAACATCATCTCCGGGCTGGTGATGCTTGTGAAAGATAAAGGCAGAGCCATTGCGATCCTGCGCACGATGGGCGCGACCCGTGGCATGATCATGCGGATCTTCCTCATCACCGGCTCATTCATTGGCGTTGTCGGCACGCTGTCGGGCTTCATCCTCGGGTTGCTGGTGGCGGAAAATCTGGAGTCAATCCGTGGGTGGCTGCAGGACCTGACTGGACGAGAAATCTTCCCCGCCGAATTTTACTTTTTGAGCCAGCTTCCGTCCGAAATCGACTACGCCCAGGTTCTTGGGATCGTCGCGATGTCGATCGGCCTCTCGTTTCTGGCGACGCTCTACCCGTCGTGGCGGGCAGCCCGGCTGCATCCCGTAGAGGCGCTGCGCTATGAGTGACGCGATGCTGACTCTACAAGGGGTTACGCGGACCTTCAGCCAGCCAAGCGGCGATCTTGAGGTGCTCCGCGGAATTGACCTGACGGTTTCGGCCGGCGAGATGGTCGCTCTCGTCGGGCCGAGTGGTGCCGGCAAATCGACATTGCTGCAAATCGCCGGTTTACTCGAACCGCCAACGGGCGGCCGGATCGAAATCGGCGGGCGTGTCGCCGACAAGCTATCGGATGGCGATCGGACGCGAATGCGCCGCGATACCATCGGCTTTGTTTATCAGTTCCACCATCTGCTGCCGGAATTCTCAGCCGAAGAGAACATTGCTTTGCCCCAGATTATCGCTGGCACGGCAAAGCGCGCGGCGAAAGAACGAGCGCGCGAGTTGCTGGACTCGGTTGGCCTAAGTCAGCGCGCCAGCCACAGGCCGGCCCGGCTTTCAGGCGGCGAGCAGCAGCGGGTGGCGATTGCACGTGCCCTGGCTAACCAACCGATCCTGCTCTTGGCGGATGAACCGACGGGCAATCTCGACCACGCGACCGCTGACGGTGTGTTTGAGATGTTGACCAACCTCATCCATACGACGTCGACGGCGGCCCTAGTTGCCACCCATAATCTGGAACTGGCCCATCGCATGGACCGTGTAGTCGAGCTACGCGACGGCCATCTCATGGAGATTCGCGAGGCGGCCTAACCTCGCCCGCAATTCATCCCCGGGTTCCACATTTCGACCGCCCAGTTTGCAGTGACCAGCGGCCGCTGACCTGTCATTCTTTCTCATCCGTTGAGGTGAGTCGGAATCGAAATGTCCCACGCCGATTTTGTCCATTTGCGAGTCCACAGCGCCTATTCCCTTGCTGAAGGGGCGTTGAAGGTGAAGGAGCTTATCGACCTTTGCCAACGCCACCAGATGCCTGCCGTGGCCGTGACGGATACTGGAAATCTCTTCGGTGCGCTGGAGGTCGCCATGGCGGCGGCAAAGGCCGGGGTGCAGCCGATCACCGGAACGATTCTGGCGATCGCGCGGGAGAGCAGTTCGCGCAATGGCCAGACGGCACGGCCCGATCAACTGGTGCTGCTAGTCCAGGACGAAGTCGGCTATCAGAACTTGATGGCCTTGGTCAGCAAGGCCTTCCTCGAGACGCCTCCAGGCGAGCCACCGCACGTTTCATGGTCCGATCTCGAGGGTAAGACCGATGGCCTAATTGCTTTGACCGGAGGTGTCCGCGGAACCGTCGGGAGATTGCTTGCCGAAGGGCAGGTCCCGGCGGCAGAGGAAGTACTTGACCGGCTAGCCTCTCTATTTACCGGGCGGCTCTACGTTGAACTTATGCGCCATGGCCTCAACGAAGAGCGTCAGATCGAAGGTGCGCTCATAGACGCTGCCTATCGACGGAACTTGCCGCTGGTTGCGACCAACGATTGCTTCTTCGCTGACGAGGCAATGTACGAGGCGCATGACGCTCTGCTGTGCATCGCCGATGGCACCTATATGGCGGAGCAGGATCGCCGCCGGGTTTCCA
>JBCCER010000334.1:0-3340 GCA_039030175.1 Pseudomonadota bacterium
CTGCCGAACTCCTTGCGGACGTTCTCGATCCTGATCTGCGCCATTGGCTACTCCGGGAAATGGCTGACGATGATGAACATCACCGTGCCGATCAGGGTGACGAGGAAGGACCACGTGTAGAGCGTGATCGCGAAAGGCTGCATCAGCATCACGACGCCAATGGCGATCAGGATGGAGGCCAGCATCTCCCATGGGCCACGGCGCAGCCGAAGCAAGCCTGTCAGGAACCCGCTCATTTGCGCACCGCCCCGAAGGTGATCCCGCGCAGCAAGTGTTTGCGCAGCAGAATCGTGAAAACCATGACCGGCACCAGAAAGATCGTGGCGCCCGCCGCGACAGCGGGCCAGTCCTTGCCGCCGACGCCGATTATGGTCGGGATGAAGGGCGGTGCGGTCTGTGCGGTGCCAGAGGTCAGAAGCACTGCAAAGGCGTATTCGTTCCACGCGAAGATTAGGCAGAAGATCGCTGTCGATGCGATTCCGGTCGCCGCCTGCGGCAGCACCACTTTGTAGAAGGCCTGAAATCGTGTGTATCCGTCAATCAGGGCCGCTTCCTCGTATTCCACTGGGATCTCGTCGATGAAGCCTTTCAGCAACCAGACGGAAAGCGAGAGATTTACCGCAGTGTAGAGCAGGATCATTCCCAGATGCGTGTCGTTCAGCCCGAGTTGCCGGAACATCAGGAAGATTGGGATCGCGACGGCAATCGGCGGCATCATCCGCGTCGACAGGATGAAGAACAACAGGTCGTCCTTCAGCGGCACTCGGAAGCGGCTGAACGCATAGGCCGCTGCGGTGCCAAGGATCATGCAAAGAAATGTCGAGCCAAACCCGATGATCACCGAGTTCAGGAACCGCTCGCCATAACGCGAAGGGCCGGCAATTGCCTGCCCCTGATCCCGGACGATCTGCTCGTACCACGTCTGCGGTTCGGGAAGGTTCGCTGCATCCGCCTGGTTGATCCGGGTCCGGGTCGTGAAAAGGTTCACATAGCCCCCCAACGTCGGTTCGAACACGATCTTGGGTGGGTAGGCGATGGAATCGGCGGGCGACTTGAACCCTGTCGCAATGATCCAGAGCAGCGGCAAAAGCGTGACGATTGCATAGAGCACAACGAAAATGCCCGCAAACCACTTGGTGCTGTTCGTCGGTTCGGTGACAGAAAAGCTCATCTCTCTTTCACCTTGTTCAGGGCTTTGACGTAGATTGAGGCGAGGCCGAAAACGGTGACAAACAGGATCACGGCATAGGCCGAGGAATAGCCGGTCTTCCACTTCTCGAAGGCTTCGCGCTTGAGGTCGATTGAGGTGAGCGTGGTGACATTGCCTGGCCCACCGCCGGTAAGTTGCACGACCAGATCGAACATCTTGAAGTTTTCGATCCCGCGGAACAGCACGGCGAGCATCAGGAAAGGCAGAACCATGGGCACGGTGATCGTCCAGAACTGTCGCCATTTGCTGGCGCGGTCGCACTCGGCGGCCTCGTAGATCGAGTCGGGTATCGATCGCAGCCCCGCGAGGCATATGAGCATCACAAAGGGTGTCCACATCCAGGTGTCGGCGATGATGATTGCCCACGGTGCAAGATGCACATCGCCAATCATCGAGAAGCTGGCAGGATCTGCGCCCGTGAAGAAGGCGACCACGTAGTTGAAGAGGCCGATTTGCGGTTGGTAGAGGAATGTCCAGAAGTTACCGACCACGGCGGGGCTGAGCATCATCGGCAAGACGATAATCGTGGTCCAGACGTCATTGCCCCGGAACTTCTTGTTGATCAGAAACGCCAGCGCGAAACCGATCAGAACCTGCAGCACAATCGTCCAGATCAGGAAATGGGCTGTCGCCTGCATGGTCTGCCAGATGTCGCTGTCGGTCAGGATGCGCTCGTAGTTGCGCAACCCGATCCAATCGACGTCGCGGTTCGGGCGGTTGACCTTGTAGTTCGTGAAGCTCAGCCGGATGGTCCAGATCAGTGGAAAGATGTTCACCGCCAGTAAAAGGAAGATCGACGGCGCTACGAAGATCCAAGCGATCGCGCGGTCCGAAAGCCCCCGGATCCGGCGGGCAATCGGCTCGGGCGTCGCTTCTGCGGCGGATTTTATAGGCGATTTGGCCATCGAAAGACTTCCTCCTGCGCGGAAGCACCGGGTTGCTTTCACGTCAGTCTGCCATCGAAGTGCAGATCAGTCGTCCCCATAGGGTGCTGGGGTGCGAAGGTGCGGAGGGCTGGCTTGAACGCCAGCCGACCGAGAGGCAAAGTTAGAGCTTACCTTCGTCTTCGAAGACCTCGACCCAATCCTTGACCAGACCGTCAAGCGCTTCCTTGGCGGTGCCGTCGCCCGCGATCACGTAGTTGTGGACACGGTCCTGCATGGACAACAGCAGGTCGGCATAGGCAGGCTCGGCCCAGAAGTCCTTCACGATGGCCATCGAGTCGAGGAAGGTCTGTGCATAGGGTTGCGAGGTCGCGAAACCCGGATCTTCGACAACTGCACGCAGGGCCGAGTATCCACCGGCTTCCCACCACTTCTTCTGAATCTCGGGCTGTGCAAACCATTTGATGTACTCCAGCGCCGCTTCCTGATTGTCGGAGTAGGAAACGACCGAAATACCCTGACCACCCAGTTGAGCGAAGTGACCGTTCGGGCCAGCCGGGTTGGGGAAGTAGCCGGACTTGCCCCCACCGACATTGGGATCCGCTTCAACGCCCGGCCAGATGAAGGCAAAGTTCATCTGCAGGGCGACCTGGCCCGACTTGTAGGCGTCGATGTTCTCGCCCATGTACCAATTCGACGATCCCGGCGGAGTGGCCGTGTCATAGAGTTCTTTGTAGAACTCGAGCCCTCCCACGGCACCCTCCGAGTTCACGAAGCCTTCGAGGTCATAAGGGCTGTCAGGGTTGCCGTATTCAAACCCGTAGTTGTAGAGCGCGTTTGTGACGCCCATGGTGATGCCTTCGGATCCGCGTTCGGTGTAGATTGCGGCGCCGTAGACTTTGTTGCCATCGATCTCGCGGCCCTGGAAGAACTGGGCGATGTCCTTGAGCTCTTCCAGCGTTGCCGGAACGCCGAGATCGCGGCCGTGTTTTTCCTTGAATTCTGCCTGCAGTTCGGGCCTTTCGAACCAATCCTTGCGATAGGTCCACCCGACCACGTCGCCGAAGGCTGGCAATGCCCAGTAGTTCGGCGTTCCTTTGGGCCATTCAGCATAGCCGGTCACGGTGGCCGGGATGAAGTCGGCCATGTCGATCCCTTCCTTGTCGAAGAAATCGTTCATCTTGATGTAGTGGCCGTTCTCGGCCGAGCCGCCGATCCACTGGCTGTCGCCGATCATCAGATCGCA
>JBCCER010000335.1:0-3303 GCA_039030175.1 Pseudomonadota bacterium
CCACTCCATCCCCTGTCGTTTCGCGCCGATTTATCGCGCGTTGACAATAGCTTGGGCGTTTTGGGGCACCGCTGTCAATGCGTTGCAGGCAGGGATTTCAGGCGATTTTCGAGTGGCGCGCGCCGGCCTCTTTCAGATAGGCGTCAAACACAGCAGCTACGGCCCGCATAACCGGCCGCCCAGCCTCCAAAATGGTCACTTTGTTCCCTTCCAGACGCACCAGCCCCTCCTCTTGCATGGGGCCAAGACGGTCCAATTCGGGCACAAAGATATCCGACGGAACACCGTGGATTTCGGCCGCTTCGGCGAGATCAACGACTAGATCACACATCAAGCGGTCGATGATCCAACGGCGCAGACGATCATCATTGTCGAGCATCCTTCCCTTCATGACGGGCAGAACACCGTCGCCGGTCGCCCTCATATAGGCGCCGGTTTCGACAACATTCTGCACATAACCTTGGGGCAGTGCGCCGATGGAACTTGCGCCAAAGCCGATCAGAGTTTCGGCTCTATCGGTGGTGTAGCCCTGGAAATTGCGGCGCAGTCTCTTCCCATCGGCCATTGGGTCGCCCGGCAAGGCAAAATGGTCGAGACCGATGCGTCGATAGCCAAGCGAGACCAGACGCTCAGCCGCCGCTTCTGACTGCTCCAGGCGTTCAGCCGCCGACGGCAAGGCGTCCTCTGGGATCATCCGCTGGTTCTTGGCCATCCAAGGGACGTGGGCATAACCGAACAGCGCGATCCGGTCTGGCGCAAGACGCATTGTCTGGTCGATCGTCTTCGCCAGCATCGATGTCGTCTGAAAGGGCAAACCATACATCAGGTCGAAATTGATCGCCGAGATACCGGCTGTCCTTAACCCTTCAACCGCACCGGCAACCAGTTCGAATGGCTGCACCCGGTTGATGGCGGCCTGCACCTGCGGGTCGAACTCCTGAACCCCCAGACTGGCGCGGTTGAAACCCTCGCTGGCCATCACGGCAATCGCCTCGTCGGTCAGCGTGCGCGGATCGATCTCAATGGCGATCTCCGCGTCCTCCTGAATGGCAAAACGATCGCGAAGCTTTGCCATCATTGAAGCAAGGTCTGATGGCGACAGGACCGTCGGTGAGCCGCCGCCCCAATGAACATGCGCAACAGGCAGCCGATCTGGTGTTGCTGCCGCCACCAAATCGATCTCCGCCATCAGGGCAGCCAGATAGTCCGCAATCGGTCCGTATCGCCGGGCGAGTTTCATGGAACAGCCGCAATACCAACACATGCGTCGGCAGAAGGGCACGTGAAGATAAAGCGACACAGGGTCCGTCGCGTTCAGCCAGGTCAGCCAAGCGCGATAGGTGGACTCTGGGAAGCCCTTCTGAAAATGCGGTGCCGTCGGATAGCTCGTGTATCGCGGTGCCCGGGCGCTGGCGTATTTCATGGCGTTCGAATTCATGCCCTGACCGATAGGGGAGTTCGGCCGCCCCCGCGTTGATCGATGTCAATCCGAAAGGCTTGACGGGGCGGGATCGTCGATTCTATGTTAAGTGATGACTTATCATAAGGTGCTCGCAGCGTTGGCCGACCCCACAAGGCGAAGCATTTTTGAACAGTTACGCGATGATGAGCGTGCGTTTGCCGACATCGCCGCCAGCCAGCAGGTTAGCAAGCCGGCCGTCTCCCAGCACCTGAAGGCCTTACGCGAGGCCCGGCTGGTCGCTGTCCGCTATGAGGGAAAGCGCGGCTTCGTCCGCACCAATCCAGAGGGGCTGAAGGAACTGCGGGATTATGTCGACGGCTTCTGGACCGACGTGCTCGACAGTTTCGTGGACTACACAAAGCAACGAGGAGAATGACGATGATCGACCCCGTCACAAAGACCGTCTATGCCGCCTGCGAGCCAAACGAGGCGTTTGAGATTTTTACCGATCGCATCGACGCCTGGTGGCCAAAGGATACTCACTCGATCGTCGCGTCTCGAGGGGACGGCGAACCGAAATCCATCGTCTTCGAGCCGCAAACGGGCGGGCGCATTTACGAGCTGTGCGCCGACGGAACGATCCATGACTGGGGCCATGTGGTCGAGGCCGACAAAGGCAAGAAGCTGATGTTTTCCTGGTATGTCGGCCGGGCGCCCCACGAGGCGTCCGAAGTCGAAATCCGCTTTGCAGATGCGGGCGACAAGGGCACGCGGGTCGACCTCGAGCATCGCAATTGGGATCGGCTCGGCGCCGAGGCGGCTTCGATCCGCGATCGCTACAACGGCGGCTGGGACTTTGTGCTCGGCGAATGCTACGTATCCGCCACGGTTCGGGAGACGGCGTAAGGACAGCGAATGATCAAGGTTGGCTTCATGGGCGCGGGCACGGTCGCGGGATTGCACGCAAGGGCACTGGCGGATGGCGGTGCTGGGCAATTGGCCGGCGTGTGGAGCCGATCCCACGCCAATGCCGAGCGCTTTGCCGACCAATTTGGCGGCACCGCGTATGACAGCGCCGACGCGCTGCTCGCCCAACCGGATATCGAGGCGATCTTTATCCTGAACGCCAGCGAGGCCCATGCCGATCTCGCCGTTCGAACCTTGGAAGCCGGCAAGCATGTGTTGATCGAAAAGCCGGTCGGCGTGACCCGTGCCGAGGTTGGCCGCATTCGAGACGCCGCGCGGGCGTCGGATCGTATCTGCATGCCTTCGCACAACTATATCTACGCGCCCGACATCCGGCGCATCCACGCCCATCTCACCTCCGGCCGGCTGGGGCGGCTGAACAGCTTCTGGGCGCTTTACAATCAACGACTACCGCCGGAGGTCGGGCGGCCGGATCCGGCGATGGGGGGTCTGACGATCCATCACGTCTATGCCCTGCTCTATTTCGCCGGACGGCCCACCCATGTCAGCGCGACGGCCTCGACAGTGCATTTCACGAATCCCCAGGCCATCGACCAAATCATGATCACGGCTGGCTATGAGGACGGCACAATCGCCAATTTGTGGGCCTCGTTCTCGACCGACGATTGGTCGCGCGACCCCTGGACGGTGAAATTCAAGATCTTCGGCGAGCGCGGCACCGGCGTGGCGTCCTGGGACCAGATCAAGGTCGATCACGAGCCCGGTGCCGGGCAAGACGACGCCGCCTACTGGGACAGTTTCCTCTACACCCAGCTCTATTTCTTGTCCGATTGCATTGCGGGCGGCGCAAAACCTCTATCAACGGTCGACGATGCCTACGATGCGGCCTGCATCCTGGAAGCCACCGACCGAGCCCTGCAATCTGGCAATCGTACAGAAATCGCCTACGACGATTGACTAGCCGCGCGCCTGAC
>JBCCER010000336.1:0-3283 GCA_039030175.1 Pseudomonadota bacterium
GTTCGACCAGATCGCCGAGATGGAAGAACGCCGTGCGCTGGCTCACCCGGGCTGCCTGCTGCATGTTGTGGGTGACGATCACGATGGTGTAGTTGGTCCGCAACTCATCGATCAGTTCCTCGATGTGCGCCGTGGCAATCGGATCGAGCGCCGAGCAGGGCTCATCCATCAAGATGACTTCGGGGCTGACCGCGACGGCGCGCGCTATGCACAAACGCTGTTGCTGTCCGCCCGACAGACCGGTTCCCGGCTCAGGCAGCCGGTCCTTGACCTCATTCCAAAGGCCGGCGCGTTCCAGGCTGCTTTGAACAACCTGGTCGAGCTCTTCCTTGTTTGCGCATAGGCCGTGAATGCGGGGGCCGTAGGCAATGTTGTCGTAGATGGATTTTGGAAACGGGTTCGGCTTTTGGAACACCATCCCCACCCGCGCGCGTAGCTGTACGACGTCTAAGGCCCGGTCAAAGATGCTGCCACCATCGAGAGTGATCTCGCCGCTGACTTTGCAGCCGTCAATGGTATCGTTCATGCGGTTGAGGCAGCGCAGGAAAGTCGACTTGCCGCAGCCAGACGGTCCAATGAGCGCTAGGACTTCATGCTCGAGGATATCTATGTCGATACCGTGAAGGGCGCGCTTGGCTCCGTAATGCACCTCCACACCGCGCGCGGTCATCTTCTCCTGCACACTGCCTTCAGCCGCCATCATTGCAGCCTCCTGCTGAGCTTCAGCCGCTTCGTTCATCAGATTCATCGGTCACCACCGTCTTTCGAAACGCTTGCGCAGCCATACCGCAACCGCGTTCATACAGATCAAGAAGGCCAGCAACGTCATGATCGCCAGCGACGTCTTGGCCACGAAACCACGCTCGGGGGCATCGGACCAGATATAGATTTGCACCGGCAGCACCGTCGCCGGACTTGTCAGCCCCTCAGGCGTAGACGTGATGAACGCCACCATGCCCACCATCAACAGCGGGGCGGTCTCGCCCAATGCCTGGGCCATACCGATGATGGTGCCGGTCAAGATGCCCGGCATCGCCAACGGCAACACGTGGTGGGTGACCGATTGCAGCTTCGACGCCCCCATGCCTAGCGCAGCCTCGCGGATGGATGGCGGCACCGCCTTCAGCGCGGCGCGCGAAGCGATGATGATCGTCGGCAGGGTCATCAGCGCCAGCACCATACCGCCGACGAGGGGCGCTGAACGGGGCACGCCAAAGAACTGGATGAACACGGCCAATCCAAGCAGGCCGAACACGATCGACGGCACGGCGGCTAGATTGTTGATGTTGACCTCGATAATGTCGGTCAGCCGGTTCTTGGGCGCAAACTCCTCCAGATAGATCGCGGCGCCAACCCCGATCGGGAAACTCAACGCCAGCGTGACCACTAGGGTATAGAAAGACCCGACGAGAGCACCCCAAATGCCAGCCAGTTCCGGCTGGCGGCTGTCGGCAGAGCTAAAGAAGTTTGTATTGAACTGCGAAGAGACGAGGCCGGCCTCTTCAAGACTGTCAAAATAGCCGATCTGTGCGTCATCAACGCGCCGCTGGTCTTCCGGCAAGTCGCGATCAACCGCGCCCTTGGCCAATTGGTCGAACTCGTCCGACAAGGGAACTTCAAGGCTAATAGTCGTGCCGATTACGCCGGGATCGTCCAAGATCAATCGGCGCAATTCGAATCCTGCACCTGGGCTGATGATGGCGCGAAGACCGGATCGGGCCCGCCCCTCGACATCCGGGAACAGGCGGTAGAGCGCCTGATTGGCTAGCGACTGAAAATTCGTCTGGTTGATCACCTCATACACGGGAACTTCGACGGTGATATCCAGAACAAACTGGCCATCTTGCTGGACAATCAGGCCCTCATCGCGCAGCCGCTCAAGCGCGTCGATCTGCTCATCCGTCAATCCACGATCGGCTTCCGGGGTCAAGCGATCGGTCTCACCGTTCAGAAATGCCTGGGCCGGGTCGACCAAAGGGAGCTGCGCTTCCACCCGGTCACCGAGCACCGTGTGATCCAACACGAGGATCTCGCCAATCACATTCGCAGCGCCAAACGGAATGAGCGAGGTGATTTGCTGTTGGGCCTGGAAGTCGCCAACGGCTTCAGGGAACAGCGTCATCAATTCGTTCTCAACGAACGGCATGTAGTTGTGATCGGACGATGCCACCAGCGGCTCTGGCGGGATCTCGATTTGCAGCGCGAGGTAATTCTGCGTCAGCGCCGGAATAGCACGCCCGCCGATGCTGATCAGCAAGATCGCCAGCATGCCGAGACCAATGCAAATCGCACCGATGCCGTAATATTTGAACCGTCGCTCGGCCGCGTACCGGCGCTTCAAACGCCGCATGGCCGCGTCGGAGGTGTGATGGTCGACCGTCGCGAGGCCGGTGCCTTGGGCCATATCAGTCATACTTTTCCCGATACTTCTTCACGACGCGCAAGGCGATGACGTTGAGGCAGAGCGTGACGATGAACAGCATCAACCCGAGCGCGAAGGCGGACAGGGTCTTGGCGCTGTCGAACTCCTGATCGCCGACTAGCAAGGTCGCGATCTGGACGGTCACCGTCGTCACTGCTTCGAACGGGTTGACGGTCAGATTGGCGGCAAGGCCGGCGGCCATCACCACAATCATGGTTTCGCCTATCGCCCGGCTGGCCGCCAATAGACAGGCGCCAACGATGCCGGGCAGGGCCGCCGGCAGCACCACTTGGCGAATGGTCTCCGACTTGGTTGCGCCCATACCGGCGGACCCGTCCCGCAGGCTTTGCGGCACGGCGTTGATCACGTCGTCGGACAGGGACGAGACGAACGGCACGATCATGATGCCCATGACCACCCCGGCCGCGAGCGCACTGTTGGCCGAAACGCTGAGGCCGATGGCCGATCCGAGATCGCGGAAGAAGGGCGCCACGGTCAAGATGGCAAAAAAGCCGTAAACCACGGTCGGTACGCCGGCCAAGATCTCCAGGATTGGCTTTACGGTCGCACGTACACGCTGGGGCGCGTAGTCCGACAGATAGATCGCACTCATCAGGCCGACCGGCACCGCCACAAGCATCGCGATACCCGCAATCAGCAGGGTCCCGACAAACAACGGAACCGCCCCGAAGGCACCGGACGAGCCGACTTGATCGGCCCGAATGGCGATCTGCGGGCTCCATTGCAGACCAAACAGAAAATCGGTGATCGGGACGACACCGAAAAACCGCGCGCTCTCGAACAGTAGCGACAAGACGATGCCGAGGGTGGTCAGGATCGCGATCGTCGAGCAGACGATCA
>JBCCER010000337.1:0-3280 GCA_039030175.1 Pseudomonadota bacterium
CCGTCATCCGCGATCAGTTGGCCATAGAGTGTCGCGACCGACCGGGCGGTTGCGTGGCCGCTGCCGGAGCCGATCACGGCCCGCCGCCATCTTTCGGTATTGAAACTCTCTGCCATATCAAAACCCGCCATTGAGCGGGAAAATAGGCTTGCGGGTTCAGCCGCCACGGCGCGAAACAGGCTGTCCGGATCGTTCTGGCTCACGGTCGCACAAAGATCGATCGCCGGCTTATCGAGCCCAATGTGAAAGCTTTCGCCCAACGGCTCGCACAGATGTGCCTTCAGCAAGTCCGGCAAAGGCAATCCGCCGGCCCGGCGCAGTACCTCGCCCAGCAGATAGCCGTAGGTCATGTTCTGATAGACCGGCGGACCATCCAGCGGGACCGTCGGGGCGGATCGTGCCAAAGCGCTGGCCATCGTGTCCCAGTCGTAGAGATCGCCCTCTTCCAGCCGTGACGTCACTGCCGGCAATCTACATTGATGACGCATGATCTCGCTGACAGTGATTGCCTCCTTGCCCTTGGCAGCGAATGCTGGCCAGTAGCGAGAAACGCGCTCATTCAGGTCCAACTCTCCGGTCTCGGCAAGGCGCAACGCCAACAGAGACAGCACGCCTTTGGTGACCGAAAAGCAGCAGGCGATCGTATTGTCTGCCCAAGGCGCGCCGGTTGCCTGGTCCCGTGTGCCACCCCATAGATCGACGACCAAACGTCCGCCATCGATCACCGCGATCGCGCCGCCCGGCTCCTCGCCGCTTGCCAGCAGGCTTTCGAACCTGTCGGCCAGCGGGCGAAACCTTGTGTCGCAATGCCCTTGTACCAAGCCCGCCATCAGCATGTTCGATCAGCCGAGTTCGACACGCGGCAGCGGTGCCCGCCCCAGGATCATGTCGGCGGCCTTCTCGGCAATCATCATGGTCGGCGCTGCGGTATTGCCGCCCGGGATCAGCGGCATCACCGAGGCGTCTGCGACCCGCAGACCCTCGACGCCCCGCACCCGCAAGGCTTCGTCGACGACCGCGTCGTCCCCGTTGCCCATTGCGCAGGTACCGACGGGGTGAAAGATCGTATTGGCATTGTCCCGAACCCAGCCATCAATCGCGGCGTCATCCGCGAGGTCGTCGGCCAGCGGCGAGATGGCACCGGCATCGAAAGCAGCCAACGACGGGTTGGCACCGATCCGATGGGCCAACCGCACGCCGTCGCGCATGCAGGCGCGGTCGGTTTCGGCCGCCAAATAGTTGGGATCGATCAAGGGCGGCTCCTCTGGATCGCTACTGTCGACCGTGACCGTGCCACGGCTATCTGGCCGTAGCTGGTAGAAGTTGATCAGATAGCCATGCTGGCCTTGGCCCGCGCGCGTCGTTTCCAGATTGAGGCCGGGCAGGAAGGTGATGTGAATGTCCGGGATCTCCAGCTCGGACCTGGTCTTCAAAAACCCACCGGCCTCCAGCGGGATCGAGGTTGCGGGCCCGCTGCTGAACAGCCAGGCCTGCAGGCCGGCGCGCAAGGCCCTGTCCCAGCGGAACAGGGAATAGAGCGTCACCGGCTGGTTGCATCGATAGCGCAAATAGACGCCCAAATGGTCCTGCAAATTTTTGCCGACGCCCGGAAGCGCGTGTGCCACGTCGATGCCGACACCTGCCAAATCATCCGGGTCGCCAATGCCCGACAGCTGCAGCAGGGCCGGGGAGTTGATCGCGCCGCCGCACAGGATCACCTCGCGGCCGGCGTCCACCGAAACATTCTGGCTATCGCACGTGAGGTCGAGGCCGACCACTCGCCTGCCCTCCAGCCGGATACGGTTTACCTGGCTGCGGGTCCAGACGGTGAGATTGCGGCGATGCTTGGCCGGCCGCAGGAAGGCCGTCGCGCTGCTCTCCCGCTTGCCGTCGCGCAGGGCGAAATCGTAGAGGCCCAACCCCTCCTGTTCCGCGCCATTGAAATCGTCGTTGCGGGCAAAGCCCTGGTCCCAGCCGGACTCAAGGAAGGCGTGATAGAGCGGGTTCTCGCCCTTTGCCTTCACCACCCGCATCGGTCCGCCCAGTCCGTGATAAGGATCGCCGGCCCGCTCCACATGGTCTTCCGACCGCAGGAAATAGGGCAACACGTCCTCGTACGCCCATCCGGCGAGGCCTAACTGGCGCCAGTCGTCATAGTCGCGGCGGTTGCCGCGCATGTACATCATGCCGTTGATCGACGACGAGCCGCCCAGCACCTTGCCACGCGGCCAGACGATCGACCGATCGTTTAGATGCGCTTGCGGGGTGGTCGAATAGTTCCAGTTGATCGATTTCCAGAAATAGACCAGTCCGGCCATTAACGGGATTTGTATCAAGGGGTTGCTGTCTTTGCCGCCAGCCTCGATCAAGAGGACCTGGTGCTTGCCATCCTCCGACAGCCGGTTGGCCAGTACACAGCCGGCGGTCCCGGCACCGACGATGATGTAGTCGAATTGGCTCATCCCGATCCCTCCGGCCTCGTCAGTAGGGAAACTCCGCCCCGTTCATGGCAAGCGCCTGGCCGCTGACGAACTCCGCCTCGTCCGACGCCAGCCAGGAGACGGCGGCGGCGACGTCGTCCGGCGTGCCGAAACGGCCCCAGGGGATCGACTCCGCGAACATCTCGATAACCTCGTCCGGTGTCTTATCCATCACGCCGGCAAACCCTTCCGCGATATCTTTCCAAAACGGGGTTTTTATGTGCCCGGGCGCGTAGCTGTTCACCCGGATCTTGTCCGGCGCCAATTCCAGCGCCAACGATTGGGTGAACATGATGATCGCCGCTTTCGAAGCGCAATAGTGCGAGAGGTTCGCCACCCCGCGCCGGCCCGCCCCGGACGAGGCATTGACGATCGAGCCGCCGTGCCCCTGTGCGACCATCTGCCGGGCCGCCGCGCGCGCGCCAAGGAACACGCCATGAATGTTGATATCCATCACCCGCCGCCACTCGTCGTAGTCCATGCCGGTGACCGGCCCGATGCCGATGACGCCGGCATTGTTGACCATGATGTCGAGCGCGCCGAACCGATCGACGGTGGCTGCCACGGCGCCATCCATCTCGGCCTCATCGGTTACATCGCCCTGCAATGCCATAACCCGGCCATGGTCGGCCCAATCGCTCTTTTCGGGCTCCCTGCGATCCAAAACGGCGACGCACGCGCCTTCGGCGAGGAACCGTTGGGCGATACCCAACCCAATCCCGCTCGCCCCACCCGTGATCAGGACGGTCCGACCTTCATGTCGCGCGGGATCAAACCGCATGCTCGACCTCCTTCACCTC
>JBCCER010000338.1:0-3250 GCA_039030175.1 Pseudomonadota bacterium
ACCGGCTCGCCCGCGACCACCGACTTCACCGCCTTTTCGACGCGCTTGCCGTTGAGCGTGTATGGAATGTCCCGAACCTGATGAATGCGGCGCGGCACGTGAAATGGCGAGGCCAGTTCTCGAATTTCCCGGCGCAAGCGCGCAGCCAATTCTTCATTGAGCGCACTACCGCTACGAAGCTTGACGCCAAGCACCACTTCCTCGTCGCCGTCGTGAAGGGCGCCAAAGACAATCGCGTCCTCGACTTCCGGCACCTTCTCGCAAGCCGCATAAACTTCGGCCGACCCGATCCTCACCCCGCCTGGCTTGATGGTCGCGTCGGACCGTCCATGCACGATGGCCGAGCCTTCGGCGGCGATTTCGGCGATGTCCCCATGGGTCCAGATCTCACGCCGCTCGGAGAAGTAGGTGTCGTGATAACGCGCCAAGCCGCCCTCGCCCCAAAAGGTCAGCGGCATCGACGGAAAGGGTTCCGTACAGACCAGATCGCCGCGCTGCCCAATCACCGGCGCGTTGCGGTCATCGAATACATGAACATCCAAACCCAGGGCCCGCGTGGTCAGTTCCCCACGACGCACCGGGTGAATAGGCGAGCCCAGCAAAAAGCACCCCAGGATCTCCGTACCGCCGCAGATTGAGGCAAACCCCAGATCGGTCTTGACGTTTTGGTAGACCCAATCGAATTGGTCGGGCGCAACCGGCGCCCCGGCCGACATCAGCCAGCGCAACTCTTCCAAAGCGTTGTGATCAGCCGGCCGATAGCTTTCAGCGGCTAGCGTCGCCAGGTACTTTGGGCTGATGCCAAGGTGCGAGACCCGGTTCTCGTCGCAGGCGCGCCAGAGTGGCCCGCATTCCAAACCATCCTCGCGCTTCAGGATCGGCGCGCCGTCGTAAAGAACGATGCCGGCCCGGCAGGCGAGAACGGACACCATCCAATGGAACATCATCCAGGCGGTGTTCGTGTACCAGAGGAGCCTATCCGCTGGCCTTACATCGCCATGCAGCAAATGTTCCTTCAAATGCTGAAGCAAGACACCGCCAGCGCTATGAACGATAGCCTTCGGCGCACCCGTCGTGCCTGACGTGTAGAGGACATAGACGGGGTGAGAGAATGGCTGTCGCGAGGGTTCTAACGGACCGTCTGTCCCGAAGTCGGCAAACGATGTCACCGATGCCCGACCCGCTGTAGCTATCTCGTTACCTCCGCAGTGAACGATCTGCTTGATCGACGGAAGCGCTGCGGCAATGTCCTGGATGCGGCTGCCTGTCTCAAATGTCTTGCTGCCATATCGGTAACTGCCTACGGCAAACAGAACCTTCGGCTCGATTTGTCCGATTCGATCTGTGATAGCGGCGACGCCGAAATCGGGAGAGCATGATGACCACACGCCTCCGACGGCGATCGTTGCCAGCAAGGCTACAAGGTTCTCAATCCGGTTTGGAAGTACGCCTGCAACCCGATCGCCAGGCTCAACACCCGCGGCTCTCAGGCCATTTGCGGTACGGGCGACCAGCGATCTCAGCGTTCTCCGATCGTAGGACCGATTGTGGCCCTGCTCGTCCGTTTCGGTCACCACGATCTGCTTGTCATCTCCGACAAGCATGTTCTCGGTCAGGTTGAGCGTTGCCTCTGGAAAGAAGGAGGCCTTGGTCATCGGATGGGCTTCGTTCGGAACAAAGGCTCGATCACCCTTGTCGCCAACGATTCCGGCAAAGTCCCAAACCGCGCTCCAGAATGCGCCCTTATCGCTTACCGACCAGCGATGCAGCGTTTCGTAGTCTTCAGGTCGAACCCCAACGCTGTTGGAGAACACAGCAAGGTTGGACTCACGGAGCGACGATGAAGCCGGTGTCCACAATATTGGCGATTTCATCCCTGCCAACCTTTACAACACCACTCAATTCGAAATTTCGACATCAAGGTTCTACTCCATCAGATTATTGGTTATAATCAGAATGTCAATGTGAGGATTGCCGCCATGGATGTTTACATAGCCGAAGCGCGCCGGTCACCGATCGGGAAGATCTGTGGCGCACTATCGTCCATTTCGGCCGCCGATCTTGGCGCCCAGGTGGTCTCGGCGATGATCCAGGAAAACGATCTCGATCCCGACGGTTTCGACGATGTCATCCTTGGCCAAGTTCTAACGGGCGGCGCCGGCCAAAACCCGGCGCGGCAGACGGCTTTGGCCGCCGGAATCTCGACGAAAACGCCGGCGCTCACGATCAATCAGGTTTGCGGCGCCGGCCAGCGATCGATGCACCTTGCGGCACAGGCAATATCTTCCGGCGACGCGGGACTAATCATCGCTGGTGGGCAGGACTCGATGACGCAAGCCCCCCACACGGTGTCGATCAGAACGCCGTCGAAGATGGGAGATGCGAAGGCCAAGGACACGGTTCTCACCGACGGTCTTATCGACGCATTCCACGACATCCATATGGGATCGACCGTCGAACAGCTGGCGACCCGTTTTCAGATCACCCGCGACGAGCAGGACGTCTTCGCCGTCCAATCTCAGGCCAAAACGGCGTCGGCGATGCAAGACGGCAAGTTCGATGCAGAAATCGTCCCTATCGCGATCTCGGTTAAAGGGCGAACGGAAACAGTTGGTCTAGACGAGCATCCAAACGCCAACACCGATACGGCGTCTCTGGCAAGACTTAAGCCTGTCTTCGATCCGGAGGGCACGATAACGGCCGGTAACTCATCAGGCCTGAACGACGGGGCGGCGGCGGTCATCATCGGCAATGAGGACCGGATCGCGCAGGCAGGTCTCAAGCCGCTCGCCAGGATCGTTTCGTTCGCATCGGCGGGTGTCGAACCGATGGATATGGGCCTCGGCCCCGTCGAAGCCTCAACGCTGGCCCTGGCGAAGGCTGGGTGGTCGGTAGACGATGTCGACCTCCTCGAAATCAACGAGGCGTTCGCGGCACAGGCCATCGCCGTCAACAAGATGATGGGCTGGGACACGAGCAAACTTAACGTCAATGGCGGTGCGATCGCCCTTGGCCACCCGCTTGCCGGCTCCGGCGCTCGACTGGTGGTGACGCTGCTTCACGAGATGATGAGACGTGATGTCAAACGCGGCCTGGCGTCCATGTGTATCGGCGGCGGACAGGGCGTGGCAATCTGCCTGGAGAGATGACTCACTATCTTAAGAAATTGTATTAAATTATTGTAAAAATTAACTAGTCACTGTCAAATCCATCTGGGTACCGCGCAAAATTGAGAGCGTCGCGCAAGACG
>JBCCER010000339.1:0-3211 GCA_039030175.1 Pseudomonadota bacterium
CGTTGGAATGCGGATCGCGGTCAGGATTTCGTCATCCTGGCGCGCAGTCTCGTAGGCGGCCTCATAGAAACCTCTGGCCGCCACCTCTCGGCTGCCGTTCGGACCCTCCAGCACGAACCTTGCATCCAGGGCCTGCATGATGGCCGGCATGTCGTTGCCGGGGTCGCCATTGGCGACATTGCCGCCGACGGTGCCGCAATAGCGCACCTGCGGGTCAGCGATCAGCAAAGACGCCTCGCTCAGGATCGGACATTTCTGCGACAGGCGTTGGGAGGCAATCAGCTCCGCCTGCGTTGTCATCGCGCCGATGACGAGATCGCCGCCTTCCTCCGACACGCCCTTCAGCCCGTCGATATCGCGCAGATCGACCAGATGTTCCGGCAGAGCCATGCGCAGCTTCATCATGGGGATCAGGCTGTGGCCGCCGGCGACCACCCTCGCCTCGCCGCCCAAATCCGCTAGCAGGCCGACGGCGGCTGAGACGGATGATGGACGATGGTACTCAAACGCACCGGGAATCATATTTCCTCCATTGCCTTGCTTACCGCTCTTAAGAGGCGGTGCTGGGTAACGGAGATCTTATCAAGCAACGTTCGAGCGATTGTTGCGGTCGAACCGAAAGGCGGCTCGGCTCACGAAATGCGATATGGCTGCACGAAATGCAGGCTCAGGGCCGTGCCAATCCCAACGCCTCGCGGACAGACGCGACCCTTGACCGGCTGACGGGAATCGCGGTTTCGGCCCCGTCATCGATCACACACACCGCCTTGTCCCCGGTCTGCTTGAACCCGCTGACATGGCGGATGTTCACGAGATAGCTGCGGTGGGTCTGGATGAAGGAGGGAAGGTCCAGCGTGCTGGCCACCCGGGAAATCGGCCAGGGGCAGAACAGTTCCCCAGTGCGGTTGATGATCTGGCTGTAGTGGCCGTCGGCCTTAATCGCCGCTATGTCTTCGGCGGCCACGAACCGTGTGGCGTTGTCCCGTTCGTATGGGATACGTACAGGCTCACCCCCGGTGGCCTGCCCGTTCGTATGCCCGTTCGTGTGTTGCGCAGGCGCCGTCTCAGCCTCGATCGACGTTCCAGGTACCGCGCTGGCGGCAACGGCGACTGGCGCCGTCTGCCGGTTCATCGCCTTGGCGCTATCCGGCAGGGCGACCAGTATGAACAGGCCGCAGATCACGAAGGCGGCCAAGGCCACCAGCAGGGCCATTGTGCCCGTGGTCATCATCGGGCTAAGGGCGACGGGCAGCCCCTCGGTCGGCAGGAACAGCGTGTAGGCCATCGCCGAATAGTGCATGGCCGCGACCGCGAGCCCCAAGACGATGGAGCCCAGAAACGCCGTCTTCATCGAGCGTTCCTTGTAGGCAAGCTGCAATGCCGCCGTGGAGGCCGCGATGCCGATCGCGGTCGAAACGATGAAGCCGGCCGGCCGGTAGGAGACGATACAGCCGGTGATCGCCGACATGCCGACATAATGCATGCTGACGATGCCGAGCCCCATCAGGATACCTGCGAGTACGATAGTGCCCGTCGTGCGCTCGCGAAAATGCAGCAGAACGAGACTGAGCCCCGTAACCAGTATCGCGATCAGCACCGAGCCCAGGGTCGGCAACGCGGCGTAGCCGATATCCACCGGCAGGGCGATGGCCAGCATGGCGATGAAATGCATCGACCAGATGCCGCCGCCCAGCGCAATCGCCGCCATGGCTATGCGCGGCTTGCGACGGGCCGCATTAAGCGCGCCGATCCCGCTGGTCAGGCGCAGCCCCATGAACGCCGCCATGATCGCCACGACAACCGACGCAAACACCAATACCGGATCGTAACTAACGTCTAACGGCATTATCCCTGTTGCGAGTCACGCACCTGACAGCGTGGGGTCTTTGCGCCCCTTCGGTATGACTCTACCTTTCCGTCCCCACCCCACCATATGGGTGCCGCAAAGTATGCGTCTATTGGCAGAATGCACAAGCGACACGGCTAGTGCTAATACCAAGGAGCGTTGATAATGAACCATGTGATGGTGGCCAAATCGGTTCACGGCAAGGCGCGTCGCGCAGCGCGATGCTTTAGCATCGGGCAAGTGGCGCAACACAGCCGTGGAGCGATTTGGCCCCACCGAAGGCCGCGTTGTCTTGCCCGCTGGCTGCGTTGCGCGCCGCTTGTGGTGCATCCACACCACCGCGCGACACGCGCCTAACCAGCAGAAAAGACAACACGGTCACATGGGTCATTATCAACGCTCCTTGGTATAAGTTTCACCAAATCGCGACGATTGCAGAGGGGTGCGGATAATGCTCGGTAAGACAGTTATTTTGGGAGTTGCCCTTTTGGCTCTGGCGGCCTGCCAGTCGGGCCCGGTCGAACAAGCCGCCCCGGCGGACCCGCTGGCCCCACCGGCAACGCCCCCGGCCCCCTCGCCCACGGTAGAGCCGCTGGGCGAGCTCGAAACCGCCGCCGTATCAGCGGCGGCCTATAATGGCACCTTCCAGGGCACGGGCCCCAGCGGCCAGACCATCGAGGTCGAGATCCGCGACGCCAACAACACCGGCGCCCGCATCAACCATTTGCTGACCCCGTCCGGCCCCCTGCTGCCCGGCCAAGCCGTCTGGCGCAACGGCGCCTTCACCGCGACCATGGAACAGGGCACGTTCGTCTACACGGTGATCGGCCCGGACGCGCTGCGCTATGAGGGGCCTGGGGCCGCTGGTGTGCCGGTGACGGTGGTGCTGACGCGGGTTTAGGGGAGACCAATCTCGGCATGGGGATAGCGAACAGAGCCAGCTAACGTCGTCGTATCGCCACCACCGCATTATCCAGCGCCGACAAAAACGCCGACTTGTCCCGCTTGCTGATCGGTGCCGGACCGCCGGTAGCGACGCCCATGGACCGCAGGTCGGCCATCAGGGCGCGGCTGGCCATGGCGTTGCCGATCGAGGCCGTCGTGAACGGACGGCCTGTGGGGCCGATGACCGTGGCGCCTGACTTCAGGCAGCGGTCGGCGAGGGGAATGTCAGCAGTGATGACGATGTCGGTTGGGCCGGCGCGCTCGGCGATCCAATCGTCGGCCGCGTCGAAGCCGTCGCCGACCAGGGTCAGGCGGATGCGCGGGTCCTGGGGCACGCGGATCGGCTGATTGGTGACGACATGGACGGTGAGGCCATAGCGTTCGGCAACTCGATAGGTCTCCGCCTTTACCGGGCAGGCA
>JBCCER010000340.1:0-3211 GCA_039030175.1 Pseudomonadota bacterium
AATGAGCTTGACGACAAGCGCATCCGCATCCGGTACCGCGACGGCATCGTGGAAACCGGCGTTGAGAAGTTCGGCGCGTTGATTGGCGACGGTGTGTCCATCGGCGCGAACGCCGTCATCGCGCCCGGCGCCATCCTGGACCCAGGGTTGCGGATCGGCCGCCTTCAACTGCTTGACCAGCACCCCGAAGCCGCGCGATTGATCCAAGATCCGCAAACGAGGCGTGCTCCATGAAGATCCTGGTGACAGGAAGTTCGGGCCATCTGGGCGAGGCCCTATCGCGCCATCTGCACGAGTCCGGCCATGAAGTCGTCGGTATCGACATCACCGATGCCCCGACGACGACCGAGATCGGCTCTATCGCGGATCGCGCCTTCATTGCCCGGTGCATGCAGGGTGTTGAGGCCGTTTGCCACACCGCCACTTTGCACAAGCCCCATGTTGCCACGCATGGCCGTCAAGAATTTGTCGAAACCAACATTACCGGCACGTTGAACCTGCTGGAGGAGGCGGTATCGGCCTGCGTCGGCGCCTTCATCTTCACCAGCACGACCAGCGTATTCGGCAGTGCTCTGGTCCCGACGCCTGGCGCCCCGGCAGCATGGATCACCGAGAATGTCGTACCGGTGCCAAAGAACATCTACGGCGTTACCAAGGCGGCGGCGGAGGATTTCTGCCAACTGTTTAACCGCAATCAAGACCTTGCCTGCCTCATCTTGCGCACCTCGCGCTTCTTTCCAGAGGAAGACGACAACCGCGCCATGCGCGAGACCTATGCGGACGCCAACCTGAAGGCCAACGAGTTCCTGTTTCGCCGGGTCGCCATCGAAGACGTGGTCAGCGCCCATATCGCCGCGCTCGAGAGGGCTGCGTCGATCGGTTTCGGCCGCTACATCATCAGCGCTACGACACCCTTCTCGCAAGCCGACGCAGTGGACCTCCGCGCCGACGCTCAAGAGGTCGTACGCCGCCTCGTCCCAGATCACGTCGCCGAATATGCCCGCCGTGACTGGCGGATGTTTCCGACCATCGATCGGGTCTACGACAATGCCAAGGCTAGGACGGAACTGGGCTGGCGGCCGGCTTTCGATTTCGCCCATGTCGTTGAACGGCTGAAGCGCGACGAGCCAGTGATCGGCGACCTTGCCCAAAGGATTGGCATTAAGGGCTATCACGCCGAAACCTTCGCGGACGGACCTTATCCCGTCGACTGATGGCGCAGGCAAGCCGTCTGTCACCTTGCACCGACAGTCGGGCTTGATAGGATTGGCTGGATTTCGACAGTGAGAGGGGACAGTGTCAGATGTTCAGAGGCTTTCGAAACCTGGCTATCGGCCTAACGGCGCTCGCCAGCGCGGCCACGCTCCAAGTAGCATCGGCAGACGATGACGCGGACTGCCACCCGTCGGCAAACCCAGACGTCCCGCAGTTTATTCTCGGGTATGGCAGCCTACTTGAATCGCAATCGCGCACCAGAACCTGGCCCAGCGCCGGCGACCCGATACCGGCGAACATTGCAGGCTTTCAACGTGCCTTTAACACGACCGGCGCCAGCGCCGGTTACAGCACGACATTCCTGGGTGTTTCCGAGCAGGACGACGCCGAACTGTATGCGGCCCTTTTTGCAGTAAACGATCTCGCCGACTTCGCCGCAGGCGACGCGCGGGAGTATCCCTATTGTCGCGTGGCAGTCGACGCCAGTCAGATTACCACGCTCGACGACTCGTCGCTGCCAGCGGACGCCGAAATTTGGATGTATGCCGTCAAGCCAGAGCATATCGGAACGCCCACGGCGGAGTATCCACTCATCCAGTCCTACATCGATCTGTTCCTAAACGGTTGTATCCAACTCCAAGAGTTGGTGGTCGACCAGGATCTCGATTTTCTGGCCGCCTGCATCAACTCGACTGACGGCTGGTCACGCTTTTGGGTAAACGATCGCATTCATCCCCGCCGCCCATCCTTGACCCCGAACGCCCTGCACATCGACCGAACGTTGAATGACATCGTGCCCACCGAGTTCTCGGCCATCGTGATCGAATAGCGGTTCCCCGCCGGAAGGTCCGCAATCCCCCTTTCGTCTGGCGGTTGGAGGAAAGGTCTTGCAATGGGATCCGGAAAGTCGTGGCGGTGGACGCTCCGCAAAGGTCTGCCGACTGACGGCCAAGCCCTGCTAAAGGTACACCAGGCGGCGATCCTCGCTGCCACTGGTCGCGGTTACAGCCAAGCGGAACTCGAAAGCTGGGCTTACGGCCTGCGCTCGGAACGGTATGCCGAGGCGATGGAGACCGGCAAAGAGACCTTCCTAGTTGCGACAGAAGGCGAACGCTGGCTCTTTGCGTTCTGCTCGTTTCACGAAGATAGGGTGATAGGCCTTTATGTGGCTCCAGACCGGGCGCGGCTGGGTGTCGGAGTAGCCCTGCTAACGCACGCGGAGTCAGCCATCTCGGCCGACGGCCATCGGTCGATCCGGCTTGAAGCCGCGCTGCCAGCCGTCCCATTCTACCGTGCGAACGGATTCGAAATCGTGGCCGAGCGAGAGGAGAAGACACGCGGCGGCCTCGTCGTTCGTGTTTGCGATATGGCGCGCGCGGTGAAACCACCTTCGGATCGGCATTCACCATAGCAGGAAACGGAAAACGCTCGCGCGGCAGGCTAAGTCGACGCCCGCTCGACCAGCCTGCACGTCACACGAACCGGTTCGGCCGTCTGGTCCTCTAGCTTGGCCGCGATCAAATCCACAGCGGCTTGGGCGATTTCGTCGTAGGGCACATGCACGCTGGTCAGTTGCGGTGTTGACATGGCGGCCAGGATCGAATCGTCGAAGCCGCCGACTGCAATGTCCTCCGGGATGCGTCGGCCTGCCCGGTCAAGCGCCCGCAACGCACCATGGGCCAACAGGTCCGAGGTGGCAAAGACGGCATCCAAATACGGGACGCGTTCTAAGAGACTGCGCATGCCGGTCTCACCGGCATAGGCGCTGTCTGCATCGCACTCCATCACGAACCGGTCGCTGAAATCGTCGCCCAGTGCGTCGCGGTACCCAGCGAGGCGATTGGCTGAACTAACGCTGTTTTGCGGCCCCGTCAGAAGACCAATGCGGCCCTGAACGCGATTGAGCAGATGCTCCGTCATGGCCGCCGCGCCCGCGCGATCGTCCACCTTGACATGCGGCAAACCCGATGCCCCTTCAGGAGGCTCACCGCAAAGC
>JBCCER010000341.1:0-3204 GCA_039030175.1 Pseudomonadota bacterium
CCAGCATCCCGCTGAGCGTCGATCGGCGCGACAAGCTGGTCTTGAGATTGAGAGGCAAAAGGAAGGTCGCCTTCACCTCGCTTGCCAAACTGCTGAAGCTGGAGCCAGGCCAGAGCTTCAACAAGGCAAGCGACAGCCGCAAAGACCTCGCCGGTGACGAGGTCTATGCGGCCATGAGCGACAAGAAGCGCTTCGGTCCCCGCTGGGGCACGTTCGATTTGGACCGGCAATGGGCCGTTGTCGAACGCCTGCTGAACGAGGAGGATCCGTCGGTCCTGCACACCTTCCTGACGGAGGAGTGCGGCTTGGACGACGCGCGCGCCGACGAGGTTGCCAGGGCGCAGTTGCCGGAGGGCTACGGCCGCCTGGGCGAGACGGCGAGCACGCGCATCCTGAAGGAACTGAAGAACGACCAAGAAGTGGTGACTTACAACGTCGCCGTGGAACGCGCTGGTTGGCACCATTCCGACCTCCGTACCGGCGAGTTCCTCGATCGGCTGCCCTATTATGGTGAAATCCTTGACCGCGAAATCCCGCCGGGCAGCCAGAAGCCGGAAGACCTGCCCGAACAGCGCTGGGGCAAGATCACCAACCCCACCGTGCATATTGGTCTGCGCCAGCTTCAAAAGCTGGTGAACGCCATCATCGCCAAGCATGGCCGGCCGGACCAAATCGTGGTCGAACTGGCGCGCGACCTGAAGCTGAACGAACAGCAGAAGGAGGCGCACAACAAGCGCATCCGCGACACGACCCGCGCCGCCGAACGGCGCTCTGACAAACTGCGCGAAGAGGGCTTTCCCGACACCGGCGCCAATCGGATGTTGCTGCGCCTTTGGGAGGAGTTGAACCCGGACAACCCGATGGACCGCCGCTGCCCCTATAGTGGCGAACCGATCAGTATGCGGATGTTGTTTAGCGGCGAGGCCGACATCGATCACATCCTGCCATACTCGCGTACGCTGGACGACAGCCCGGCCAACAAGGTCGTAGCGCTGCGCCGCAGCAACCGCGAGAAGGGTAACCGGACACCTTGGGAGGTTTGGGGAGATACGGACCGATGGCCGATAATTGCCGATCAAGCCGGCCGTCTACACAAATCCAAGCAATGGCGCTTTCAGCCCGACGCCATGGAGCGGTTCGAGAAGGATGAGGGCTTCATCGCCCGGCAACTGACCGACACGCAGTATCTGTCGCGCCTGGCCGGCCGATACCTGTCGTGCCTGTACGAGGATGGCGGCATGGGCAGCGTCTATGTCATTCCCGGACGGATGACCGCGATGCTGCGCCGGCTGTGGGGCCTCAACAGCCTGCTGCCCGACCACAACATCGTCGAGAACGCGCACAGTAACGCGCCGAAGAACCGGCTGGACCATCGCCACCATTCGATCGACGCCTTTGTCGTCGCGGCGACGACGCGCAGCCTGCTGCAGCGCATCGCGCGGGCCGCCGGCCGGGCGGAGGATAAGGATCTCGACCGCTTGTTCGAGGATCTTCCAGAACCGTGGGACGGCTTTCGCGACGAGTTGTACGAGAAGCTGACCGGCATCACCGTTAGCCACAAGCCCGATCACGGCCGCAAGCGGCGGCCGCGGCGCGATCGTGACGTCACTTCGGGCCGCCTGCACAACGATACCGCCTATGGCTTGACCGGCGAGATGGCGGCCGACGGCAAAACGCCGATCGTTGTGCACCGCGTGCCCTTGCTTAGCCTCAAGCCGGCCGATCTGGACGACCCAGCGCGCATACCCGACAGGGCGCTTCGCACCGCCCTTCGGCGCGCCGCCTCCGGCTTGACCGGCAAGGCGTTCGAACAGGCGCTGGCCAACTTTGCCAAGACGGACAAGGTGTATGGCGGCATCCGGCGGCTGCGCGTCCGCGAGCCGCTGAACGTGATCCCCATCCGCGATCGCGCGGGCCGCGCCTACAAGGGCTACAAGGGCGACGCCAACGCGCGTTACGACGTTTGGCGCCTGCCGGACGGCAAGTGGGTGTCCGACGTGGTGTCCATGTTCGACGCCCATCAGCGCGACCAGCCCGATCGCCGGCCCCATCCGGCTGCCAAAAAGGTGCTGAGCCTGCGCCAGAATGACATGCTTGCGATCGAGCGCAACGGCGATGCGATCATCGTGCGGGTAGTAAAGTTTGCCACTCGCGGAGAGATCACGCTTGCACCGGCGGAAGAGGGCGGACAACTGAAGGCCCGCGACGCGGCGCCGATTGATGTCGATCCATTCAAATACATCAACACGTCGGCCAGCAGTCTCAAGAAGCTAAAGGCCCGCCAAATCCGCGTCGACCCACTGGGCCGGGTGTTCGATCCCGGTCCTCGTGCCTAGGGGTGGCATAGGTCGGGAGCCATGGACCGGATCGTCGACATCGCCAGCGACGGTAGCCATCTGTCGACCCATCGCGGTTTCCTGCTGGTCCAGCGGGACCGCGAAGAGGTTGGGCGCGTCGCCTTGGACGATATCCACGCCGTCATCGTGCACGCCCACGGCGTCACCTGGACAGGCAATCTAGTCACCGCGCTTGCCAAGCGCGGCGCGCCGATCGTGTTCTGCGCCGCCAATCACAGCCCGATCGCGGTCACCCAGCCGCTTGAGGGCCACCACGCCCAGGGCAGTCGGATGCAGGCCCAATGGGCTGCGTCGAAACCGCTGGCCAAGCAGCTTTGGCGCCGGATCGTCCAGGCCAAGATCGCCATGCAGGGCTCGCTTCTCGTGGCCCGAGGCGCGGCCGGCGCCAGCGGTTTTCAGCATATGGCCCGCAGGGTACGCTCCGGCGACCCCGAGAATCTGGAGGCCCAGGCCGCGCGGCGCTACTGGCCATTGCTGATGGGCGAGGACTTCCGCCGCGATCGGCACCGCGAAGGCGCCAACGCGCTGCTCAACTATGGCTATACGGTGATGCGGTCGGCCGTCGCCCGGGCGGTGGTTGCCGCAGGTCTGCATCCGACCATCGGCATCCACCACGCCAATCGAGGCAACGCTTTTGCACTGGCGGACGATTTGGTCGAGCCGTTCCGGCCGCTGGTAGACGGGCTGGTGGCGGCGCTGTGTGGGCGGGGCATCGAGATGTTGGAGCCCGACGTGAAGCGCCGGTTCGCCCGGCTGATCGCCTTCGATCTCCGGTTCGACGGCGACACCTCTCCGGTCTCCGTGGCGGCACAGCGTTTGGCACAGTCGCTGGCCCAAAGCTTCGAGG
>JBCCER010000342.1:0-3198 GCA_039030175.1 Pseudomonadota bacterium
ATCGGCCTTCTCTGCCCAACGATTTGGTCGTGACGGCGGAAACGGACACCGGGCTGATCATGGGATTGCAGCACCGTGAGAAGCCAGCCTACGGTGTCCAGTTCCACCCGGAGAGTATTGCGTCTGAGCAAGGGCATGCTCTTCTCAAGAACTTTCTCGCGCTGACCGAGCGCCCAGACGCAGCCTAATACCAATGAGCAATTTTGACCGCCTTCAGCCCTTCATCGCCCGGCTTGCTAACGGTGAGCGGCTTGACGAGGACGCTGCAGCGGCCGCATTCGACGTCATCATGTCCGGCGAGGCGACGCCATCGCAGACCGGCGCGTTGTTGATGGCGCTGCGCTTGCGCGGTGAGACTGTTGACGAGATCACCGGCGCCGCGCGCATCATGCGCGAGAAGGCGGTACGCATCGAAGCTCCGGATGGGGCGGTTGATTGCTGCGGTACGGGGGGCGATCAGTCAGGAAGCTACAATATTTCGACCGCCGTCTCCTTTGTCCTCGCCGGCGGGGGCGTCCCGGTGGCCAAGCACGGCAATCGCGCGCAATCGAGCAAGACGGGTGCCGCTGACGTTCTAAGCGCTTTGGGCGTCGATATTGATGCGGACATGAAACTGCTTCGCAAGTCGCTGTGGGAAGCCAATGTTTGCTTTCTTTTCGCGCAAAGACATCACGGCGCCATGCGCCATGTCGGGCCGACGCGAGTCGAGATGGGCACGCGGACCATCTTCAATCTTCTCGGCCCCCTTTCGAATCCGGCGGGCGCCAAGCGGCAATTGATGGGCGTTTTCGCGCCCGAATGGGTTGAGGTTCAAGCAAGGGTGCTGGGCAATCTTGGGGCCGAAAAAGCCTGGGTTGTCCATGGTTCGGATGGCATGGATGAGATCACGACGACAGGCTCGACCATGGTTGCCTCGCTAAGTGATGGGACCATCGAGACCTTTGAGATCAGCCCAACGGATGTCGGATTGCCAATTGCCGACCCGGCAGATCTGAAGGGCGGCGACAGCGAAACCAATGCAACCGCGTTACGATCGGTTTTGGCGGCTGAACCGAGCGCCTACCGCGACATCGTCCTTCTGAATGCGGGGGCGGCCTTTGTGGTTGCTGATAAGGCCGCAGACCTTGCAGACGGAGTGGATCTGGCAAAACAGATCATCGATGAGGGCGCGGCCGCCAAGGCGCTGGCAGACTTGGTCGCAATTACGAATGAAGCGGCGGATTGACCCCAATGTCAGATGTGCTCAAGCGGATTTGCGCAGACAAGCGCGATCATATCGGCAGCCGTAAGGCCACCGTCTCACTGGGCGAGTTGGAACAACGGGCAGCATCGGCATCGCCACCGCGCGGTTTCATTTCGGCCTTAAGACAGGCTCGCGAAGACGGCCGATATGGGCTGATCGCAGAAATCAAGAAGGCCTCGCCATCGCGCGGCCTCATCCGACAGGATTTCGACCCGCCATTGTTGGCCAAGGCCTATGCTGACGGGGGCGCGTCTTGCCTTTCAGTCCTGACAGATGTTCCGTACTTCCAAGGCAACGACGCCTATCTGACGGCGGCGCGTGCAGCGGTGTCACTGCCGGTGCTGCGGAAGGATTTCATGCTCGACCCATACCAGATTGTCGAGGCAAGGGCCTTGGGCGCCGACTGCATTTTGCTGATTATGGCCGCCCTAAGCGATGACCAGGCCCTCGAACTCGAGCAGGTTGCTCATAGCCACGGGATGGATGCGCTGGTCGAAGTTCACGATGCAGAAGAGCTTGATCGCGCCCTTAATCTAACCTCTCAGCTAATAGGCATTAACAATCGAAATCTGAAGACATTAGAGACGAGTCTTGAAGTGACAGAAAGGCTGTCGAACAAGGTGCCGAGCGATCGGCTCCTGGTCGCTGAGAGCGGCCTTTATTCCGCTGGCGATCTCGCCCGGATGGCGGCTGTTGGTGCCACGACATTTCTGATCGGCGAAAGCCTTATGAAGCAGGATGACGTCGCAAGTGCGACGCGGGCGCTTTTGGCCCATCGGCCTGCTTCTGCGACAGTGGAGGCATGACCAAGC
Organism: Pseudomonadota bacterium; assembly: GCA_039030175.1. Classification (GTDB taxonomy): domain Bacteria; phylum Pseudomonadota; class Alphaproteobacteria; order DSM-16000; family Inquilinaceae; genus JANQGH01. The sequence continues at coordinate 2,056 of JBCCER010000342.1, forward strand.
TTAACCACCTCGATGCCGAGGGCCAGGCCCGTATGGTCGACGTTTCGTCCAAGGACGCGACGACACGTGAGGCCGTCGCCGGTTGCCGGGTTCGCATGCGAATTGAAACCCTCAAGCTCATCCAGGACGGCGCCGCCAAAAAGGGGGATGTTCTCGCCACAGCGCGGTTGGCGGGCATCATGGCAGCGAAGAGAACCAGCGAGTTGATCCCCTTGTGCCATCCCCTGCCGCTGTCGTCGGTCAACGTGGATTTGACACTGAATGAGACTGAATCCTCCGTTGATGTCGAGGCCACTGCTAAGGTCACTGGCCGGACGGGAGTAGAGATGGAGGCTTTGACGGCTGCCTCTGTGGCGGCCTTGACTGTCTATGATATGTGCAAGGCCGTCGATCGCGCGATGACCATTACCGATCTTCGGCTATTGAAGAAGAGCGGCGGCAAATCCGGCGACTACGCCTACGACGCATGATCTCCGTTGAGGAAGCAAAGCGCCGGATCTTTTCGGCGTTCAAACCGCTGACGACCGAGATCGTCGCTCTTTCAGACGCGCTCGGACGTGTGACGGCCGAACCCATTGCCGCCCGCCGGACTCAACCCTGGACGGGGCTGTCCGCCATGGATGGCTATGCGGTGCGGGCCGCCGATGTCGAGAACTGCCCGATGGATCTCGCAGTGATTGGTTCGGTACCGGCCGGCTATCACTTCGACGGATCCGTCAAAGCTGGAGAATGCGTACGCATCTTCACCGGTGCGCCTCTTCCCGACGGTGCCGATACGATCGTTATCCAGGAGGACACCGAAGCGACCGAGGGCCGGGTAACTGTCAAAGTATCGGCTGCCAAGGGAACCTATGTGCGGCCGCGTGGCTTTGACTTTTGTGAAGGTGAGGTTCTGATCCCCAAGGGGCGATCGCTGACCTCTCGGGACATTGGCCTTGCCGCGTCGATGAATCATCCGTGGCTTCGGGTTTATCGCCGCCCTCGTGTCGCCATCTTGGCCACCGGCGACGAGATCGTTATGCCGGGCGATCCCATCGGCCCCGATCAGATTGTCAGTTCGAACGGGCTAGGACTGGCTGCCCTCGTCACTGCTTGCGGCGGACAACCGGTCCTTTTGCCTATTGCCCGCGACAACGCGGCCTC
>JBCCER010000343.1:0-3186 GCA_039030175.1 Pseudomonadota bacterium
GCCACCGTCAGCACCGGCGCCACCGGCACTTGGCCAGCCAGCTTTGCGGCCCAGTGGGATGTCGTCTGCGCGCTTAGGATCGGGTCGAGGGCCTCTGCAAGTTCGTCGCGATTTCGACGGCGATTGCCGAATCCCTTAAAGCGCGGATCGGCCAGCAGTTCGGGGCATTCAAGCAGCTGGCACAGCCGCTGCCAGAACTTCTCCAACACGCACATGATGAAGATGTGGCCGTCGCTGGTGGGGAACATTTCGCAGGGCACGACCGAGGGGTGCCCGGAACGTGGGCGGGCCTTCGTCTCCGCGCCTTCGTTCAAATACCAGGTCGCCGGATAGCTAAGCTGATGCATGGCCACGTCGTATAGTGTGACGTCGACATCCCTACCCTTGCCGGTACGGGCTGCGCCAAAAAGGGCCGCTGTCAATGCAAAGGCGGTGGTCACCCCAGTCATGAAATCGACGATCGACAGCCCCATGCGGGTAGGCAAGCCGTCGGGTTCGCCCGTGACCGCCATGAAGCCGGCCTCGGCTTGCATCAGATAGTCATAAGACGGGCGGTCGGCGCGGGCGCCACTGCGGCCATAGCCAGAAAGATGGGCGCAGACGATCGATCGCTTGACGGGTCCTAGCGCGCCATAGGTCAGGCCCATCTTGTCCGGTAGATCGCCGCGCAAATTGTTGACCACGGCATCGGCGGTTGCGACCAACCGATGCAGAACTGCCTGGCCGGACGGATGGCGCAGGTTCAGTGTCAGGCTGCGCTTGCCGAGATTGAACGTTTGGAAGAAGTGGCTGTCGTTGTCGCCTAGGAAGTGGGGACCGGACTGACGGGAGCTGTCGCCGCCCTTGCCATCCACCGGCGGAGTTTCGATCTTGATGATCTCCGCGCCCATATCGGCAAGATAAAGCGTCCCGAAGGGGCCCGCGCCATACTGTTCGGCAGCTAAGATACGGACGCCGGCAAGCGGCGGATCGGCAATACCCGCTTCCGTCACACGGGGTTCCTGGCCACAAGCTGTTTGGCGATGATCATGCGCTGGATCTCGTTGGTTCCCTCGCCGATGCACATCAAGGGCGCGTCGCGGAAGTATCGCTCGATCGGGTATTCCTTCGAATAGCCATAGCCGCCATGAATGCGCATGGCCTCCAGCGAGTTCTCGACGGCTGCCTCGGAAGCGAAGTATTTGGCCATGCCCGCCTCCATATCGCAACGCTCGCCCCTGTCGTAGGCGCGGGCCGCATCATAGGTCAGCAGGCGCGCGGCCTGAAGGCGCGTGGCCATCTCGCCCAGCTTCAGTTGGATTGCCTGATGCTGGCAGATCGGCTTGCCGAACGTTTTGCGAATTTGGGAATAGCTGACGCTGTCCATCAGTGCCGCCGAGGCAATGCCGCAGCCGCGTGCGGCGATGTTGATCCGGCCAAGCTCCAAGCCCGACAGCGCCGCTTGGAGACCAATGCCCTCCTCGCCCCCCAGCAGATTATCGGCGCTGATACGGTAGTTGTCGAAGATCAGTTCGGCACTGTCGATGCCCTTATAGCCCATCTTCTCCAGCTTCTTGGAGACCGAGAAGCCGTCGCCCTTTTCCGCGATGAACATGGACATGCCCTTATGGCGCGGCTCGGCGTCCGGCTCGGTTTTGACCAGTAGGGCAAAGCACGAGCCATAGATGCCGTTGGAGATCCAGGTCTTGGTGCCGTTGATGACGTAGTCGTCGCCGTCGCGCACCGCGCGCATGCGTATCGCCTGCAAGTCCGTGCCGGCATCCGGCTCCGTCAGAGCCAACCCGCCCCGTATCTTGCCGCTGGCGAATTTAGGCAGAAAGTGCTGGCGCTGTTCTTCCGTTCCCATGCGAGCGACGCACGCCGCCATAATCAGATGACTGTTGAAGATGCCGGTCAGAGACATCCAGACAGAAGAGATTTTCTCAACGATCTTGGCGTATGTCGTGGCCGACAGGCCAAGGCCGCCATAGGCCTGCGGGATGGTGGCGCCGAACAGGCCGAGATGCTTCATCTGTTCGACCATCTCAACCGGGTATTCGTCCGCGTGTTCCAGGTCCATGACCTTGTCGCGCACATCGCGATCGAGCCACTTTTCGATCGCCTCGAGGATCATGCGCTCCTCGTGATCGGCCTCGTTGTCCGTCGCGGTCATCATGGTCGCCATCGGCGGTCTCCTCGCGCGGGGTTAGTAGCCCGCCTTCTCCTCGGTATCGTGGCCTCGCTTGGCGATCAGCGCCGTGCGCTCAAAATCGCAGACCAGCGTGCCGTCCTGGTTGAAGCCGCGCGTTTCGACCGTGACGAGGCCGGCATTTGGCCGCGACTTGCTCTCACGCTTGGACTTCACTTCCGACTCGGCCGTCAGCGTGTCGCCGACGAACACCGGATGGACCAGACGAATGTTGGTCCAGCCGAGATTGGCAATGGCCTTCTGGCTAATGTCCGTGACGCTCATGCCGACCATCAAGGACACAGTCAGCGGCGAGGCCACAAGGCGGCGGCCGAATTCGCTGTGCTTGGCATACTCCGCATCGAAATGAAGCGGATGCGTATTCATTGTCAGCAGCGTGAACCACGTGTTGTCGGTCTCGGTAATCGTCCGCCCTGGGCGATGCTCGTAAATGTCGCCGGGCTCGAAATCCTCGTAATAGCGGCCGAAACTCTCGCGGTAACGATTGGGCCCAACTTGTTTGACGGTTCCCGCCATTGGCGCCGTCCTCTATTCAGATAAGGAAATTTGTCCGGACAAATTATGGGCCAGGCTTACGGGCTGTCAATTGCTTCAAGTGAGAAGCCGTCACACTCAACCGAGGGCGATGTGCACCCGGCCGTCTTCGACCTTCGTTTCGTAGGTTTTCAAATCCTCGCATGCCGGTGCGCGTAGTGCTTTGCCATTACGATAGTCGAACTGGCCGTTATGCATCGGACATTCGATCATGTTGCCGATCACAAAGCCGTCGGCGAGATGGATCTTTTCGTGCGTACACAATCCATCCGTCGCGAAGATGCCATCGCCGTGCGACCGGTAGATGGCGAACGTCCGTCCATCGTGATCGAACCGAATAACGTCCTCGCGCTCGATGTCGTCTACGGCACATGCGTCGATCCAATTGCTCATGCCAGTCCTTTGGTTCTTAGGCAGCCGCGCAGTTGTAGATCCGATCAACCAACCCTTAGTCAACCATCAAC
>JBCCER010000344.1:0-3177 GCA_039030175.1 Pseudomonadota bacterium
CAACATCGATAACTGGGTCGCGGCTGGTATGAGCGCGGAAGCCGCCGAAAACTATCTCGGCGCGATCGGCCACAGCCTGTCGAGCCCGAACATGCTGCTGGATCTGCGCATTCCGCAGAACCAGCGCTATCAGCAGATCGTCCTCGATACCGCCCTCGCCCGTCTGGTAGCCGGTGAAATCGACATCGATCAGACCGTCACGGCGATCCATGATGGCTGGGAAGAGATCACCGAAGATCTTAACCGGCTGGAGCAACTCGGTGCCTATCACTCCGCTCTTGGCATCGGGGGTTAAGTAACTGGAATGGCAACGCGCCCTACTCTCGTGAGTGGGGCGCGTTTCCTGCGTGACGGTTTATGTCTTCCGATAGGGTAAGCGAGATCGGGGCGTCCGCCTATGGAACAGGCGGCGTCATTTCCGCGTGGATGGACCGCCACTCATCCAAGGTCTTTATCCTGCCAGCGGTGATCGTGATCCTGGCATTCTCGATCTTTCCGCTGATCGTCTCGGCTTACGTCGCGATGACTCGATTTCGGCTCGCACCAGGCGGGTTCGAACTGCAATGGGCCGGTACGCGGAACTTCGACAGGCTTCTGTTCGGCAGCGAGCAATATCATTTTCTTGGAACATTCGGGACGCTGGGGCCGATCACCTGGGGGCTGATCGTCATCGGCGCCGGAGTGATCCTCTTCTGGCTGTTCCGCTACTTCACGCGCGGCCGCGTGACCGTGCTTGGCACAATCGGCCGCTTCATTACCGCCATTGTGGTCTCGGGCATCATCCTGCTGACCGCCGTCACGCTGTCGGATGGCGGCGCTTTCGGCTCGCTGATGGTAACGCTGTTCTATGTCACCGTCGGCTGCACGATCCAATTCGGCATTGCTCTGGGGCTGGCCCTGCTCTGCGCCAAGCCGATCCGTGGCCGTAGTTTCTTCCGCGTCGTGTTCTTCATGCCCCTGATGGTGACCCCAGTCGGTATCGCCTACATGTTCCGCATGTTGGCCGATATGTCCAAGGGACCGCTGCAGCCGATATGGAACCTGTTCGGCTTTGCCGATGTCTCGTGGGCGAACGATGCCTGGGCCGCCCGCATGGTGGTCGTCACCGGCGACAGTTGGCAATGGATCGCCTTCATCTTCATCGTTCTGCTGGCCGCCCTGGAAAGCCAGCCACGCGATCAGATCGAGGCCGCCCAACTTGATGGGGCCGGCCCCTGGCAAGTGTTCCGCGATGTCACCTGGCCGGCAATCGTCCCAGTTGCCGCGACCGTTATGCTGATCCGCGTGATCGAGGCCTTCAAGATCATCGATCTGCCCAACGTGCTGACCAATGGCGGACCGGGGATCGCCACCGAGTCGATGACCCTGCATGCGTTCTTCGCCTGGCGCACACAGGATCTCGGCGGCTCGGCCGCGATCGGATACATGCTTCTGTTCGTCGCCGTGGTGGTCTGCGTGTCCTTCTTCAACCTCGTCGTTCAACGGCAAAAGGCGCGCTTCACATGACCGCCGCCGCTCCTGACCGACCAAAGGGCCTATTCGCCAAGCTGTTTGAGCCAAAGCGCCTCGGCATTATGGCGCCCGGCACCTCGGTGCTCGTCTATGCCGGCCTCTTCTTCTGGACCATCGTTGTCCTGTTCCCGCTCTATTGGCTGTTGGTTACCTCGTTCAAAATCCCACTCGATGTGAACCAAGGGCCGCGCTACATCCCCTTCGTCGACTATGAGCCGTCTCTTCATGCTTGGGAGTATCTGCTGGTCGAAGTCGGCGGCGACACGTTTCGACCTTACGTCAACTCGGTGATCATCGCCGCCGTGAGCACGATCTTGGCCGTCCTGGCCGGTTCGATGGCCGCCTATGCCCTCGCCCGCATCAGTTACAAACCGCGCTTTTCGAGCATTCTATCCTTCGTGGTCGGCATCATCGCCGTGATCGTGCTGACCGTTGCGGCCGGCGTTCCATGGTGGCTGTCGCTGATTGTCGGCCTGGTCATTTTCGCCTTGCTCGCCAGAACCGTCGCACGCCGCTTCAATGCCCGGCTGGGCAATGGTGACATTCTGTTCTGGATGATCTCCCAGCGCATCCTGCCTCCCGTGATCGTGGCAGTGCCGGTCTATGTAATGTTCCAGCGCATCGGTCTGCTGGACACCCACATCGCCATGATCATCACCTACGCGACGGTGAATCTACCGATCGTCGTCTGGCTGATGCACGATTTTTTCCTATCGATACCGCGCGACCTGGACGAAAGCGCGGAAATGGACGGCGCATCGAAGTTCCAGATCTTCTTCGACATCGTCATGCCCCTCGCCAAACCCGGCATCGCCGCTACAAGTCTGCTGGTACTGGTGTTGGCGTGGAACGAGTACTTGCTGGCCCTGTTCCTGTCCTCGGTCGACGCCCAGACCATGCCGCTGCTGGTGGCCGCCCAAAACGCCACACGCGGACCGCAATGGTGGTCGATGTCCGTCCTTATCCTGTTGATGATCATTCCCGTGGTCTTGATTGCCCTCGCGTTGCAGCGGTTCATCGCCAAGGGTCTTCTGGTCGGCGCGGTCAAAGGTTAGTGCCTTGCAAGTAACGCTAGACAAGCTGAACAAATCCTTCGGAGCGGTCCAAGTCCTCTACGACCTGTCAATGGTCGTTGAGGAAGGCGAGTTTTTGGTTCTGCTCGGACCATCGGGCTGCGGAAAGACAACGGCGTTGCGCATGATCGCAGGTCTGGAATCCGTCTCGTCCGGCCGCGTCCATATCGGGGATCGAGACGTCACCGATGTGCTGCCGAAGTACCGAGACGCAGCGATGGTGTTCCAGTCCTACGCCCTCTACCCGCACAAGACGGTTGAGGAGAATATCGGCTACCCGCTGAAGCTGCGCAAAGTGCCTCAAGATGAGCGCGCCAAGACCGTACGTGAGGTCGCAGCACAGGTTCAGCTCGACGGCTATCTCGACCGCTACCCCCGCCAGTTATCGGGTGGCCAACGGCAGCGCGTCGCCTTAGCGCGAGCAATCATTCGCCGGCCCGCTGTATTCCTCATGGACGAGCCGCTGTCCAACCTCGATGCCAAGCTGCGTGTCCATATGCGTGCCGAACTCAAGCACATGCAAAACACACTCGGGACCACGACGATCTATGTCACCCATGATCAGGTTGAGGCGATGACCCTCGCCCACCGG
>JBCCER010000345.1:0-3171 GCA_039030175.1 Pseudomonadota bacterium
CCGGACCCGATTCTGCCGGCGCGTCTTTACTGGATGAAGATGGTGCCGCCCGGCGCCGCTGCGGAAGAGGATTTTGCCTCCAATCCCGTCGGCACCGGCCCCTACACCTTCGTAAGCTGGGATCGCGGCTCTTCGATCGACCTGGCGGCCAATCCTGACTATTGGGGCGACGCGCCCAGCATTCAGGAGGTCGAGTTCCGCTTCATCAGCGAGTTCGGTACAAGACTGTCGAGCCTGCTGTCCGGCGAAACCGATCTGATCACCAATCTGCTGCCCGAATTCGTCGAGCGCGTGCCGCGCGCGGTGGCTGTCAGCGGTCTGGAACTGCCGATCGTGATCCTCAGCGCCGATAGCGGACCGACACAGGACGTACGCGTACGCCAGGCCTTGAACCTCGCGATCGACAACGAGGCGCTGGCGGACGCATTGTTCCTTGGTTATGCCGATGTGGCCCAAGGCCAGCTCATGGCGCCATCCTTCTTCGGCTTCAATCCGGACATCGAAGGCTATGGCTACGACCCAGACCGGGCGCGCGAGCTGATCGCGGAAGCCGGGGCCGAGGGCGTCGAAATCGAGCTGGTCGGCACGGCCGGGCGCTGGTTGAAGGACCGTGAGATGATCGAGGTCATCGCGTCCTATTGGGAAGATATTGGCGTACAGCCAAACGTACGCATCTTCGAGTTCGGCGAATATCTGAACCGGCTGTTCGATCGGGAAACCAGAGCGGACGCGATCTTCGTGGTGTCGTCGAACGAGCTTCTGGACGCCGACCGTCCGCTTAGCGGTTACTACCACATGGATGGCATCGGCGCCTCGAACACGGATGAGCATCTGGCCAACCTGATCGTCGAGGCGCGCAGCGAGACCGACGTTGAGGCGCGCGAGGCGCTCTATCACGAAGCATTGCTGCTGGCCTACGACCAGGCCTATTTTGCCTTCCTGCTCAACATCAACGACATCTACGGCACCTCTGAACGGTTGGTGTGGGAGCCGCGCGTAGACGCCAAGCTTCTGGTGTCCACGATGTCGGTCGAGTAATCTCGAACGGCGGTTGAACCGGGGCTGGGTGCTGCGGCACCCGCCCCGATTTCCCTTCCTGGCCGGCTTTAGTCCGATCAGGGAGGTGCAGCACGGGAACCACCACCATGGGGCGCATGCTGATCAAGAGGGGCTGGGACGGCCTGATCGTGATCCTTGGGGTCGTGGTCGTGGTCTTCATCGTCACTCGCATGATCGGCGACCCGGTGGACATCATGCTGCCGCTCGAGGCGACGGAAGAACAGCGCGCCGCGTTCGAAGCGCAGCTTGGGCTCGATCAGCCGATCCTGACGCAGTTCGTCCAGTATTTCTGGAACCTCACCCGTTTTGATTTCGGCAATTCGCTGTGGCTGGATCGGCCGGCAATCGACGTGGTGTTCGAAAAACTGCCGATCACACTCTTGCTGGTCACCTCCTCGATGGTGCTGGCGACGGTCATTGCGCTGCCATTAGGGACCATTGCGGCGCTCAATCCGGGCGGAATCATCGACCGGATCACCGTAATGCTCAGTCTCGTGGCGCTGTCACTGCCGCAGTTCTGGCTTGGGCTGCTGTTGATCGTGCTGTTTTCGGTGACCCTTGGCTGGCTGCCCACCGGGGGCGTTGGCAGCCCCCTGCATCTCATCTTGCCGGCGGTCACACTAGCCCTTCCGGCGATGACAAGGCTGGTGATGATCGTGCGCTCGCAGATGATCGACGAGTTGAACGCCCAATACATCAAGACCACCGAGGCCAAGGGCCTGTCTCAGGTTCGGATCATTGGCGTGCATGCCACCCGCAACGCTGCCGTGCCGGTGCTGACGCTGGTGGCTTGGGAATTCATCCGCATCCTGTCCGGCTATACCGTGGTGGTGGAGACCGTCTTTGCTTGGCCGGGCCTCGGCCTTTTGGCACTCCAAGCCATTCAGCGGCAGGATCTGGTACTGCTGCAGGCGATCGTCTTCGTCATCGCGGTCATGGTGGTCGTATTCAATCTGGCCGTGGATATGATCTACAAAGTCATCGATCCTCGGATCAAGCTGGACTGAGCCGATGGCGGACCACAGCGCAGACGGCCCCATCCTCGCCGATACCCCGGTCGCCGACGGCACGCCGCTCGGCGCCGTAGCCCCCGCCGGGGCCGCCGGTTTCCTCCGCGAACTATGGACCGACAAGCCGGCCTTTTTCGGCCTGGCGATCCTGATCCTGCTGGTGCTGATGGCGGTTTTCGCCCCGCTGATTGCCCCCTATGACCCGGCAGAACAATCCTTGCGGGACCGATTGGTGCCGCCGGTCTGGCAGGACGGGGGTAGTTGGGCCCACGTGCTGGGCACCGACCATCTGGGCCGCGACATGCTCAGCCGGATCATCTTCGGCGCACGCATCTCGCTGGTTGTTGGCGTCGCGGTCGTAGCACTGGCCGGCAGTTTTGGAGTCGCAGTCGGGCTCATCGCTGGTTATTTCGGCGGCCGGGTCGATGCGCTGCTGATGCGCTTCGTCGATACGCTGATCGCCTTTCCCGGCCTGCTGCTGGCCTTGGTGATCCTGGCCGTGATCGGCCCGTCGATCACCACCGTCATCGCCGTGCTCGCGCTCAATGGCTGGATGGTCTATGCGCGTATGACGCGCGGCATCGTTCTGTCGGTCCGGCAATTGCCTTACGTCGATGCAGCAGAAATGGTCGGCGGCCGCTTTGGCCGGGTGATCGGGCTGCACATCTTGCCAAACCTAGTCTCCCCGCTGCTTACGCTGGGCATCTTGGAATTCGCCCGCATCGTTTTGGCCGAGGCAGCGCTATCGTTCCTCGGCCTCGGTATCCAGCCGCCGGCAACATCCTGGGGTTTGGATGTCGCGAGTGGTAAGGATTATCTGTTCATCGCCTGGTGGCTGGTGACCTTGCCGGGCCTTGCCATCGCGATCACCGTGCTGTCGATCAATCTCGTGGCCAGTTGGGCCCGCGTCACCTCCGACCCGCAAGAGCGCGAAAAGCGCTTCGCCCAATCGATCGCGGCGAAACTGCGTCGGCGCAGCCGCCACCGGACCACCGCATCAGCCAAACCAGAAGCGGCGGAATGACCGAAACACCGCTGCTGGAAATCGACGATCTGCGCGTTCATTTCACCACCCGTCGCGGGGTGGTCCAGGCGGTGCGCG
>JBCCER010000346.1:0-3169 GCA_039030175.1 Pseudomonadota bacterium
AAGACATAGCCTTCGTCATCCGCAGCCATCTTCGAGACGTCGATCTCGTGTTCCGAACCCTCGTCCGACACCAGGATGCATCCATCGACAAATGTGAGGTCGGCGGCTTCGGAGACGTTGACATGGCGCAGGATGCTAGCCCGCAAAACCTCTCCACAAAGCCGCGCGGCGTTACCCGACACGAAGGTCTGGCGTGAGGCGGAGGTCTTGCCGGCATCCGGTGTGACGTCCGTATCGGCGCCGATAAGGGAGAGCTTGCTGGCCGAGACGCCAAGCGCCGTGGCAAAGATCTGAGAAATCACCGTGTTCGCGCCTTGGCCGATATCCATGGCGCCTTGGTGCAACGCCACACTGCCGTCTCGGCGCACGCCGGCCTTGATGGTTGAAGGGTTCGGTAGAGAGGTATTGCCGCAGCCATACCAGCCGGCGGCCAACCCAACGCCCCGGCGCGTTGCTCCGGCCGCCGATCGATTGAACGCGTCCGCCTTTTCGCGTTCATCCCTCCAGGCAGGACGCAGAGCCTCCAGGCAAGCTTTCGCGCCGACCCCCTGCTCGAAGACCTGACCGCAGACGGTCGGAATGCCGTCCTCAAGCATGTTCTGAAGGCGGAAATCCAGTGCGTCGCGACCCAGCTTCTCGGCTAATTCGTCAAACAAGCTCTCCTGGGCGATGGCGGATTGCGGCACACCGAAGCCTCGAAATGCCCCAGCTGGCGGGCCGTTGGTATGAACCCCATGCGACTCTGCGCGGTAATCGGTGATGCGATAAGGGCCAGAGGCGTGGACAGGCACGCGGTTCGCCACTGTCGGGCCCCACGAGGCGTAAGCACCTGTGTTGAACGCCCCGAAGAACTTGAAACCGCTGATGTTGCCATCCTTGGTCGCGCCAATCTTCAGCGTGATGTCAGACGGGTGGCGCTTGGTGGTCGATTGCATCGACTCTATACGGCTGTAGGTGATCCGCACGGGGCGGCCGGTCTTCATCGCGGCCAGCGCAAGATAGGGCTGGACGGAGAGGTCGAGCTTGGAGCCAAAGCCGCCGCCGACGCCCGTCGGCACCACGCGGATCTGACTGCGGTTCAGGCCTAAGATGATCTCCAGACCTTCGAGGTCCATCGCGGTTGACTGCGTACAGGCATGGACCTCAACTCGGCCATTTACCATTTGGGCGAACCCGGCCTCCGGCTCGATATAGGCGTGCTCCACATAGCCGGTCGTGAATTCGCCCTCGACGGTCTCGTCGGCGTCGGCAAGCGCCAGTTCGGGATCGCCGCTGGTCACGAAACCTTCGCACATGAGATTGGTGTCTCGGTGTTCGTGCAGCAGGGCTGCCTCCGGCTCCCGAGCCTCCGATGCCGTTGTGACGTTGTCGAGCTCTGTCCAGGCAACGGGGAAGTCTTGGGATTTGAACCGGCGGATCGCCTCGGGCGTTCCCACTACTGCAGCTACCGCTTCTCCACGGAAGCGGGCAATCTCCTCTGCAAAAACCGGTTGATCAGCAAAGGCCGGGATCACTCCAAAGCAGTTTTGGCCGCCGATGTCTGCGCTTGTCAGGACGGCCTCGATACCGTCGGTCGCTTCGGCCCAGGCATCCAGATCGCCAAAGGTAAAGGCTGCACGCGGATAGGGAGACCGGACGACCTTCACTTCGAACGTGCCTGCTGGGGCGACATCGTCGCCGAACAGTTCGGCCCCCGAAACCTTGTCCGCGCCGTCCAGGCGACGAATGGCGGTGCCCGCACCGCCGTCGGCGGAAACCCGGCCCGGCACGTTGGCTATGGCGTCGATGATCTTGCGATAGCCGGTGCAGCGACACAGAACGCCGCCGAGGGCATCGGTGATTGCCCCCTCGTCGGGCTCGCTATCTTGTCGGAGCAGGGCCACGGCGGAGACCATCATGCCGGGCGTACAGATCCCGCACTGCGCTGCGCCGTGATCCTGGAAGCTCTCCGCCAACCGTTGCGCATCGGTATCAGAAGCAACCAAGCCCGCGACGGTCTCGACCGTCAGTCCCGAGGCCTGCTGAGTGGTCATCAGGCAGGCACACACCGGCTCACCGTCCAGCAGGATTGTGCAGGCCCCGCAATCTCCAGCATTGCAGCCGATCTTGACGTCCCGCGCGCCGAGCCGCTCTCGAAGGGACTCAGAGAGTCTTTCCCCGGGTTCGGGGGCAACCGATACCTGCCTTGCATTCAGGGTGAAAACAATCTCGGTCGTGGAAATGGGACCGTCCATCGCCCTACCCTTCGGAACATGCCTGAAGCACGGCCCGGCGGCACAGCTCGGGCACCACATCCAGGCGATAGTCGGCTGAGCCACGGACGTCGGAAATTGGGCTGAGGGGGGCTAAGGCGTCTTGTGCGCAAAAGTCAAAATCGGCGAGGTCGGACACGACTGTGCCTGTTAGCTTCGCCTCAAGGTTTGGCAGGCGTTGGGCAACCGGAGAACAGCTTCCTACCGCGATATGGGCCATCGCGATTCGGCCATCGAGGATTTCCGCCACGGCTGCGACCATGGCGATGGAGATCACCAGACAGGTGCGGCTGCCAAGCTTCTGAAACCCGCTTCCCGCCTTGTCGGAAATGGTGGGGATGTGTATCGCGGCTACCAACTCGTCGTCGCGCAAATCGGTCTTACGAACGCCCGTGATGAAAGCGCTCAGCGGCACAATGCGTGTCGCCGAGTGGGACGAGATCTCGACCTGCGCGTCCAAGGCCAGCAGCGGCGGCACGCCGTCGGCGGCGGGAGAGGCGTTGCAGAGGTTGCCGGCCACCGTCCCGCGATTTTGGATCTGGACTGATCCGACTTCTCGCGCGGCAAGCTTCAGCGCGTCAAAGGCGGGCGGGGTAGGGGCTTTAATGATGTCGGTCCAGGTTGTCGCCGCGCCGATCCGCCAGCCGTTTTCCGTTTCGGTGACGCCGCGCATCCCCTCGATCATGGTGACGTCGAGAATGTTGTCGGCCACATGGCCTGGCGCTTGGCTTGGGAAAAAGTCAGTACAGCCGGCAATGATCGTCGGCGCCGCATCGCGCAAAAAGGCGAGCGCTTCCGATGGCTTAGTCGGCGCCAGATAGGGCAACGGTCGCCTCTCCTGATCTTATCATTCGTATACTAACGTTATCAGGTAAGCCTTTCGAGAGTCAAATTTTCCCGCGCGCATGGTGGTGCCA
>JBCCER010000347.1:0-3076 GCA_039030175.1 Pseudomonadota bacterium
GGCGTCTGGTCGCCCAACCGGTACGAATGGCTGTTGGCGCAGTTCGCGACGGCCCGTCTGGGGGTCATTCTTGTCAACATCAACCCTGCCTATCGAACCTTCGAGCTGGAATATGCGCTGAACAAGGTCGGGTGCCGGGGCCTGATCCTGGCGCGCAGCTTCAAATCCTCGGACTATGCGGCCATGGTGCGCGAGCTTGCGCCGGAACTGGCGACGTGCGAGCCAGGCGTCTTGCGGGCCGCGAAGCTGCCCCGGCTCACTTGCGCGATCTGCATGGGCGACGAAACGCCCGAGGGAATGTTGGCCTTCGATGCCGTCATGGCATCGGGAAGAAGCGTTCCCGCGGCCAAACTCGACGCCATTTCAGAGACACTCGGCCGCAACGACCAGATCAATATCCAGTTCACCAGCGGCACGACCGGCCTTCCCAAAGGGGCCTGCCTCAGCCATCGGAACATCGTCAATAACGCCCGGTTCGTAACCGGCGCCATGGAGTTCACCGAGGCCGACCGGCTGTGCATTCCTGTGCCTTTCTACCATTGCTTCGGCATGGTCATGGGAACCTTGGGCTGTGTGACGAAGGGCGCGGCGATGATCGTTCCCGGCGAGGGGTTTGAGCCTGAAGCGACCATGCGCGCTGTGTCAGAGGAAAAATGCACAGCGTTGTACGGTGTGCCGACCATGTTCGTCGCCGAACTCGACCTGCCCAATTTCGACAGTTTCGATCTCAGCCATTTGCGGACCGGGATCATGGCCGGCGCCCCCTGCCCCATTGAAGTGATGAAGAATGTTCAGGCGCTGATGAACATGAAAGAGGTGACGATCGCCTATGGCATGACCGAAACCAGCCCGGTTTCGTTCCAAAGCAATGTCGACGACCCGTTGGAAAAGCGTGTGTCCTCCGTCGGGCGCATCCACCCCCATGTGGATGTGAAGATCGTGGACGAAGACGGAAACACGGTCGCGGTCGGCGAGCAGGGCGAATTGCTGACCCGTGGATATTCGGTGATGCAGGGCTATTGGGATGCGCCCGAACAAACGGCCAGCGCGATCGACAAGGATGGCTGGATGCATACCGGCGACCTCGCGACGATCGATGCTGAGGGCTACGGCAATATCACCGGGCGGGTGAAGGACATGATCTGCCGCGGCGGCGAGAACATCTATCCGCGCGAGATAGAGGAATTCCTCTACACCCACCCCGACGTGTCCCAGGTTCAGGTCTTCGGCATTCCCGACGACAGGTTTGGCGAAATCTCCGTTGCTTGGATTATTCCCAAGGCCGGCGCGACAGTGAGCGAGCAGTCGATCATCGATTTCTGCAAGGGGCAGATCGCCCACTTCAAGGTGCCGACCCATGTTCGCTTCCGGGACGAATTGCCAATGACCGTGACTGGCAAACCGCAAAAATTCGTCATGCGCGACAGCATGATCGACGAGTTGGGAATTGAGGCGATCAAAACCGCATAGCGCCAGCGGGGATTGCGCGGCTGCACCGATGCGGAAAACCGTTTCGTCCGGCTCACCGATGGAACCAGCGATCGGATTCAGCCGGGCCGTTCGGATTGGGAACCAAATCGCTGTCGCTGGAACGGCCCCGATCGGTGAAGACGGCCAGACCGTTGGCGTCGGCAGCACCTATCGGCAAACGCGTCGATGCCTTGAGATCATCGAACGGGCCCTGTCGGAGGCCGGCGCTAGCCTCGATGACGTCATCCGCACCCGCATCATGCTGACCGACATCGCCTCCTGGAAAGAGGCGGCCCGTGCCCATGGCGAGACGTTCGCCGACATTCGCCCGGCCTGCACCTTCGTCGAGGTCTCCCGCTTCATCGACCCGGACTGGCTGGTCGAGGTCGAGGTGGATGCGGTGGTTGGCGGTGGTGGCATTTCGACCTGATTGGTATGGTCATTCCATCACCATCAAAGGAGCCGATCCCGTGCATGCCGTTCGCCTCGCAGCCTCTGCCCTGCTCGCCCTTGCGATAATCTCACCGGCCGCCGCACAGGACGATACCGACCCGGCGATCAATGAGTGCATCGATGCGGTCGGGACCTATCTGACCTTGCGCGAGTATGACGGCGGCTCGATTGACCGCAGCCTGATCTCGCTGACCAATGGCGGGCACGCGTTTCTTACCGATTCCGCCCAAGGCGGCGTGCGCGGCTATCAGCCCTTCTCCGACGCCAGGGGCACCTGGCGCTGCCTTGGGGCAGACAATGGCCAGTTGCAGTTCGAGGCGCTGATCCTCGACTTCACCTTTGCGGATGGCGACGAGCCGGACCGGCAGATCGCCCGGCTGGACATCACGGCGAGCTACGATCCGGCGAACGGCGCGCTAACCGGCAACGCGGCCCTTTCCTTCACGCCGCTCAGCGGCAATCCGCTAGACAGCGCGTCGCTGGAGTCCAATTCGGGCTACGAGTTTACGGGGATCCGCGTCGCATTCGACGACTGAGCCTCAAGTCAGCTTGACTGGCCCAACGGTTCCAGCAGCCAGGCGCTTTCGGTGCCCGTGCACCTCTCGGCGAGGGAGCCCGTGATCGGCTTGCCGGCGCCAAGTTTCCGGCGATACCAGGCGCCATAGAGCGCATCGACGCCGTCGCCATCGACCGCAAAGGGCGGCCCGTCCATTTCCGCCTGATCGTAGACGAAGGTAAGCAGCAATTGGCGGGCCGAGCCGGTGATTGTGGCAATATGGGCAGCATAGTCGACGCGCATCTCGTGCGGCAGAGCGACCAAGGCCGCCCGGTCGTAGATCGCGTCGACATGGCCCAACGCATCGGCCGTCAGATCGAACACGTCGCCGACGAATAGGTCGATCCCGTCCGATTGGAATAGGGTGAGGTCGAGGCCGGTGAATTGCTGAGCAAAGAGGGGCTGGAGAAGGTCTGGATCCCGGGCGTTGAGATTTTCAAACGCACTGTGTTTCAACAGCGACAGCGCGGCTATTTTGGGGAATTCGCTCGCGAGGGCGAAGGCAAACTCGGCGAGATTGGCATGTGGCCAAAGCAATGGGCCACCGCGTTGATGGATGCCGGCACTGCGAAAGGTTTTCACATCCATCCACCTCAC
>JBCCER010000348.1:0-3060 GCA_039030175.1 Pseudomonadota bacterium
ATCGACCTCCTGCGCCGCCAAACCACGATTTCCGAATCCGGCAAACTGGGTCCCGGCTGGCTTCAGGGTGCACGCGATTGGATCAACAATTGGTGGCTGTCCCTGCGCTGCGCCTTTATCGGCTGCATCGTCGGCGCGTTGCCAGGGCTTGGCGGCAGCGTCGTCGACTGGATCGCTTACGGCCATGCGGTGCAGTCCACCAAGAACCGCGAGAGGTATGGCACGGGCGATGTCCGCGGCGTGGTTGCTCCGGAGTCCGCCAACAACGCCAAAGAAGGCGGCGCATTAGTGCCGACGCTGTTGCTCGGCATTCCCGGCTCCGGATCAATGGCGATCCTGCTGGGCGGGCTGGTTATCATCGGCATCGACCCTGGTGTCGAGATGGTCACGGACCGGCTTGATCTCGTCTATGTCATCATCTGGTCCATCGCCGTGGCCAATGTCGTGGGCGCCGGCATCTGTTTCGCGCTGTCGCCCCAGATCGCCAAGCTGACGACCATTCGGTACGTGCTGCTGGCCCCGTTCATGCTCGGCATCATCTTCTTCGCGGCCTTCCAAGCGACAAGAAGCTGGGGCGACTTGGTCGCGCTGTTCTTGCTCAGCGTTCTTGGCGTTTACATGAAGCGCTTCGGCTGGCCTCGGCCAGCGCTGTTGATCGGTTTTGTGTTGGCCGAAAGGGTCGAGTCGTCGGTCTATCAGACCGTCGCGCTCTATGGTCTTTCATTCCTCGAACGCCCCATCGTTATCGGACTTCTCGTGCTGACAATTCTGTCGGTAACGGCGGCCGTTTTCTACAAGCAGACCCATCCCGGCCCGATGACGGAAGAGTCTCCGTTCACCGCAAAGCGGACCGGGCCGCAATGGATCTTCTTCGGCCTGATCGCAGCGTTTGCGCTTTACATTCTGTGGGATGGTCTCAGCTACAACCAGTTGACCGGCCTGTTCCCGACAGTGGCCGCGTGCACCGCCCTTGCCTGCCTGATCCCGCTCGGCATCAACATGCTGATCCAGCGCAAACCGGGACCCACCTTTTTCGACGCCGAACATGGGAAGGACGCCGAGAAGGACACACGCCCGCCGGCGGAGTATTTCCTCGGCTTGCTGCTTGGCATGCTGATCTTGTCGGCGCTGGTCGGCTACGTCCTTGGCATCGCGATCTTCATCTTCCTGTTCTTGTGGAGACGCGGTCGGGTCAAGCCGGTCTACGCCTTTGTCGGTGCGGCGGCCTTTGTCTTGTTCCTCGGCCTGCTGTCAGACCAGCTCACGCTGCGCTACCCGACAGGGCTGCTGCAGGAATCCGTCGGCATCAGCCTTCCCTGGCCATTGCAATGAACGGCTCGGTTGACAGCCCGCTACCCAACAGGGGCCTGGCGGCAAATTCGGACAGCGCGGAATCGGTCCTGGCGACATACATAGCCGACGCGTGCGACGCATCCGTACCAGATGAGGTGTTGGTCCGAGCCCGCTGTCATCTGATTGACACGTTGGCCGCCATCCTTTCGGGTCGCTTTCTGCCGGCAGGTCGTTTCGCCTACGACTTTGTCGCCGGCGCGAAGGCGGGGAACGCCGCCACCCTCCTAGGCAGCACCGACCGATCAAGCATCGAGTATGCGGCGTTCGCCAACGCTATGGCAGCACACGCAGACGAGACCGATGACAGCCATCTGCGCGGCAGGTTTCATCCCGGATGCGGCATTGTTCCGGCGGCGCTAGCGGTTGCGGAAAGCGTCGACGCATCTTGCGATGCGCTGCTCAAGGCCATCGCCCTTGGTTACGACATCGGCGCGCGATCGACCATGGCGCTGGGCTTCTCCAATCCGAAAACCACGGCCATTTCAACCCATGCGTTCGGAACACTGTTTGGCGCGGCGGCGGCCTCTGGGGCACTTCTGGGACTTAGTATGAAACAAGCCGAAGCCCTGCTGTCCTTCACGGTCCAGCAGGCCTCGGGCCTGCCCTATTGGAACCGTGACCCAGATCATGTGGAAAAGTCGTTCGACTTTGCCGGAAAGAGCGCACGAAACGGCGTCTTTGCCGCCTTGTTGGCAAAGGCAGGCATGACGGCGCCCGAGCGTCCTCTGACCGGATCACGCGGGTATCTGGAAGCCTATGCGGAGAAAGCTCAACCGGCGACCCTGACCGACGATCTCGGCAACCGCTACGAGATCCTCCACGCCACGATCAAGAAATGGTCTGTCGGCTCTCCCTTGCAGTCGATGCTCGACGCCATTGAGAAGATCTTTGCGGAACAGGCCATGACCGGCGATCAGATCGACGCCGTTGAGGTGCGCCTGCCATCAGATCGCATTCACGTCGTGGACGACCGAAAAATGCCGGCGGTCTGCGCACAGCATCTAGCAGCGCTGGCGATCCTTAGAGGCGGAGTGAGTTTCAGGGACTCTCACGATGGCGCTCTGATGGCCGATCCGGAAATCCTGGCATTGCGAAAAAAGATCCGCCTTGTCCCGGATGACGATTTGGCTGTGGCGCGTCCGGAACGCCAGTCGATCGTTTCAATCCGAATGACAGATGGCCAAGTGGCACGCCACCACGCAAAAGTCGTGCGGGGAACGCCGGATGACCCAATAGCGCCCGAAGAGGTCGCGGCGAAGGCCGAAGGGATTCTTGCACCGATTCTTCCAGAAGGCAGCCGATCCTTGATCGACCTTTGTCTGGAACGCGATTTTGCAATCAGCGATCTCGTCGCGGCGTGCCGCATCGACGATGCCAAGGCCGCGGGAGATGGCTGAAGTCGCAGCACCCCAAGAGGGGGACAGCGGACCGGACGTTACGGAGCAATTGGCGTCGTTCGTTGCTGGTACAAGATTCGACGACCTGCCCAAAGAGGTCGTTGAACTCGCCAAGCGCTGCATTCTGGACGGCACGGCGGTGATGATTGCCGGCTCGACCGAGCCCTGTGCAAAAATTGCCCGCGATTATGTCAAGGCAGTTGACGGTGTCGAAGAGGCGACCATCATCGGTTCCGGGGATCTTCGCGCGCCGGTTCACCTGGCCGCTTTGGCCAACGGTGTCGCCGGTCATGCGCTTGACTGGGACGAC
>JBCCER010000349.1:0-3026 GCA_039030175.1 Pseudomonadota bacterium
GCCAGCGCCGTCTTGGTGGCGATGACCGAATTGCAGCCATGGGCGATGTTGGCAAATGGCCCGCCATGGATGAAGGCCGCGTTGCGTTCGATCGACTGCACTAGATTGGGGGCCAGCGCGTCCTTCAGGAGGATTGCCATAGCCCCCTCGGCGCCGAGGTCGCGGACCCGGACCGGCTCGCGCTTATAGGTGCGGCCAATGATAATTTCGCCCAGCCGCCGCTCCAGATCGCCGAGGTCGGACGCCAGGCAAAGGATGGCCATCAGTTCCGAGGCCACGGTGATGTCGAACCCATCCTCGCGCGGCACGCCATTACCCGGGCCTCCAAGGCCGACGACGATATCCCGCAAGGCCCGGTCATTCATGTCCAGCACCCGTCGCCAGGCAACCCGGCGCGGGTCGAGGTCGAGCGCGTTGTCCCATTTCAGATGATTGTCGATCAGAGCCGACAACAGATTATGCGCCGCTGTGATGGCATGGAAATCGCCGTTGAAGTGGAGGTTGATATCCTCCATCGGCAGCACTTGCGACCGCCCGCCGCCGGCCGCGCCCCCCTTCATGCCAAAACATGGGCCGAGCGACGGCTCGCGCAGGCAAACGGTGGAGGCGTAGCCGAGCCGATTCAGCGCGTCGCTCAGGCCCACGCTGGTCGTGGTTTTGCCTTCGCCCGCCGGCGTCGGCGTGATCGCGGTGACCAGCACCAGCTTGCCCGGCTTCCGGTCGGCGAGCGTCTTGATGTAGTCCAGCGATAGCTTGGCTTTGTAATGGCCATACGGCACCAGCGCCTTGGCCGGCACGTCCAGCCGCTCCTTGGCAAGATGGACGATCGGCCGCATCGAGGCCGCCCGCGCGATATCGATGTCCGGCGCTCCGGGCGGCGGCAGATCGTTTGCTTCGGTCGTGTGGTCAGGCAAGGCTGTGGTGTGGTTTGTTGTTAGTGCCCGACGCTAATGCCTCCCGAATTTCCGGTCACGGTCAACTGAATTTTCAGTCGGTGCAGGGCGGAGCGCTGTCAGCGCACCCCGCGCCGCGTCAGTCCCTTGCTATGCGTCCAGCATCATCTCAAAGCCGCCAAAGATCATCCGCTTGCCATCGTAGGGCATCGGGTTGGTATCCGGCTGCATGCGGGGGTCGGCCATGATCTTGGGCATCGCGGCATCCCGCGTTGCCTTGTCCGGCCAGGTGAGCCAGGCGAAGACGATCGTTTCGCCTTCCTTGGCCTGCACCGCACCGTAGAAATCGGTGACCTCGCCCTTTGGCACGTCATCGCCCCAGCATTCGACCAGCTTCAGCGCGCCATGCTCCTTCAGCACAGCGGCGGATGTCTCGGCATGCGCCTGATAGGCCGATTTGTTTTCCGTCGGCACGGCAATCACAAATCCATCGACATAGGTCATCGGCTCTCTCCCTTAGTCACCTGCGAAGGCCGCTTCCAGCGCGGCAATATCGATCTTCTTCATCTGCATCATGGCCTCGCGAGCGCGACCGGCCGCCTGCTTGTCTGGATGGTTGATCAGTTCGACCAAACGTTTGGGAACGATCTGCCATGAAACGCCATACCTGTCCTTCAGCCAGGCACACATGCCTTCCGCGCCACCATCGGCGGTCAGCTGTTCCCATAAGGCGTCGGTCTCGGCCTGATCCTCGGTCAGGACGCTGATTGAGGCGGCCTCCGTCGGCTTAAACATCGGGCCGCCGTTCAGGATCATCATCGGTGCACCCGCGAGGGTGAACTCAATGACCAGCGGCTCCTCATCGCTGGCCGTAAACTCCCGCTCGATCCGGCTGTTGGGCAGCAGGGAGACGTAAAATTCCGCCGCCTCGCGCCCGTTACCGTCGAACCAGAAGCAGGTTCGTACTTTCGCGTTCATCTCCATATCTGGGCCTCCTACGCGGGCACGCCGGAGTTGGTCATGATGCCATCCATGTACGCCTCAATGGCGACTAGGCTGACGCCCCAACTCGCCAGATACCCGCTATCCTTGGCCGCCTCCCGAGCCGCGTTGGACGGAAACACGGCATCAAGCATGAGTTCGGTTTCGCCGTCGACCTCTTCGAAGGTGACGGTGATCAGGGCGCGCGGCGGCAGCCCGGCGCCGCACGCGTCCAGCGCCCCTGGATCTCCTTCGATGACAAGATGCTTTGGCGGTTCGATTTCGCGAATGATGCCGCGGCTCGGATGCTGCGACCCGTCGGGCGCCGTCATGTTGACGAGAAAGACTCCGCCGACCTTGGCCTGAATATCGCTAGACGTCTTCTCAGGGCCGAACGGCCCCCACCATTGAGCGACATGGTCCGGGTCAGTCCACACGGCCCAAACGAGGTCTCGCGGCGCCTTGTAGCGGCGTGAGAGCGTCAACCGCTTGGTATCTTCCACAAGGTCGGTCATGCGGCACTTCTCATCGTCTCGAGATACGCCGCCAAATGCTCAAACAGGGTCCCGACGCCGCCTTGGCGCGAAATGCTGCCATCTTCGCCATCGAAATGGACCGCCTGTTCGGTATAGACCTGCTTCGTCTTGTCTCCGTCGGCATGGAGCACAACCGTAGAGAGCGAGGTCGACAGATGGCCGCCATCGATATGCATGTCATAGGCGTAGACGATCAGGTCGTGGGACCGGATTTCGTGATAGCGGGCCGTATAAAGCGTCTCCACACCGCTCTGAAACCGGCCGCGCAGCGTATCGACACCGCCAGGCCGTGCATCGAACGTCCGCCCGGTCTCCGTCCACCCGTCCGGGCCGATGAACCAATTGGCCTTTGCCTCGGGATCGGTCCAGGCGTTGAACACCAGTTCGCGCGGCGCGGCAAACTCCCGCTCGATGGTGAAAGACGAATGAACGGGCGTGGGCCGGGTCATGGCCCATCGCCCTTGCGTTTGCGGCCGCTCGCCTTGGCGTTCTTGCCCTGCACATCGGTGAGATAGGCATCCAGGCGATCAAACCGCCCCTCCCAAAGCGCCCGCTGGTCTTCAAACCAACGCTCGGCCTTCGACATCTCCTGCCGCCTGATCTCACAGGTCCGCAC
>JBCCER010000350.1:0-3009 GCA_039030175.1 Pseudomonadota bacterium
ACCCGTTCGGCAAGGCCCGCCTCGAACACCCTCTGTTTGGCGTAGTCGTGCTGGGCCTGGCTGATGGTAAGGCCAGTCACCTTGGCACCCCGTTCGCCCGCCGCAAAGGCTGCAAAACCGCCCCAGCCGCAACCAATCTCCAACACTGAGTGATCAGGCGCTAAGCCGATCCGGTCGGCAAGGGCGGCATATTTTCTTTGCTGGGCAGCCTCCAGGTCGGATCCGTTCTCGCCAAACAGGGCGGACGAATAGGTCATCGAGGGGTCGAGCCAGGCCTGATAGAAGCCATTCCCCAGATCGTAATGCGCGTGGATGTTGCGCCTTGCGCCCTTGCGGTCGTTTGGCCGCCACAGATGGCGCATATAGTTGAGCGCGCGATACCAGGCCTTGCCCTGCATCTGCTGCTGCAAGCGTTCCTGGTTCTTCAGGAAGAAGATGAACAGGGATTCGACATCCGGGCTCGACCAATCACCGTCCAGGTAGGCCTCGCAAAAGCCCAAGCTGCCGCCGGCCAACGTGCGTCGGGCCAGACGATCGCGGTTGATCTGCAGATAGGCCCTGGGGCCAGGCTCCGATCCAGCAAAATGGCGCTGACTGCCGTCGGGCAAGACGACCGTGATCTCGCCGATGGCAAGATGATGTCCGAGAGCCAGCATAAGACGCATCGGCCGGGACTGTCGGTAGGGCCTGGCAGCCGCACCGTTATTGGTCGTCATCGTTAGGCCAGGTTGTTGAAACAGTGCTCAGGGTTCGGTCGTTACCGTCGTCACTGCTTTTGTCGGCGGTGGCGGACGGCGATGGAACTTGGCACCTTTCAGCCACAGCCACAAGGCCTGCCAATGGATCGCCGTCATGACCTTAACCGTCATCAAGGGGTGGCCGAAAAAGGCGCGCAGTAATTGGCCGTCTGTCAAAGGCCTGCGTCGTCCTGTTTGACTGGCCACCAGCATCTGGCCTTCAGGAACCGTTTGCCGGATGACGATTGATAAGGTGTCGCCAGGCTCGTGGAGCCGAAAGTGATAGCGCGCCCGCATGCCAATGAAGGGCGAAACATAGAACTGCTTGTCGCACTGCTGTCGGATCGGCGCGCCCGGTAGGTGATCCGATGAAACGGGGATCACATAGCTGTGCATCTCGCCGAACGTGTTGCGCACTTGATGCACGATGGCCTTGAGCTGCCCATCGGCGTGGTAGCAGAAATAGATGCTCAGCGGATTGAAGACATAACCCAGGACCCGGGGGAAGCAGAGCAGCCTGATAGGGCCGCTTTCCAGTTGGATGCCCGCATTATCGAGGGCGCTTTCCAGCCATGGTCGGAGCGGGCCGCCATCGCGTGGGCCATGGTCGCGGTCGTGAAAAGACAAAAGGTTGAAGCGGTTGTAGGAGAACAGCCGCAGACGGCGTCCCAGCTTTGGAATGTCCTCGAGGTCGAGCCACAGCGAGAATACACGGTAGACAAAGCGATGGCCGAAGGGCAGCAGGCGCTTATGCATCACCCGGCCTCGATAAAGCGCCGATACTGTCTCGCTGCCGGTCATCGGATCACTCCGCAGCGATGCGCAGTGCATCTGGGACAAACGGGATATCGGGCGCGGCATGACGGCCAGCCGGGCTTGCTTCCTCCACCGACCAGGGACGCCTGGCGCCCAGCGCTTCAGCCACGGTCAACCCAGCCGCCAACCCATCCTCGTGAAAACCGTATCCGCAATAGCTGCCGCAGAACCAGGTGCGATTGACGCCCTGGATGCTGCCAATGCGCTTCTGGGCCAACATAGCCGCGTGGTCGAATTGAGGGTGGTCATAGTCGAACGAGGCGATGACGCTTCGCGGGTCCGGTTCCCGCAGCGGGTTTAGTGTCACGAACACATCGCGGGCCGTTCCCAAGGGCTGAAGACGGTTCATCCAGTAAGTGACGCTGACCTTCGCGTCGTCGACTGTTGGTTGGCGGCTGAGATAGTTCCAACTAGACCAAACGCGCCGTCGGCGCGGCATCAATTTGGGATCCGTGTGAAGCACTGCCTTGTTGGGCTCATAGCGGAAGGGCGTGAGAACTGCCCGCTCCTCGTCGGTCGCATCCGTTAGAAGCGCCAGCGCCTGGTCTGCATGACACGCCAGGATCACCTGGTCGAAGATTTCAGCATGGCCGGTGCTATCTTTCACGACGGCACAGGGGCCGGCCCGGGTGATCTCAACGGCGCCATCGCCAGTTCGAATCCGGTCGGCGAACGATCCTGCCAGGCGCTTTACATAACTCCGGCTGCCACCCTTAACCGTTCGCCATTGGGGGCGACCGGCTACCTGTAGAAGCCCGTGATTGTGAAAAAAGCGAACAAAGCTGGTGGCCGGGAACCGCATCATCTCCGAAACGGTTGTCGACCAGATAGCTGCACCCATCGGCAGTAGATGGTCATAGACGAAACCGTCGCCATAGCCGTGTGCCGAAAGAAACGCCTCCAAGCTGGGGCTGTCCTGGTCGTCATCCATCTCGGCCAGCAAGCCGGGCGCTCGGCGATAGAAATCCAGGATGTCTCGAACCATGCGATGATGGCGCCAGCGCAACAAGTTTCTCGGTTGGGCGTAAAGATGCCGCATCGATGTTCCGGCGTATTCCAGCGCGCCGTTGCGCGAACTGACCGAAAACGACATTGCAGTATCGGCTGCCAGTACGCCGAGGTGATCGAAGAGGGCGACTAGGTTGGGGTAGGTGCGCCCGTTGAATACGATGAAACCGGTATCGACCGGAACCGAGGCACCGTCAGGCCCCACGGGCGCATCGACCGTGTTGGAATGGCCGCCAATTCTACCGTCTTGCTCGTAAACGACGATTTGGTGGTGCGGGTGGAGAAGCCAGGCTGCGCTTAAACCGGTAATGCCACTGCCGATGATGGCGATCTTCATACAATCCTCATAACTGCGTATCTACGCATTGGCCTTGACCGTTTCATAGGCTTCGAGCGCTTGTTTGCGTGCTTGGCGATGGTCGACGATGGGTGCGGGATAAGATTGGCC
>JBCCER010000351.1:0-2991 GCA_039030175.1 Pseudomonadota bacterium
CAGGTTCGCCTGCCGACCTTGGTGCTTTATGGCGACAATGAAACCATCGTGCCCGAGGCACCGGTCCGCGCTCTGGTCGGCGAATTGCAGGAATCCGGCAGGCCGGTGACGCTCGCCTTCTATCCCGACGGGTATCATATGCTGCTGCGGGATCTGGCGGCCGACGTTCCGATCGCCGATATCGCCGCCTGGACATTGGATCGCACCGCGCCCCTGCCATCAGGGGCAGACGTCCGGCCACCCTTCTGGGAACAAGACGATGCGGAGCCGTGAAGTCGGGGCTATCCCATGGTTGCCTAATCGGCGCCGCCCCTCGACAATGCTGCCCGCGAAGATATGCCGGAACAATCGGAGGACCTGTCGATGAGAGCGACCCGTCTTGCATTTCTTGCCTTGTTCGCCCTTGTGCTGTCGGCTTGCGTGCCGGGGGGAGGGAGCGTGCCGATTGAGCCTCAGCCGCGGGCGCCGGTGTTGATACCGGAACTGATCAACGCATCGATCTCCGAGGTTAAGCAGGGCGAAGAACGGTTCTTGGAGATTGAGGCGCTGGGGCGGGTCCCCACCGGCGGCTGGACCAACCCTCGGCTGGTTCCCGTTCAATATGTGGTCGCGCCGCCCAACGGCATCTGGGATGTATCGTTCGTGGCCGAACCGCCGTCTTTCGACGCATTCGTCACCCAAGGCATCGTCGACATTCGGCCCGAGCCGCTGCGTCTGCCGCTGACCTCGGATCTGCGCGGGGTCAGGGTAATCGGCGGTGACGGAGCGATTGAGCGAAGGCGCCGCATCCCGTAGTTGGCTCGTACATCGATTGACAAAGATGGTGGCCAAACCTAGGTTCCGCGCGCTTCACGAACCCCCGATGAAGCGCTCGCCGGGGTGCTGGCCAGTCCTGGGATTTGTGCGGTAGGGCCTTTGCGGTTGTGGCAATGGCACTGGCCAGAGAGTTACGACAGGAGATGAGTGGATGTTCGACGGTCTAAGCGGCCGGCTGGGCGATATTTTCGACAAGTTGCGCGGTCGGGGCAGCCTGAACGAGGCCGACGTTAAGGAGGCCATGCGCGAGGTACGCGTGGCCCTGCTGGAAGCCGATGTCGCCTTGCCGGTGGTCAAGGACTTCATCGCCAAGGCCGGTGAGCGCGCCGTCGGCCACGAGGTATTGCGCTCTGTCACTCCCGGCCAGCAGGTCGTCAAGATCGTCCATGACAGCCTCGTTGAAATGCTGGGGGGAACACCCGAAGGGGCCGACGAGCCGGCCGCTGCTGCGCCAGCACCCGCCAAGCCCGCCCTATTGCCGGGCCTCGGCGGCGCGGCCCAGCCTGCACCGCCGCTCGACCTGCCGATCCCCGAACCGACGCCGGAACCCGCGAAAGCGGACGAGACCGAGCTGAACCTGCGCGCCGAGCCTCCGGTTCCGATCCTTATGGTCGGCCTGCAGGGCTCCGGCAAGACCACGACCACGGCCAAGATCGCCCTGCGCCTGAAGACACGCGAGGGCAAGAAGGTCCTCATGGCCTCGCTCGATACACGGCGGCCGGCGGCCCAGGAACAGCTCGCCGTTCTGGGCGAGCAGGTGGAGGTCGCGACTCTGCCGATCGTCGCAGGACAGCAGCCGATCGAGATCACCAAGCGCGCGATTCAGACGGGTCGGACAGAAGGCTATGACGTGGTCTTGCTCGACACGGCCGGCCGCCTGGCGATCGACGAAGAGCTGATGGCCGAGGTCGCCTCTGTGCGTGATGTTGCCAAGCCGGTTGAGACCCTGCTGGTTGCCGACGCCATGACAGGCCAGGACGCCGTCACGGTCGCCACCAACTTCCGCGACAAGGTCGGACTCACCGGCATCGTCCTGACCCGCGTCGATGGCGATGCGCGTGGCGGTGCGGCGCTCTCCATGCGGGCCGTTACCGGTAAGCCGATCAAGCTGATGGGCACCGGCGAAAAGGTCGATGCGCTGGAGGCCTTCCACGCCGACCGGATCGCCAGCCGCATCCTGGGCATGGGCGACGTGGTCAGCCTGGTCGAAAAGGCCGCCGAGACAATCGAAAAGGACGAGGCAGACCGGCTCGCCAAGAAGATCAAAAAGGGCGCGTTCGACCTCGACGATCTGGCCGGCCAGCTGCGCCAAATGCGCAAGATGGGCGGCATGCAGGGCCTGATGAACCTCTTGCCCGGCGTTGGCAAGATCAAAGAGCAGATGAAGACCGCCAAGCTGGATGACGGCTTACTGAAGCGTCAGGAGGCGATCATCTCGTCCATGACCAAGTTCGAGCGGCAAAACCCGCGCCTCATTCACGCCAAGCGCAAAATCCGCATCGCCAAGGGCTCCGGTACCACGGTCCAGGATGTCAACAAGCTGCTAAAGCAGCACCAGCAAATGGCCTCGATGATGAAGAAGGTCCAAAAGATGGGCAAGAAGGGTCTGATGCGCGGCATGCAGGGCCTCGCCGGGCCCGGCGGCCAGGGCGGACTGCCGCCAGGGATGCGATAGCGCGGTTTGCTTAAATTCGAGGCTGATTGGCTCAAAGCGCCAATTGACTTTGGCTGTTCTCATCACTAGGTTCCCTCCGCTTCTTACATCTCCCCTGTTGAGGAAGCGCCTACGGGGGTCCGCCAGTCCGCGAGTGTCGCGCACTGGCGCGTTTTGCGTTGGAAAGGATTTTGAACAATGGCAACCGTTATCCGCCTGTCGCGCGGTGGGGCGAAAAAGCGCCCGTTTTATTCGATCGTCGTGACGGACAAGCGCAGCCCGCGCGACGGCCGCTTCATCGAGAAGGTCGGCACATACAACCCGATGTTGGCCAAGGACCATCCGGATCGGGTGGTGCTGAAGACCGAGCGCATTCAGCATTGGCTGTCGACTGGCGCCAAGCCGTCCGAGCGGGTGGCGAAGTTTCTCGGCCAGGCCGAGTTGATCCCGATGCCGGCCCAGCGTACGCGCGTGAAGAAGGCCCAGCCCAAGGCGAAGGCGCAGGAACGCCTGCGCGAGCA
>JBCCER010000352.1:0-2966 GCA_039030175.1 Pseudomonadota bacterium
CGGCGACGAGATCGTTATGCCGGGCGATCCCATCGGCCCCG
This sequence comes from Pseudomonadota bacterium, assembly GCA_039030175.1. Taxonomy (GTDB): domain Bacteria; phylum Pseudomonadota; class Alphaproteobacteria; order DSM-16000; family Inquilinaceae; genus JANQGH01. Next base: position 42 of record JBCCER010000352.1, read on the forward strand.
ATCAGATTGTCAGTTCGAACGGGCTAGGACTGGCTGCCCTCGTCACTGCTTGCGGCGGACAACCGGTCCTTTTGCCTATTGCCCGCGACAACGCGGCCTCCCTGCACGCAGCGGCCGAGGGCGTGCGGGGTGCCGATCTCATGATCACAACCGGCGGCGCCTCGGTGGGCGACCATGACCTTATCCGTGATGTGCTGGGCGAAGATGGGCTTGAAATCGACTTTTGGCGCATCGCCATGCGCCCAGGCAAACCGCTGATGTTCGGCGCCATAGGCGGGACACCGGTACTGGGCCTGCCCGGCAACCCGGTGTCATCACAGGTTTGTGCACTGCTGTTCACGGTCCCCGCGCTGCGCGTCATGCAAGGACTGCCGCTTCAAGAAACTGTAACGGAACAAGCACTTCTAGGGTGCGATTTGCCGCCAAACGATCGTCGTCAGGACTATCTGCGCAGCAGGCTCGATCAAGACAAAGATGGACGACCGGTTGCCACGCCGTTCGAAAAACAGGATAGTTCGGTCTTGTCTTTGCTGGCCAAGGCCGAGTGTCTTGTCGTTCGACCGCCTCATGCGGAAGCAGCGGAAGCCGGAACAATGGTGAATATTCTGCGGTTCGACCCCGGTCTTGTCAGACTCTGATTGGGTGGTCGTAACCCAATGATGGAACCTAAGGAGAACAAAACTTGACGTTTTTGTTTTGTTCTCGGTAGGCTGCGGTATATCGAATCGCCAATCGGGAACGTCTCGGACGGCGAAATTTGGCTAGGGGACCAGCCATGTTGACGCAAAAACAGCAGCAACTGCTGCTATTCATAGATCGGCGCTTGAAGGATGGGGGCGTGTCGCCCTCGTTCGACGAAATGAAGGATGCGCTGGGCCTGAAGTCCAAGTCGGGCATTCACCGCCTGATCACCGCGCTGGAAGAGCGTGGATTCATTCGCCGCCTGCCCCATCGAGCCCGCGCTTTGGAGGTCCTGCAACTGCCCGACGGGTTAGCTGCTGCCTTGCGAGAAGAACGCGGTGGCAAGTTCCGTCCGATGGTGATCGAGGGAACGGGCGAGCGTCCACCCCCCCGCAGCGTTACGCCTGTTAGCGGCAACGACAGCGTCGACCTGCCCCTGTACGGCAAGATCGCGGCGGGAACGCCGATAGAAGCGCTAAGCGATCCGGCTTCGTTCACCAGCGTGCCACCGGACATGATCGGTGGCGGAGAGCACTATGCGCTGCTGGTCGATGGCGACAGTATGGTCGAGGCCGGCATCCTGGACGGCGACACAGTCGTTATCCAGCGCTGCGATACCGCCGATAGTGGCGACATCGTAGTGGCCTTCATCGACGATGGCGAGGTGACTTTGAAGCGTCTGCGTAAAGGCGGCGGCAAGACCGTCGCGCTGGAGCCGGCGAATTCAGCCTACGAAACACGGATCTTCGGGGCCGATCGGGTGCGTGTTCAAGGTCGTTTAGTTGGCCTGATCCGGCACTACTGAACTGACAGCGCTACTGAATTGACCTCGACCAGGGTCTGTGGCCGGTTTGTTCGGCGACCGTGCGAACCGTCGTTAGATCAACGAACTCGTCAGCCGTTACAGCATCGATCGGAACGTTGAGAGAATAGGCGCCGTTTCGCCATACATCAAACCGGTCAATGAGGATGGGCGCCGCGCAAGGCCGCCGGATTGGTTCTTGCGAAACAACGACGATCGATAGCGCGCATTCCTCAGCTGCAATCGCAGGATCGAACACAAACGCGATCGTGGTTGTCCCTCTTTGCCAAACGCAGCCTTGTCCATCGCATCGAAAACCCGGGTCGGCGGCTGCGAGATCTGTCCATGAGATAACTTGGTCGGCGCCGGTTAGCCTTGCCCATTGCTCTCGCGTAAAACTGTCTCGCCGCATCTGGGAGACCGCCAACGTGTTGTCGGGCAAGCGCAGCCCGATAAGACCGGCATCTTGGCTGACCAATATGCTTGGCACCGGCGAGAGCACCGCCACCATGATCGCTGCCGGGACGCCTGCAAAACCGAACCAACGCACTTTTCCACGCCAAAGTGCAAGCCAAGTACCACCTGCGATCACCAACACAATCGCCAGCGTTGGTAATGCTGGCGTAGCCACCACCGCCCCTGGCTGTGTTGCGAACCAATGGGCGAGCTCGAGCAACAGGTCGATGCCCCAGCCCATTGGCACCAGAGCCAGCGTCTCAAGGCCGAACGGCATAAGGAGGTAGGCTGCTAGTCCCCATGGCATGATCCAACTGGCGGTCAGCGGCACAGCGACCAGGTTTGCCAAAGGCCCATAAACGGGTGTTTCCTGAAAGTGGTAGAGCACGAAGGGGGCTGTCGCCAGCGTGGCCGTGAACGATGTGATCATCAGTCCGCCGAGATATAGGCAAGCCCGTCGCGCCAAGCCCGGCTGCGCAGTCCAGGTCCCCCAACGATCGCGCAGCCCATCATAGAGGGCAACGAGAGCCAATACGGCGGCAAAGCTCATCTGAAAACTGGGGCCAGTGAGGCTGGATGGTGAAATCAACAAGACCACTGCAGCGGCCAATGCCACTAAGCGTAAGGAGATGGCAAGGCGGTCAATAAGAACTGCAAAGAGGACGAGACTGGTCATCAAAAAGGCACGCTGTGTCGGCACGGTCGCCCCGACGATCAGCATGTAAGCGAACGCGGCGGCGATGGCGGCGAGCGCAGCCCATTTCTTGATCGGATAGCGCAGTGCCAGCGCTGGCGATAAAGCCAATACAGCCCTGATACCGAAGAAGACGAGCCCGGCAATGAGGCCGACGTGAAGGCCGGAAATGGCGAGCAGATGTGCCAAACCGGATCGTCGCATGTCGCTATACAGATTGTCGCTAATCGCGCTTCGATCGCCAGTCAGCAGGACGATGGCGACTGAACCGGCCCTGTCGCTGACGAGGCCC
>JBCCER010000353.1:0-2961 GCA_039030175.1 Pseudomonadota bacterium
CATGTCTCGGGTGATAAACCTCACCGATGCCGAGGATGACCGCGACCACATTCCCCTGATTGTCGATAGCAACACTCAAGTGCCTTCGCGCATCAAGGCACTTATCGATGGGACGGGCGAAGACCCCGGGCCGGTCTTGGCAGAAATGGCCAAACGGCTTGAGGCGAATGGAGCCGAAGCCCTGGCGATGCCGTGCAATACAGCGCATCACTACGCGCCCGTTATTGAAGCAGCGGTCCGTATCCCGTTGCTCAACATGATCGACCTTTCGGTTGAACGAGTCCTGGCTTCGGCCGGGAAAGGGGCTCATGTTGGCCTGCTAGCCTCTCCAACTGCGCTTCAGACTCGCGTGTTTGACCGCGCGTTTTCGCGCGCCGGTCTTGCGACCACGGCGATACGCGATCAGGCACGCATGCTGTCGGCCGTAAGAGAGATCAAGGTCGATAGCACCAGCATGGCGGCCCGCAATGTGCTTCGCGATGCGGCGGAGGAACTGGCTAGAGCCGGCAGCGATGTACTGGTGATCGGATGTTCCGAGTTCTCGATTATCGCCGATGCCATCCCAGGCCGGTACACGGTTGTGGATACGGCCGAAGTGCTTGCTCAGTCCGTCGTTTCGTTTGCGAGCGGCAGTTGGGCGCCTCGGGTGGCGGAGATCGCTCAACCCGTCTCACCAGCTGAGCCGAAGGGCTGACCCACCAAAACTAGCGCGTGTAGTGCCAGGTCGTTCTAGGTCCGATCGCCGCCCCTTCTACAAGTGTCAGACTACCCGGTTCGCAGGTGAAACTTCGCGACCTGCGATACGAAGAATCTGGGCCGCCCGATGTTTGTAGGCGTCCTTCATTTCCATCGGGATCGATGATTGTCAGATCAATCCGAACTTCCGGCGGTGAGACACACATATGCAAAGTGTCGCCGTCAACAGACCACTGTCCATGACTGGCGATCGCCAGAGATCCAAATCCCCGAAACAAATCGCCGCCCTCTGTCTGCACCTCCGCGTTGTAGTCCTCTTCAGGACCCGGATATTCGAATGTGCCGTCCGGGTTGAGTACCAAGACTGACTCAATGTCGGGATAGTCTATTGACTGAAACTGTCCAGACGCGCGCAGAGCCTCTTCGATCTGCGCGCCGAGACCGCCCGAGGCCAGTTGCCAGGTGCCGGTCAGGCAGGCAAGAACCTCACGATCGGTTATGGATTGGCGGCACTGCTCGCATGGGTTTCTCGTCGCCTCGACTGTCACCCGGAAACCCTCGCCGCCGGTTCCAAAGGCCGCCATACGTATGGTTTCGGCATCCGGACCGGGAATGGAAAGTCGTTCTTCCATGTCCATCCATGGGCCTTCGTCGCGGCTTATGTGCCAGGTGCCTTCTTCATCGCGCCGCTCAATCGACCATTCGCCGCAGGCAAACTCCAGCCGAGCGCGCGCCAGCACGAAGCGTTCGAAAGTGAACTCGTGCTCGGTACTTTCATCCCAGACATAGATATCACCACGAAAGGGATTTGACGGAATCGAGCGGCCGCCCGGCTGCGCGATATTGCGATCGAGATAGTCCTCGGCAAAACGCTGAAAATCTTCAGGGGCCAGTAGCCTCGCAAGGGCATCCTGCTGTGCCCCCTCTCCCCCATTGGGCATCGCCTCCATCACCGCCATGACCATCGATGCACCGAAATTCTTCGACAGCCAGAAGAAGAAAACGACGGCCTCCTGATTCATCGAAGTGAGCGCCGTTTCCGGCGAAGCGCTATCGAACAATGCGACGTCGCCGTCGCTGTTCGAGCGTCCTGCGACAGCGAAATTGGCGAACCATTCCGCGCTGCCCTCGGCCCACCAATCGCTCGACGCCGCGTAGGTCTTATCGCCGTAGGTTGCGTACTGAACGCAGTGGAAGAACTCGTGCGCCACGACGAACGGCGTGTCGCCGCCGCGATACATGGCAACCACGCACTCGCTGTCGGCGTCACCAATCGGGCGGGCCTCAGCATCGGCGCCTTCCGGCGCGGGCCTGTCGGATGCCCAAATGGTGATGTCTGCAGTCGTCCCCTGCCCTATCCCGCGAAGCGCGGCCGCCGCGCGCTCAACACCGTTATGGATGTCCGCCACGCCTTGCAGCAGGTTTGGGGTCAAATCTTGTGTCGAGTAAATGATGCGCACCTGACGCGGTCCGCCGGGGGTCTCGATGGTAAAGCGCACGGCCTCGTCGCACGGCAAGGCGACATCGCCCATCCGATCGTCGACGCCGCCAAGGAAACCGGGCGCCGCACAGTTTCCGAATTCGGCGTGCGCTGTGATCGGGTCGACGAGCGCGAGTATGCCGGCCCCGAGTGCGTAGCCGAAAAGCCTACGTTTGCCACCCGCTAGGAAGCTTAACTGCATGGGAGTGCCGCCATCGTGTTCTCCGGTAGGCTGTCGACCCCGTTTGCCAGTCTAGCGAAGAAACTCGGCTGTTTGGCGGCAAATCCTCAGGCGGCGCGATCCCGAGATCTCAGGCTCGTTTCGGCGTGTCGAACCAGCTCCAATGCACGCTGGACCGTTTCACTATTTGCCCCGGCGCGACAGGAGTTTTCGGAAAGATGCCGGCGCCAGGCTCTCGCACCGGGCTGGCCCTGGAAAAGTCCGAGCATATGGCGTGTTACCGCATGTAGCGGAACGCCTCGCGCGGCCGCGGTGTCGATATAGGGCAGCATACGGGCGACCACATCGTGCCGGTCGCCGCTAACCGTCGCACGACCAAACAAGGCCTCTTCCGTTTCAATCAACATAAATGGGTTCTGATAAGCTGCGCGGCCGATCATCACGCCGTCGACATCGCGACAGAGGGCCAAAGCCTGCTCGGCAGTCAGGACCCCCCCATTGATGATGATCTGAAGATCTGGGCGGCGCGTTTTCAATCGCCGGACGCGCCCGTAATCCAGTGGCGGCACTTCGCGATTTTGCTTTGGGCTCAGCCCGTTCAGCC
>JBCCER010000354.1:0-2945 GCA_039030175.1 Pseudomonadota bacterium
CCAATCCGAATACGATGAACAGGATCGGCAATATCGCAAGTGGTGGCACCATTGATATGACGTTCACGAACCCTGCAAAGAGCGCGCGGGCATAGGGCAGCAGGCCGATCAGAAGGCCGAAGATCATCCCGATCAGAGCGGCTATGCCGATCCCCAACGCCAGGCGCTGAAGACTGTTTGCCGTGTCCCGCCAAAACAGGATGACATCAGACCGCTTGTCCGGCGTGCTGACCAGGCGTCCTGTAGTTTCGACGATCGCCGCCGGGGCCGGCAGCAGCTTGTCTTTCGGGTTTTCGGCCCGCCGGATATCCGAGCCGATGGCATAGGCCGCCAGCATTGCCAGGAATGGCAGGACCAGCAGGAACAGCGCCAGCGGCCGTCCGGGTTTTCGATTGATAAGGCGCATGGGTGATCAGGGTGGGCGTTGCCCCCCACCCCAGCCTCGTTCTTCAGAGTGCGCCGTCGGCGGCCATTTTCATGAAGCTGGCATCATAGCGCAGCTTCACGTTGTCCGCGTCACCGGTGGCCGAGCCGCCCGGATAGCTAATGCCGACATAATCGGCGCTGGGCGCGCCTTCGCCCAGTATGCCCTTGTCAAAGAGGAACTCGGCGACACTGACCATGGTGGTCGGCAGTGCCGCGCTTTCGACAAAGGCCACGGCGTCTGCGGGTTTCCAGAACATCTGGGTCGAAGCAAGTTGTGCCTTGTACCCGGCCAGATCGGTACCCGAGGCTTCGGCCATGGCCGTCAGCGCGGCTTCATCGCCTGCTTCCATGACCGCCATCAGCTCGTACCAGGCGCCGACCAGCGCCTTGCCGAACGCGGGGTTGTCGGCCAGCGTTTCGGTATTTACGACCATCATGTCGATAATCTCACCCGGGATATCCGCGCTGTCGAAGACCTTGGTTGCACCGGGCTGTTCCATGATGGTCGAGACCAGCGGGTTCCAGGTGACCACGGCTTCCACGTCATCCGTGCCGTACGCCGCGATCATGTCGGCGTCCGAGGTGTTGATCACCTTGGCCAGGTCGCTTTCCTTCAGGCCGACACTGTCCAGTCCGCGGGCCAGCAGGTAGTGACTGACCGAAAGCTCGACCAGGTTCACCGGCTTGCCCTTCAGATCGGCCAGGCCAGCGTCTCCTTTCAGGATGATCGCGTCATTGCCGTTCGAGAAATCGCCGACGATCAATGCCGTCGTATCGACACCGCCACCCGACGGGATCGAGAGCGTGTCCATATTGGTGGCACTGACCCCGTCGAACTGACCGGCGGTGTAGAGGTTGATGGATTCCACATAATCGTTGATCTGAACGATATCGACATCGATGCCATACTTGTCGGCCCATTTGCCCATGATGCCCGAGCTTTCCAGATAGCCCCACGGCATCCAGCCAACATAGATCGACCAGGCGACTGTGAACTCGGTCTTCTTCTCGGCCATTGCAGGGTTCGTGAGCATTGCTGCGGCGGTCAGGGCGACCCCGATAATGCGTGTGACTTTCATCCCGTCTCTCCTGTCCTGTTCCGCAATCAGCGCCGGGCGGGTCCGCCGCGCGCGGAACAGAGGAAAACGCGGCAACCGCGGCGCAGGATTCCTCCCGGGATTTTGTCCCGCCGTGTACCGCGCACGGAGTTTGCCGGCGCGGCGCTGTCTCTCGGACCAGACCCTCCTCGAAGGCGGAACCCTAGACAGCCTGCAAGGCCCAAAGGGCCTACTGGCGCCTAGAAGATCAATGAAAATGCGCATTTACCCAGCAAATTTTCGATATTTGAGTATTTTAGTTACAGATATTTGCATGCGTGATTAATTTTTCAACAACGTGGGACGATGCGGGTCACTTCTAGTGAACCAATATACGCCTAGAGTTGGCTGAACCGGTCTGATGGAGACAATTGGTCTCGCCAAGAAACGTCATGGACCAAAAGGTTTCGTCTTTCGGAACAGTTTGTAAACGTCCGGTCCTGGCGCAGGCCTCCAGTAGTCCGAACGGCATCTGTGGACGCCCCCAAAGAAGCAAGCGGTAAATTCGGGCTTTGGCGTAGTCGGGTACTGCCATCTGTCCGGCCTCGTGGTGCAGCGCCTTGCTGCGGGCCCGTATGGGAGTTCGCGGATCGGATCCACATCAGCTTTCCGCGCTCAAACGCGCTCTGCCTTTCCCTGGTTTTCCGATCCGGTCTTACCGATCGTTTCGCCATACTCTCCTTCGACCGCTTTCGCCTCCCGGCGACCTCTAGCGTCGACCCCGGCTCTACGCCGCGACCGATGCTGGAGTCCTGTAATCTTCTTGCTTGGTGAGAAGCGCCCAGATCGTGCGCGCCATCTTGTTGGCGAGCGCCACCGAGACCAGCATGCGCGGCTTTCGCGCCAGCATGCTCTCCAGCCACGATCCTTCCGGCGCTCCCTTGCGCGACGCCTGCCGCACGACCGAACTGCCGCCTATGATCAGCAGTCGCCTAATCGTTCGCTCGCCCATCTTTGAGATTGATCCAAGCCGTTGTTTGCCCCCGGTCGAATGCTGTCGCGGCGTCAGGCCAAGCCAAGCTGCGAAATCCCGCCCTTTGGCGAAAGTCTCGATCGGAGGCGCCAGCGCCAGGATCGCGGTCGCCGCGATCGGCCCAACGCCGGGGATCGTCATCAGCCGGCGCGCCACTTCATCCGACTTCGCCCGGCGCTCTATTTCGCGGTCGAGATCAGTAATCTGCGCATCAAGCTGGTGGAGTTGGTCGACCATAACCTTAAACATCGCCAGCGCCGCGGGCAAAGACGCCGCCATCTCCTCCTCTTCAAGCAGATTGGCCAGAAGCATCACTTGTGCTCGACCGCGCGGCACCCCAAGCCATCATCCCGATGGACCAGAGACTGCTCATGAACTAACAATCAACTTGGACCGTCGATCTGGGCTGCTCACCAGCGCCGTGTGAAGCGCAAGCTGGAGCGTCAACC
>JBCCER010000355.1:0-2937 GCA_039030175.1 Pseudomonadota bacterium
CCCAGACACAGCACGCCACCCGAGAAGCGCGGCGTAGGCCTAGTGTTCCAAGATTACGCTTTATTTCCGCACCTGACGGTCGTCGACAATGTCCGTTTCGGCCTGACCGGGGTTTCCGCTACGGCACAACAGCGTCAGGCGATGGAAACGTTGGCGCGGGTCGGCATGGTCGACCAAGCCCACAGCTATCCCCACACGCTGTCAGGGGGGCAACAGCAGCGGGTGGCGTTGGCCCGCGCACTCGCGCCTCAGCCGCGCGTCTTGCTATTGGACGAGCCGTTCTCAGGTCTTGATATCGGGCTGCGCAACCAGGTGCGCGACGAAACGCTTCATCTGCTGAAACAAAATGGCGCCGCTACCATGATCGTCACACACGATCCGGAAGAGGCCATGTTTTTGGCAGATCGTATTGCGCTGATGCACGATGGCTCTCTCACTCAGATTGGCACGCCGGTCGATCTCTACTGCCGACCAGATACGGCATTCGCCGCTGAGTTTTTCGGCGAAGTCAATCGGCTGACAGGCCAAGTCGGCGATGAGCTAGTTCCGACACCGTTTGGCGAATTGTCGGCATCCGGATTTGCGTCGGGAACGCCAGTCGAAATCTTGATCCGACCTGAAGCCTTGCGCCTTGCTGCGAGCGGCCCAAATATCGGGAACCAAGACGCAAGGGTCGAGGCGGCGCGCCTGTTGGGACGCACCAGCCTGATCCATTTGGCCGTACCGACGGAGGGCGGTGAAACGATACATATCCACGCGAGGATGCCGGGGCAATTCTTGCCCGCGGAGGAGTCATTCGTGACGATCGAGCTTGATCGGGGACAAACGTTTATTTTCCCATTAGTTGAGTGCGCTTAGCTGTCGCTAAACCGAAATTGTAGTCGTTGCGGTGGCCAAAGTGTTTGTGCCAGTATCCGCCGCAATTGACTGAACCCGCTACGGGACTGAGAGGAAATTATGGGCGGTATTGGTGTTTGGCAGGTCTTATTGATCCTCGCCATCGTTTTGATCATCTTCGGCGCCGGTAAGCTGCCAAGGGTGATGGGAGACTTCGGTAAGGGCTTGAAAAGCTTCAAGTCTGGGCTGAAGGAAGACGAGGAAGAAGGCACCTCGACAGAGGCACAACCGCAAGCCGCCAGACAGATCGAGGCGACTGCGGAAGAGACTGCCGCGCCGTCGGCTGAGGGTGAACGGGACCGGGCGACCAGCAACTGACGCTTGGACCGCTTGTCGCCGGGCTTGATCCCGGGGACGGCGCTGCGGTCGACCTGGCCGCTGAAAGGAAACCCCCTCGATGTTGGATATCGGCTGGCCGGAGCTGATGATCATCCTGGTCGTCGCCGTCGTGGTGATCGGCCCTAAAGATTTGCCGAAAACGATGTACACGGTAGGCAAGTGGGTGCGTGCTGCCCGGCGCATGACCGGCCAAATGCAGCGTCAATTCGACGATGCCATGCGTGAAGCCGAGTTGGACGAGATCCGCAAGGGGCTTAAGGGTGCATCGCCGTCGGGCATCAAAAAGAAAATCGAGAACACGATCGATCCGACCGGCACGCTGAGCAAAGCAACAGACATCACATCGGGCAAGTCGGTTAAGCAATACCTAAAGGATGGTCTGACCGGCGATGACAAGGCGGAAGATGCCGAGGCATCGCCAAAAGCCGCTGGAAAGCCAGAGGCCGGCGATCCTCATATCAAGGGCGATGAAGGGGCGGACAAGGTAGCGGCAGCCGGTGTTCAGGAGTCCGGCCCAGGCAAGCCGGCTAAGTCGGACGATGCAGGCGAGGGCGAGAACGTCACGCCGGCTCTGGGTGACACGAAAACGACCCGGAAAAAGGCTACCGTCGCGGCGGTTGAGAACGAGCAACCGTCATGACGACCCAGGAAGACCAAATCGACGACAAGCCGATGCCCCTGATGGAGCATCTGATCGAGCTGCGCAATCGCCTGATGTGGGCGGTTGGCGCGTTGTTGATCATGTTTCTTGCCTGCTACGCTTTTGCCGAAGACATCTACAGTTTCCTGGTCGCGCCGCTGGCCGAGTTGCTAGAAGGCCAAGAAAACCGTCGCATGATCTTCACCAACCTGACCGAGGTGTTCTTTACCTACATTAAGGTTGCGTTCTTTGCGGGCGCGTTCCTGGCGTTTCCGATCATCGCCGCGCAAGTCTACATGTTCGTCGCGCCGGGCCTCTATAAGAAGGAAAAAAGGGCCTTTCTGCCGTTCCTCGTCGCCACGCCGATCATGTTCTTTCTCGGCGGCGCGATGGTCTATTACGTTATCTTCCCGCTGGCCTGGCGCTTCTTCCTCAGCTTCGAAACCTCGAACCTGCAAACGGCGCTGCCGATTGAACTTGAGGCACGGGTCGGCGAGTATCTGTCCTTGGTGATGAAGCTGATCTTCGCCTTCGGCTTGGCGTTTCAGCTTCCCGTCGCCCTGACGCTGATGTCCAAAGTCGGTCTGGTTAGCGCCAAGGGGCTTGCCAGCAAGCGCAAGTACGCTGTGGTTATCGTCTTCGTCGTGGCGGCGATTCTGACCCCGCCGGACATCATCAGCCAGGTTGGGCTCGCCGTACCGATATTGCTGCTGTACGAGATTTCGATCTTCCTGGCGCGGATGGTCGAACGTCGGCGCGCTGCTGAGGAAGAAGAGGACGACGAGGTCGCAACGGACGAAGCGGAATCCGCATCATCTAGCTCTACAAGCTAGGCTGGATTAACCCCGCCTCTGTGCCTATAACGGGCGCCCGAATTCTCCCTTCCTTTTCGTTTCCGACCAATTGAGCCGCGTTATGCTGGATATCCGCTGGATCCGCGAGAACCCCGAATTGTTCGACAAGGCGATGGCCCGTCGCGGCCTGCCATCGCAAGCCTCCGATCTTCTATCCTTGGATCAACGCCGTCGATCGATCCAAACCGAACTGCAAGAGTTGCAGAC
>JBCCER010000356.1:0-2924 GCA_039030175.1 Pseudomonadota bacterium
CATCATCGGCGGCGGGCCCGCAGGCATGGCGGCGGCCGAAGAGCTGCGGAGGCTGGGCTATCAGGTTCACATCTATGACCGCTACGACCGTATCGGCGGCCTGCTGATCTACGGAATTCCCAGCTTCAAGCTGGAAAAACATGTGGTTGAGCGCCGGTCGAAGTTGCTGGCGGATGCCGGCATTCACCTTCACCCCAACACGGACGTCGGCAAGGACGTCGGATTTGAAGAGCTACGGTCCAAACACGACGCGATCTTGATCGCCACCGGTGTCTATGAAGCACGCGACCTACAGGCCCCTGGGGTTGGGCTTGAGAACATCGTGCCGGCGCTCGACTTTCTGATTGCGTCCAACCGCAAGGGGCTGGGTGACGCGGTTCCCGCCTTCGACGACGGCACCTTGAATGCTGATGGCAAGCGCATTGTGGTGATTGGCGGCGGTGATACGGCCATGGATTGCGTACGAACGGCTGTGCGCCAGGGTGCAACCTCCGTCCAATGTCTCTACCGCCGGAACAAAGCCAACATGCCTGGCTCTCAGCGCGAGGTCGCAAACGCTGAAGAAGAAGGCGTCGAGTTTGTCTGGCAGACCGCACCTGAAGCCTTCTTAGGAGACGGCTCCGTCTCGGCCGTTCGCGCCCATCGCATGCGGCTTGGTGCGCCGGACGCCACCGGACGCCAGGTGCCTGAGATCATCGAGGGCAGTTCTGAGACGCTGGAAGCCGACCTGGTCATCAAGGCACTGGGTTTCGACCCGGAAGATCTTCCCAATCTGTTTGATTGCGAGGATCTGAAGGTCAGCCGCTGGGGCACGGTGTCGGTCAGTTGGGCGACCATGATGACCAATCTGGAGGGTGTTTTCGCGGCGGGCGATATTGTGCGCGGTGCCTCGCTTGTGGTCTGGGGTGTGCGTGACGGCCGGGATGCAGCCGCAGCGATGCACGACTACTTGCAGGCCAAGGTAGCCGGCCTTTCGATTGCAGCGGAATAAGTGATGAAAGGACTGCTCATCCAGTTTCCCGCACGCTGGGCTGCGATGCCATTGGCAATCGCTGTGGTCGTCATACTGTCTGCGTGCGTCAGTGGTGGGAAGCAGGCGCCTCCCGACCAGCCATTTGACAACAGCACCGCCATTGCCATCGCACAGGCAACCAATGTCGGCGGGCGAATGTCACGGATAACGCAACAGGTCTTTGACAGGGCATTGGTCGACTACCAACCGTCGGGCCCCCAACTCAGCCGCGATGAAAGAGACGTCTTCGAGGTGGTTGCTTTCACCTTGGTTCAAGCAGCAACCGAGTCTGCGGCTGAGGACGCCGACCTTCTCTTCGCCGATGACATCTCGCGGTCCTTTTCAGCGCGGGAACAAAGCGTTGTGCTGGGGTTTGCAAACTCTTCGTTCGGACGTTCGACGCTGAACGAACTGTTCGGCCTTGTTCAGCAGACCGCCGAGGCTGAGGTATCGGGACTCTCGGTCGACATGACGGATGAGGCAATCGCATTTGTGCAAACGTTGCGGGGTCAGCCGCCAGAAGTGGTTCGATATCTGGGCCTGACCATTGATGCGGTCGATGACTTCGCATTGTTTCTGGAACGCAACATCGAAACCTTAGGGCGTGCGCTTGAACGGACGGCGGCTTAGCCACCGCAAACGGCCGGTTTGAGACCGGCACAAGTGCGAAAGATCCAGCCGCGGAGACTGGCGGACGAGGAGACTGGGACATGAACGAGACGATACAAGCATACGAGGCCAACCGCCGGCGACTGATCGAAGGTCATGCCTATGACCCGGCGGATGAACACGATGCCTGTGGCGTCGGCTTTGTCGCCTCGATCGATGGGTCGCCGCGCCGGGCGGTGGTTCAGGCTGGAATCGACGCTTTGAAGGCGGTTTGGCACCGGGGCGCCGTCGACGCCGACGGCAAAACCGGCGATGGCGCCGGTATCCATGTCCAAATCCCGCAAGCCTTTTTCCGCGAGCAGATTGAGGCGACCGGGCACGAGCCGATGGAAGGCCCGGTGGCCGTCGGCATGGTGTTCTTGCCCCGCACCGACTTTGACGCCCAAGAACGATGCCGATGCATCGTCGAGGGCGAGATCCTCAAAGAAGGCTACTACATCTATGGCTGGCGTCAGGTGCCGGTCGACGTCTCGATCATCGGCGAAAAAGCAAACGCCACCCGTCCCGAAATCGAGCAAATCATGATCGGCAATCAGTCCGATCAATCCGGCGCAGATTTCGAGCGCGACCTGTTCATCATTCGGCGGCGCATCGAAAAGGCGGTCACTGCGGCCGGCATCGGTGACGGATTTTACATGTGTTCCCTGTCTTGCCGGTCGGTCATCTACAAGGGCATGTTCCTGGCCGAGCAGCTCACCGATTTTTACCCAGACCTTCTCGACGATAGGTTCGAGTCGAATTTCGCGATCTATCATCAGCGCTACTCGACCAACACATTCCCGACCTGGCGCCTCGCCCAACCCTTCCGCACGCTTGCCCATAACGGCGAAATCAACACGCTGAAGGGCAATGTCAATTGGATGCGCGCGCACGAAACGCGGCTGGCCGACGATGCGTTTGGCGAAAATGTCGACGACATCAAACCGATCATTCAGGAGAACAGTTCTGACTCTGCAGCGCTGGACGCTGTCTTTGAGGTCCTTCTGAGGGCCGGTCGTTCGGCGCCGATGGCCAAGGCCTTGCTGATCCCCGAAGCCCTGTCGGCCAACAAGTTGATGAAGGATGAGCACCGGGCGCTTATCCAGTACTGCAACACGGTCATGGAGCCGTGGGACGGGCCTGCGGCGATCGCGGCCTGGGGTGGGCGCTGGGTGATCGGCGGTATGGATCGCAACGGTTTGCGGCCGATGCGTTATGTGGTCACGGGTGGTGACGCCGAAGATGGCGGCGGCCTGCTGATCGC
>JBCCER010000357.1:0-2922 GCA_039030175.1 Pseudomonadota bacterium
CGGCACGGTCATTCCCTTCGTCCGTACGCGAGGCCTCCACAAGGGCCATCAACAAATCGGTAAGAGGACGGAGGGACGATGACCGCGCTGCCCTCCATGCCTTTGTTCGTGGACGATTACGAGGCCGCGGCGGCGCATCTGACCTTGGAGGAGGACGGCGCCTACAACCGGCTGCTGCGGCTGTGCTGGCGCATGCCGGACTGTTCGGTGCCGGACGATCCGGTCTGGATCGCGCGCTATCTGCGCGTCGATACGGCGACCTATGAGCGGCTGGTCGCGCCGCTGATTGCCGAGTTCTTCACGCGTGCTGAGGGCCGCGTCTTTCAAAAGCGCCAGGTGAAGGAGTTTCGCTACGTCACCGACCTGGTGGCCAAGCGGCGGCGGGCCGGCAAGCGCGGCGGCGAGGCCAAGGCGCGAAAGCTGCGAGGCGAGCGGGACGGGGCTAGCACGGCCAGCAATCCGGCACCGGCATACGGTCGGCACCCGGCCGACGGCGGCCCGCCACCCAGACCCACACCCAGATCCATACCCATGGAGGAGTCGGAATCCTCGGACCAAGGCGGCTCGACGTCGTTAGCGGGCGAGGAGACGCCACCGAACCGCAAGCGCGGCCGACGCTTGGCCGAGGACTGGCAGCCGACGGCAACCGATAGGGGCTTCGCCGCAAAGGAGGGTTTGAGCGATGGCGAGATCGAACGCACCGCCGACCGGTTCCGCGACTATTGGACAGCCAAATCAGGCGCCGGTGCGGTCAAGCGCGATTGGGCCGCCACCTGGCGCAACTGGGTCCGCACCGATGGCGATCGCCGCCGCGCCACCACCGGCCCCGGCCCCACCAGCAAGGACGGTGTGGCAGAACGATCAGGCCCTGGCTGCGTCACTGAGGCGGCGTTTCGGGTTCTCGCTGGCCTGCGAGACGACCCTGATCTATCCCGATGAAAAAGGCACGTACTGCTGCCGTACGGTCACGGCGATGGAGCTTGAGCGCGGAGCCGCCGCCGACCCGGAGGGCGCGCTGGCGCTGCTTGACCGCGCCCTGGCGCCCTCGCCGGCCGAGGCGATCGTGACCGCGCTGACCCGGCTGCGCCTGCGCACCAAGGCCCGCCGCGAGACCACCGAGGACATCATGGCCGGCTTTGCGCTCTATGCCGAAGATCTCGCCGCCTATCCGGCCGACGTGGCCCACGAAACGCTGGAGGCCTGGCCGCGCCGCGCCGGTGGCAAATGGTGGCCGTCTTGGGCCGAGTTGGAGGTGGTGCTGCGCGCCAAATCCGCCTTCCGCCGCGCTGCCCGCGAACGGATCGCCCGTCTGGCCGCCGACCGGACCGACCGGGCCGACCAAGTCGACCGATCCGACGAGGCCAATGCTGGCCACCGCTGAACTTCCGAATGCCCTGCCGGCACCCCTGACCTGAAGGACTGCGCCCAAATGAGCCGCAAACGCAAAACCGCCGCCGACCGTTTCCGCATCGAGGCCGACCACGGCCCCGCCGAGCGCTATCAGCATGGCGACGTGATCGTCTCCAGCCCGACGGAGACCGCCGGCATCTCGGCCAAGCGGGTGATGACCCAGCGGACGCTCGACCGCTATGCCCAGCGCGAGGAGATCGACGCCCGCCAGTACAGCGCCGGCGACGCCCTCTACCGCCTCTGGTACGCCGCCGGCCGTTCGCCAAAGCTGACCTTGAACCTGCTCTCGGTCGGCGGCAGCGACGAAAACGCCGAGGACCGCAAGGCCGGCGCCTGGGCCGACCTCAACCAGGCCCTGCGCGCGGTTGGCCAGCGCCTCTCCCCCATCCTGGTCCATGTCTGCTTGACCGACGGCACGGCGAGCGCCTGGGCCAAACAAAACGGCCACGACCCGCGCGGCGGGCTGACGGTGCTGCGACTGGCGCTGGACGCGCTAGGGGACTATCTGCGGCTGCCGGGTGGGGGGCGGTGATAGAAAGCGATCTTTGTTGATTGTTCTATTGCTTATGGTGCCAAATGCTTTTTTTGCCAGCTTTAGGGTATGTAGAATGCTTCGAACGTCGCTCGCGGCAGCGCTGTTAATAAATTTCACGAGCATCGCTGAGGCTCAGCGGTTTGCACCTGAGCAGTCGGAAGCAGAAGTTCGCGCATGTCTGGACGGCGGCGACGATGAATGCCTTGTTGATATGATGGCCGCATACGCGGCGGAAGGATTTGTCGAGGCGGAGTTCATGGGCGATCTTCTGAGAGGGAGGCCAGTTGGAATGATGCTCCTCCGTCGGTGCCGCCCGTTCAGCGAGCGCGATCTGGGGCGGCTGCATGCTTTAGCGGAAGTTGGCGAGCGATCACCCTTCGCAAATGATTTGGAAACCTCTCCAGCCTTTGACAGAGCGCTGAATGACTGGCTTTCCAATCCACAAGAGCCGTTCCGATCGGTGGGTACACCTTCAGAATTTGGCCTTGAACCTGGCATGTTTGGCGAGGAACTTCCGACCCAAGCGATAGCCGAACTATTGCAGATCATTCATGTAGAACGGGCCTGCGGAGACTCTAACCTTAGTGATCAGGCAATCGACCAAGTTTTTCTTATGGTGGAGCCCGCGCTTGAGACGCTTAACACCTTCGAACGAGTTTTGGCTCTCACGCTTCTACTTGCTGTGACCCCTGACGGCCATCGTGAGAATGAGTTAACCCAGGAGCTGACGGCCCTGATACCGCAGTTCGATGATGCAAGTTTTGGTCAAACGATCTCCGTTATAGGTTTGGTCATTGACCACGAGCTGGACATGTTTGACCTAGCCGCTCGTTGGGAAAACCCTTTGTTCAGAGCGTTTGCCGCGCAAGCAGCGCTCGAGCGGCGGGAACCGGAAAGCGATGGCGGCGGATAGCTGCGAGCGCCTCTCACTGCGCCGCCAAAAACCCCTCCACCACCGCGCCCATCGCCTCGTAGAG
>JBCCER010000358.1:0-2894 GCA_039030175.1 Pseudomonadota bacterium
AGCCCCGCCAAACCAAGCAGGATCCTACGAAGCCACCGCATCAGATTGCCGCCTTCATCAACAGGTCTCCTTCGTCAGAAGGATTGTCCCAGACTGATATAGAACGCGAAGTCCTCGCCGTCGCCGTCCATCGGGTTCAGCGGGAATGCTACATCGAACCGCACCGGTCCGAACGACGTGTAGTAGCGTAGACCGATGCCGGCGCCGACTTGGAAGTCTTCATCGAAATCCGGATAGCTCGACTCGTAAACCTGGCCAAAATCGACGAAGGGGACGACGCCGAATTCTTCCGAAAAACGCCAGCGCAATTCGAGGCTGCCCTCGATCAGGCTGCGGCCGCCCAGCGGATCACCGAACTCATCTCTCGGGCCAATGCCTTGGTATTGATAGCCACGGACCGACCCGCCGCCACCAGCGTAAAAGAGGTAGTTGGCTGGGATATCGCCTGCCGAATCCCCGAAAACACTGCCGAATGCGGCGCGCGCAGCAAGGATGAACTCACCATCGGTGTTGAAGTCTTCATAGATCGAACCGTCGATGCGGGTTCGGTAGAATTCGCTGGTCGAACCAAGGAACGAGGTAAAGGGGCGAAAACTGACGCCCAGGCGGAAGCCTTCGGTCGGGTTCAACAGATCGTCCGAGGTATCCCAATTCAGCGAAGCCGGCAGGCTGACCAGGAAGAACTCGTTGTCTTCATCGTCCTGAATGACCTCCGACTGCTCCACCGATACTCCCAGCGAGGCGGTTAGCTGGTCCGTGATTTGCCGGTCGACCGATACTGTTCCCTGGACCGCCCGGCGTTCGTACGCGTTATCGACTTCACGCAGTCCTTGGAGGGAGACGTTGAGATTTTGGTCGACTCGCAGGAAATCGGGTTTTGTAAAACTCAGACCAAGATTGTAGCTGTAGTCGCTGGCCGAGTTTTCCAGGATATTGCCGACCTCGCCGCTGATGCGCAGCCGCTCGGCATTCCCAAAGAGGTTGCGGTGTCCCCAATAGGCATTGGCTGAGAAGCCTTGCGAGGTCGCGTAGCTGGCCCCAAACCCGACAAAGCGCGGCGGCAGTTCCTGCACCTCCACAGTGACCGGCAGTTCGCCCGCTTCGTTCAACTCATCGGCTGGGACGACATCGACGACGCTAAAAACGCCGAGATCCGTCATGCGGTCACGCAGATCGGTGATGTTTTCCGGCCGATAAGGATCGCCCGGCTGAAACGGAACTCGGTTTTCCAAGAACTCGACATTGGTTCGTTCCTGACCTGTGAAGGTGACTGGCCCCATGGTCGCGAGCGGCCCAGACACACCTTCAAAGGTCAGCGCCATCGTGTGCTCTGTCAGATCGACGATCGCCTCGCGCTGAGGCACAGCGGCGAACGGATAGCCCCTCATCTCGACCCGGTTGACGATGAACGCCTCGGTATTCAGCACGTCCGCCGCCCGCGCCGGATCGCCCGGCTGTAAGGGAAGGATCGACATGTTGACCAGCGGGGACATCGGCGCGTCGGTCTCAAGGTTGGAGACCAGATCGATGGACGAGACGATGTATTGCGGTCCGGGATCGGCCGTCACGACGATCGGCACCTCGGTATCGTCCGGCAGCGCCTGCAACCGGGACAGCAGGCTTTCGTCGTCAAGCGACAGACCGTCGACCGTGACCGATACCGATCCGGAATAATAACCCTCTGACCGAAGCGCGGCACCGAACCGGTCGCGGTCGGCGTCCACCTGCCTAATCAGAACCGCAGGCTCGACCCCCTCCTCTTCGGCGTCTTCTTCGAGTTGCAGAAGATTGGAACTGACGCGCAACGCTTCTTGTAGTTGCTCATCATCCACCGGTTCGATTGTAACTTCGTAGGTCAGAGCCCATGTGGTGAAGGGTAAGGCAACCGCGACGGCGGCCAACAACGACGCACGACCCACCCTGGACACCCCACGGCGGGAAGGATCGGCTGTCGTGAGGCGTCGCGTGGTTTGCATTGCGAATCAAGATACTTGAAAAGCGGTCTTCAAACAAAAATATCGTCGACCTTGCACCGGTGCCCACCCTGCGTATAGTCCGGCGCCGCCTCCAACCCCTTGCTGAACGTGTCCGAAAATGCGCCTGCGCAACATTGCCATCATTGCCCATGTCGACCATGGCAAGACAACTTTGATCGACGTGCTGCTGCGCCAGTCCGGCGCCTTTCGCGACAATCAGCAGGTCGCCGAGCGGGTTATGGACTCCAACGATCTGGAGCGCGAGCGCGGCATTACCATCCTTGCAAAATGCACCTCGCTGAGTTGGGGCGACACGCGGATCAACATCGTCGACACGCCCGGTCACGCCGATTTTGGCGGCGAGGTCGAGCGGATCTTGAACATGGTCGACGGCGTAGTCGTGCTGGTCGATGCCGCCGAAGGACCGCTGCCGCAGACCAAATTCGTGGTCGGCAAGGCCCTTGCGCTTGGCCTGCGTCCCATCGTGCTGATCAACAAGGTCGATCGCAGCGACGCGCGCCCTCACCAGGTGCTGGACGAGGTGTTCGACCTGTTTGCCGCCTTGGACGCGGACGAAAATCAGCTCGATTTTCCAACACTTTACGCCTCGGCGAAGGAAGGTTGGGCGGCAGACGATCCCGAAGGTCCGCGCGAGGACATGGCCCCGCTGTTCGACCTTATTCTGGACCATGTCCCGACACCCAAGGTCGAGCCGAACCTTCCCTTCCGCATGTTGGCGACGACCTTGGAAGCCAACCCCTATCTCGGTCGCCTGCTGACCGGGCGCATCGTCAGTGGCGCCGTAAAGCCGAACATGTCGGTGAAGGCACTGTCCCGCGATGGGCGGGTCGTAGAGCAAGGACGGGTCAGCAAGGTACTCGCCTTCCGAGGGCTGGAGCGGCAGGGCATCGAGCTCGG
>JBCCER010000359.1:0-2836 GCA_039030175.1 Pseudomonadota bacterium
CGATCGGGTCGTGCTTGAGGCCTATCCAGACTATTGGGGCGGCGCGCCGGACTGGGACCGGGTGACGTTTTTACCGATCACGCGGCCCGCATCGCGGATCGCGGCCCTGCTGTCCGGCACGGTGGATGTCATCAACGACGTGCCGACAACGGATGTCGAAACACTCTCGCAAAACGGCAATGTGGCGCTGTGGCAGGGCGTGTCGGACCGGCTGATCTACTTGCATCTGGACACCGGTCGCACAATCACGCCGATGATCACCGCCAATGATGGCAGCGAGATCGAGAATCCGCTGCAAGACCAACGCGTGCGCGAGGCCTTGAGCATCGCCATCGACCGCGAGGCCCTTGCCGAAAACGTCATGGAGGGGCTGGCCATCCCTGCCGGTCAGCTTGTGCCGGACGGCATGGTCGGGGCTTCGGAGATCATCCGTGTGCCGCGCTACGATCCTGAACGGGCAATCGAACTGTTGGCTGAGGCAGGCTATCCAGACGGTTTCGAGATCAAGCTGCATGGACCCAGCGACCGCTACATCAACGACGGCGAAATATTGCTGGCCATCGCCCAGATGTTCAGCCGGATCGGTCTGAAGACAACGGTGGATGTCATGCCCGCCGCAGTCTATTTCGGACGCGCCACAGCGAGCGAATTCTCGGTCATGCTGGTCGGCTGGAGCGCGAACACCGGCGAGGCCTCGCTGCCGATCAGAACGCTGATCGCCACGCCGGACCCGGAACGAGGCTGGGGCGCCGCCAATCGTGGCAACTATTCGAACCCCGAACTGGACGCTCTGCTGGCCGGGGCCGAACGCGAGATCGACGAGATCGAGCGCGGCCTTATCCTGGCGGATGCCATGGAGATCGCCATGTCGGACGTGGCCGTGATCCCGATCCAGTTTCAGATCAACATTTGGGGCACCCGCTCCGGGCTGGAATATGTCTCACGTGCGGACGAACTGACCTTGGCGACAGGGGTCGTGCCCATTTACTAGGCGGTCCGGGATGCGCGACGAGCCCCCCTTTCCCCTCCCCCAGCATTCAAAGAGATCAGTCGACATGGCCCGGCAGCGACAAGTCGCCGGACGCGACGTCGAAAACATCAGTCACGCAAAAATGCGGCCGGTGGACGTTGGCGCTGTAGCGCAGCGCGGCGGTAACCCCGTCATAGGACGCACCTTCCGCTCCACCGGATACGGCAGCAGTGATAGCGACCTCCGGCCCATCGAAGACCGGCGAAAAGCCAGGGCTGTCGAGTAGGATCGGAAAGCCCGGCCAGGTGAGCGGTACATTCGGTGTCGTGCCCTCGGGAATGTCCTTCACGGCCAGGGCCCCGGTTCCGCAGCGATCGTCCGGCGCCAGCACGACCCAATGGCTGTGCCAGGTGCCGCCATCGTTCGACAGGTCGCCGTCGGCATTCTCATCAAACAACGGCGTGTCGTCGAAATCCGGGTGGATAGCCGCCACCATGGCAAGGATGCCGGCCCCTTCGTCAAAACCGACGGTCGCAGGGTCGAGCGAGGTGGGCCAGACATAGACGTAAGCCGGCGCGTCGGCGTTCGGGCCCGCCGGTTCCGGCATGTCGGCCCCTGCCACGCCGTTCGTGGTCATGTGAAATGTGACGGTATTGCCGTTGCGGTGGATGTGGGCGGCGAGGATATCAAATGCGGCGACATCGGCCGTGCCGGCAGGCGAGAGAACCGCGCCATCCTGATGAATGGCATGACCGTCATCGGCCAGGGCGGGTCCAGCGGCCAAAACCAGGCCTATAGCAGTGAGTGCAGCGATCTTCATGACATGTCCCTTTCGGCATCGTTGATGACGGACAACAATTAATAGCGAGTCGCTATTATTGCAAGGTTAATATTGAGTCGCTATTTTCTTGACATGGCTTCACCCGATCTCACCCGCCTTCGCGAATTGTTTGACCGGATCGGGCGCGTGGCCGCCGCCGAGGAATGGGGCGAGGATCTGAACCCTGCCCAACATGGCGCGCTGGCCTATCTCGCCCGTGCCAACCGCTTCTCCCGCGCGCCGTCGAATGTCGCCGATTATCTGTGCACTACGCGCGGGACGGCCTCGCAAACGCTCAAGGCGCTTGAGCGCAAAGGATTCGTCAGGCCGGTGCCATCGTCGGAGGATAAGCGCCGCCTCTCCTACAACGTGACTAGCAAGGGCCGTCAGGCGCTCGATGCACCACGGTCGTTCGACGCCGCGTTGGGGGCACTTTCGCCTGCGGAAACGAGTGCGCTAGCGGACCTACTCGAGGCAACTGGCAGGCGCCTGCTCGAACGGCAGGGCTATCGCACCTTCGGCGTTTGCAGGACTTGTCGGTACCACCAGAGGACCGAAAACGGCCTGGCCTGCACCCTGCTGAAAGTGCCGCTGACCGAGGCCGATGCGGGGGAGTTGTGCCATGAACACCTGCCGCCCCGGCCTGAAGTCAAAAACATATCCGCCTGAGCGACCCCATCGATCGACGGCTTTGAATTCAGACCGCGAGCGACAGCGACGCAAATCTAAATGGTCGCTTAATCGGTGATACCGTGGGGGCTATGCCGGAAACGCGTTTTGCGATTCAATCGCACTCCATTTCTGTGGATTAGCGAACACTTTGCTGCCCTAAAATGAAATTTGACCTCTCTTTCCCGAAAAAAGAGCGTCTGTGTGATACAGCGCACAGAGGCAATTCTCAACCCACGGCAGAATGTCTCAGGAAAGCAACCCGCGCAGTAAGGAGTGCCTTGCGTGAGCCGTTCCACATCGATGCCAATCGCAACTCAGTCGCCCGATGCGACGATCTACATCGTGAGTTGGAGTCCCATCGGGGCCGCCGGGCC
>JBCCER010000360.1:0-2800 GCA_039030175.1 Pseudomonadota bacterium
CGGCCGGCTGCATCGCCAACAGGTCGGAGGCTTGCGTGGGCCTGTCCAATGTCTTCGGCGAGACGGTTGACGCACAGCTCTTCGCGGTCGCGGCGCGCCTGACGGCCGATTTCGGCGAGGGGCGAACAGTGGTGGGATACGAGGCGTCGGACACGCTCGACGCGGCACTCGGCTGCGGGTTTCGGGCGGTCGGAGGCCTGCGGGTTTGGGTTTCCAGCACGTAGCCTTTCGGGGACAGAGAAAGGGGAGGGCCTCAGCGTCCTTGCGTATTGCGTTCCGGCCGTTCTTTTAAAGACAACGGCGAGTCAATGGCTGCAGCCGCATCCTTTTCTGCCGCATAACAGCAAGCGACTGTCGCTCAGCCGTCCACAACGGTCCACGCTCGAAAAGCTAGGTCAGTCTCAGAGCAAAGGGCCATCAAGAGCGGGCGTGACATGAAAGGGCCAGCTTGCCGGCTTTGTTCTCCCACGACCACACACAGATCCGGGTCGCCGGCGGGGGAAATCGCCTCGGTCCCCAAATCATAGGCGAATTGCTGTCGAGGATTGGTGGCGTCGCAGGTGTTCAGGGCAAAGACTGGGTCCGCGTCGGGCACATGTTCCATGCAGTAGTCAGGGAACGCCACAGACCGGACGAGGCCGCGCCCAGGCTCCAGGGTAAACTGCACGTCGCCGCCCTGAGGTTTGCAGGAATGAGCCTGAAGACTCTCGGCAAAACCTCGGCCGAGCGTATCGATGCACCAACCCAGCCGATCCGCCTCATCAAGGTTGTCGCTTAGATAGATGACAGGTGCTGGCGTTTGCAGATCTGGCGGTTCGGCCAGCGCGGGGACAGCGGTAAGGATGGATGCGGCAAATGCGCATGGCAGAGTGTGGTAACGCTTCATTTCGTATCTTCGCTTTTTGCTCGGGTCGTCATTGCGTAGCTGGTCCCTCCCTGGCACCCGGCCGCCGAGGGCTAGTTTCAGGTCCCTGGTAATCTCTTTGCTAAGAGAAGGCTGGGCGCCCTGAATTGATGATGACATTCAACGTCGAACATCGCGGCTGCTGCATCGATTTCACAAGCTCAAACGGCTGGCAGAAGCTATTCCGTCGCTTCTTTCGCGATTTTTCGAAGTGGTCGGATGGCCCCGACGCTGCTCCGTTCTTGGTAGCCTGCGCGCTAAACCCGCCGCGCGACGATGCACACCACGCGGCCGATAATGTCCAGCTCCTCCTCCGTCAGCTCCTGCATCGGGTAGAGGGCATTGTCGGAGATCACGCGCACCAAACGGTCGCGCAGGTTGAGGGACAGGCGTTTGATCCAGCCGGCATCGCCGATGCGCAAGGCGTAGACCCCTTCGCGATTGAACGAGCGCTGGGTTAGGTCGACCAGAACCCAATCGCCGTTGGACAGGGTTTGTTCCATACTGTCGCCATCGACACGCACCACCGCCAGATGGTCGGGCGCGGCCTGGGTGACCGAGCGCAGCCATTGGGCCTCGAACAGCTGATAGCCCAGCGGATCGGGCTCGGCCTCCAGAAGGCTGCCATGGCCGGCCGATAGGGCGGCGTCGAAGCGGCCGACGCTGGCGAATTCCTCGCTGCCCAGCTCTAGGAAGCCGGGGGCGGTAAGGGCCAGGGCCGGCAGCTTGGCCGGTGTCGCTGGCTCGCCTTCCGCGCCTTCTTCCAACTGGTCGATCTCGCCGACCAGATAGCCGACCGGCACGCCCAAGGCCCGGGCGGCCGCTTGAATGGTGCTGAGCTGGGGTGAGGCACGGCGCTTTAGCGCATCGCGGATCGCCGTGGCGCTGAGGCCCGCATCCAGCGACAGCTGCTTCATCGTGATGCCGCGCTGGTCGATCAACCCCTGCAGGCGGCTGCGAAACATCTCTGACATGGGCGCAAAGTGTGCCCGCAACGGCTCAAACGCGCCAGCCATTCATTGCCGACGGTGTCTCCAAGAACTCGGAAATGTCATTTGCCCATTGACAAGACGTCAAATGCCTCTCATTAATGGGCGTATGACCATATTTCCATTGTCCCATAGCCGTTGGCACACTGACCGTAAGTCTTTGTCGGTGGACGAACTTTTGAAGAGGTCAAGCGAATATCAAGCGGATGTCGAGTCGCTCGCTCATGCCGTAAGAGCGGCGCCGGCTGCGCAATGGGTATTTGCCTATCGATGTCAGGCGGCGCGTTTCCAGGAGGTGTTTGCGATGACACGTGACCCAGTCTCCTCAGAATCTCCGGTTCAGGAGTCCATTCAGCCGGCCGGGCTTGGCGTTCGCCTCTGTCGGGATTGTGGTCACCATCGGCCGCCAGGCGGCAGGTTGCGCTGTACGGCGTGCCTGGCCCCTTCGGTGGCCATCGATCTGGTTACCGGCGCGCCTGCCTATGGCGTGCCCTGTGCCAAGGCGCGCGGGCACGCCGGCCGCTGCGGTCTTGAGGATCGCTGGTGGGATGGCCAATCGTGACCGGCGCTGCGTTGCCCTATGCGGCTCGGCCGTGCAGGGACCGGTCCGTGCTGATGCCAGAGTGTGAGGCCTCTGCAGCTGCGGCACCGCCCACAGCGCGGGGCAAGCGGATGGCTCAGCTGGGTCACTGCGACTGCCGATTCCCGATCGGCCGAACGTCGCGGGCCAGCCGGTTCTGCGGCCAGCCAGCCCAACCCGGCAGCCCCTATTGCGCCTATCATCACGCGATCGCCTACCAACCGCGCATTGCCGAACAGGCGGATGCCCGCGGCGAGACCGGCAATGCCGGCCAGACCAATGAGGCACGGTCATGAGCCGGCGGCGACACGATTTGGCCGGCCAGAC
>JBCCER010000361.1:0-2794 GCA_039030175.1 Pseudomonadota bacterium
ACGGTTTGGTCGGCAAAGGAGAGCCATTCGACCGTGTTTTCGACCAGGTCGATGGTCGCCTGCGCACTAACATGGACGACCTCCAGGAAGCTGCCGGCGACCTGAAACGAATAGTCGGCGAAATCGAAACCGAAGGTCGCGGTATCGGTGCCGCTGCCGCCGCGATATTCGTCCGAGCCTTCGCTGTCATAGAAGGTGTCGTTGCCGCCATTGCCAACAAATTGGTTGGCGGTGGCATTGCCCCAGAACTGGTCGTCGCCGCTACCGCCGACAGCATTTTCGATCACGGTGCCCACGGCCAGCGTGAGGTTGCCGACAAGGCCGCCAATGTCCGACACTGTGGCCACCACGTCACTGGCGGTCGCAACCTTGAGATTGATCTTCTGGTCGGCGGAATAGCCGCTGACATCAAGCGTGTCGATGCCATCTCCATCAATGATGGTCGAAGCCGTGCGATCGGCGTAGTCGGCGAACTTCGCCCAAATATCGCTGACCGATGAGTTGATGTTGGTGTTGAAGCCGTAGACCGTGTCGCCCTTGAAGGCGTTTTGAATTCCGAATGTCTTGCCGCCGGACTGATCCCCGCCGTAAAGCGCGTCAAGGGCGAGCCAGTCAACCGCCATGGGTGTCTGCAGATAGGCGCCGGTCGCGTTGATGGCCTGGTTCTCGATCTGGCTGAAATAGGACATCATCGAGCCCTGCCAGCTATCGTTCACGAAGACCGCGTCGTTCGGCCAGCCGCCACTGCCGTTGTAATAGCCCTGATGGCCGAGCCCGAGCCCATGGCCAATCTCGTGAAAGATGGTCTGCAGCGTGTAGTCATTGTAGGTCGACGTGCCGCCGGACCAGTTGGAGGCCACATTGATGAGCGTATACTCAAGCCCGTTCTGAAAACCCCGCGATGAGGCGTACGCGCCGCCCTGGTTGTCAGCGAAGAAAAAGTCGGCA
Organism: Pseudomonadota bacterium; assembly: GCA_039030175.1. GTDB lineage: Bacteria > Pseudomonadota > Alphaproteobacteria > DSM-16000 > Inquilinaceae > JANQGH01. Next base: position 949 of record JBCCER010000361.1, read on the forward strand.
TTTGCTGATGTGGTCTCGACGAACTCGATTCCGAGAACCGCCTCGAAAACCTTGAACGCCTCGCGCACCAAGTTTCCACGGGCGCCCGAAATGCCGTTCGAGTCGGTGACGCCGGCCTTGTTGGAAAAGCCGGACACATTGTAGGTGATGACGCCGTTGTTCGGGTTGGGGCCGCTGTCGCCCAGATTGTATTTGAACGAAGTGCCGTTCCAGTAGTCCGCGCGCAGGAAATCGGCCATCTCACCCAGCGTTGCGGCATTCGGGTCTTGCCCCGGCGTCGGGTCTGGAATGGCCCCCTGGGCGGCGAATGCGATCGATGGATCAATCGTGCCGACGCCGTATTCAGCAGCGACAGCTGTACCGTCGCGCTGCCCTTGGCTGGCGGCCTCGCGTTGCGCGTCAATGTCGATGTCGCGAAGACCAGAGCACCCAAGGCATCCGCACCCTCGACCGTGATCGTCGCTGCCAATCGGCAGCAACCCATTGTCCACAAGCATATCGGAAACCGCAGCTGCCCACTGTCCGGGTGTCGTAGCCGCCGGTGTGAACAGCGCCGTCGGGGTGGTGTCCCAGATCGTATCAACCTTGCGACCTAACAGGTCGCTTAGCCAATCTGGATTGCCGAAAAGCTGATCCAAAAGACTAAGACGTTCCACAGCGGCTTTCCCTTTTGGTTATCTGAATTTCGGCAATTTCTTCAATTTTTTATTTCGGAAATTGCATAATCTCGGACAGTGATTCTTGGGAACTTGAGTAAAACCGAGAAGTTTTACTGTCGTTGACTAGCAGCTTGTCGACCGCAACCTTGGCGGTTTTGTGGCTAATTTCTACCTTGTATAGGGCAGGGTCTTGGCAATACACCTCTACCGACAATTCTTCGGCGGGCTTGGCGCCCGGTGCCGGCAAATCCGAACAGGGTGATCTCATCTCTGGTAACAGAGCCACACAGTGACCCAAGATCGCCCCAAATGCGGTTTAGGGCTGTCTACTTATGTGAGATCCGGCGTCGATGGTGCACTGAGAGTGAGACGCGCTTGGCTGCACCCCGCGCACCGACGAGCATAGGCTGGCAATCGGGATTTTCAACGATGACCAAAAAAGGTCGGACCGAAAGAGTAAAGCCACGCTTGGTCCAGCGCCTCGCGCTCGCGCTCGTCGCCATCTGGTCGCTATCGATGACCCCCGCGCTGGCCGACGAATTGACCATCGGCCTGTCGTCCGAGGCGACCTCGATGGACCCTCACTTCCATGCGCTGGCCAGCAACGCCCAAGTGAACTGGCACGTCTATGACGCTCTGACCCGTCGGGGGCCGAACCACGAGTTGATACCGGGTCTGGCGGTGGAATGGGGGGCAACGGACGACCCGACCGTATGGGAATTCACCTTACGCGACGGTGTGACCTTCCATGACGGCACCCCCTTCACCGCCGATGACGTCGCCTTCACGCTGGAACGGGCCGGCAATGTACCGAACAGCCCGGCGGGCTATGGCATGGTCACGCGCGATATCACCGAAATCGAGGTGGTGGACGATCTCACGGTGCGTCTTCACACCGACGAACCCGTCCCCTTGCTGCCGGTCAATCTGGCGAATATCGGCATCGTCAGCCGTGCCCATGGCGAGGGCGCGAGTACGGCGGACTACAATTCAGGCGCCGCCGCCATCGGCACGGGGCCGTATCGGCAAGTCGAATTCACGCCGGGCGATCGGGTCGTGCTTGAGGCCTATCCAGACTATTGGGGCGGCGCGCCGGACTGGGACCGGGTGACGTTTTTACCGATCACGCGGCCCGCATCGCGGATCGCGGCCCTGCTGTCCGGCACGGTGGATGTCATCAACGACGT
>JBCCER010000362.1:0-2771 GCA_039030175.1 Pseudomonadota bacterium
AAAGAAAATTGCCAAAGCCGGCCATGGACTTGGATGCACAGAAACGCCTAGTGGCGTTGCTTGACAGCGCGTTGCGGGCATAGCAGGTGCTCTTCGGATCCGCTCCGTCATAACTCATTGTCCAATCGATGAGGCTATGAACATAACAGCAGGCAGGTCCCCCACTAGAACCCGCCCTTAGCAATTAGCACATCGTGGTCGAACTTGCGGATATGGGGACCTCACATCAGCTTGGGTGCCCTGAAAACGAACTCGCTTCCGGGATCAAACGGTCAACCACTTTGGCGGAACAAAGTACTCCGGGCAAACCGGCGCCAGGATGTGTTCCAGCCCCTGTTAGGAAAAGATTTTCGGGGCCTTCGGAACGGTTGTGGAAGCGGAACCATGCGGACTGGGTAAAGTATGGGGCGATCGAAAACCCGGCACCGGCGACACTGAGGTAGCGATCAGCGAAATCGTCCGGCGTCATGTAGAAGTCCGCCGTCATCTCTTTCTCAAGGTCCGGTAGCATGGTCCGCGAAAGAGCGGTGACGATGCGATCGCGAAGTTTCGGGCCTTCCTGCGCCCAGTTGATCCGACCCAACTGGTTCGGCACCGGTGCAAGTACGTAGAAACTATCGCAGCCCGGAGGCGCGAAGCTGGGGTCGGTCGCCGTCGGGCGGTGGACATATAGCGAAAAGTCGTCCGGCAGGACCTTCTTGCGGAATACGTCGTCCAACAGTCCGCGATATCTCTGGCCCAGCCAGATCGTGTGGTGTGCGACGTCTGGATAGGTTCGACGCGTCCCGAAATAGAGTACGAAAAGACCCATCGACAGGCGGCCATGGCGTAGTTTGAGTTTCGCCGAAAGATCGCTATGCCGACGGTCCAGCATGCTGCGGTAAAGGTGCATTGGATCCGCGTTGGAAACGATAACATCGGCATCGATGCTTGCCCCATCCGTCAGTGCAACGCCGGTTGCCCGCCCAGAACTCACCTTGATCCGCTCGACGGTCGTGTTCAGACGGATCTCAACCCCGACCTCTTGCATGAGTCGTTCCAGCGCGTCGGCGATGGCGCCGGTTCCGCCCATCGCGAAATGCACACCCCATTTGCGCTCAAGAAAATGGATCAGCCCATAGATGCTGGTGGTGTCAAACGGGTTGCCGCCGACCAGCAGGGGCTGGATCGAAAAGGCCTGTCGCAGCTTCGGATGGGACAGGTAGCTCGACACTAGCTGCCAAACCGTTCGGTAGGATTTCAAACGGACCAAGGCCGGAATCTGCTGCATCATGCGCATTGGCCGGTGGAAGGGCTGATCGGCAAGTTTGGTGAATCCGACATCGAACAGGGCGCGGGAATGGTCCAGCAGCCTGCGGTAACCATCGACATCGTCCGGAGAAATCCGGGCTATGGCGCGTTCAGTGTCCTCGACCGTCCCGCCATAGTCGAATTGATCACCGTCGGCAAAACGAAATCGATACCAGGGCGAGAGTTCACGCAGCGTGATGTAGGCGTCGAGCCTGCGGTTGAAGAGGGAAAAAAGCTCTTCGAGAAGAAACGGCGCCGTGATCACGGTCGGGCCAGCATCATGCCGGAACCCGTCGCGCTCGAAAACTTGCGCCCGGCCGCCAAGCCGTGGGGCACGATCCAGAATTGTAACCGCATACCCCTTCGCGCGAAGACGCAGAGCAGCGGCCATTCCGCCAAAGCCGGCGCCGACAACGAGCGCCGTCTTCTCCCCGGCGCCAGGCCTCTCGCTCACTGTAGCGGAGCCGTGCGCAAGGCCGCCAAGTCCCTACTTCCTGTGCAAAAACAGGCTATACGCAGCTGTTCGATCACAGTCTCGATCTGATCCACGACTGCATCGGTTCCCTCAGTCGCAGCCGCAAGCAAACCAGCAGCATTCCCTACTAGATCAGCACCAAGCCGGACGGCCTTGGCACATTCCACGCCGTTTCGAATCCCGCCGGACGCGATGAGAGGGACATCGCCGAAAGCGGACCGCAGATCAACGATCGCACGAGCCGTGGGGACTCCCCAGTCGCGGAACGCCTCCGCCACCGCGCGGCCGCGCGCCGTCGCCGCCCGTTGGGCCTCAACCTGTGCCCAACTGGTGCCGCCAAGACCCGCGCAGTCGATTGCTGAAACGCCGGCGTTTATCAGTCGCTTGGCTACGCGAGGGGAAATCCCGCAGCCAACCTCTTTGATAACAATTGGAACCGAAAGGCCTTTGGCGACACGCTCGATCGCTACAAGAACACCCGTCCATTTTCGATCGCCGCCATTTTGAACGGCCTCTTGTAGTGGGTTGAGGTGCACGATCAACGCGTCCGCCTCGATCAAATCCACCGCGCGCTGCGCAATACCGACGGGATCGTCGCATCGTAGTTGCGCTGCGCCCAGATTGCCGAGAAGCATTGCGTCGCCAATCCACTCGCGAAGTCGGCGGTCAAGACCGCAGCTTCCGGCCTGCTCAATGGCGACACGCTGCGAGCCGACTGCGAATGCGATTCCTAGCTGGCGGGCGGCCTGGGCAAGAGAGCTATTGATCATTTCGGCATGCTGCGGCCCACCTGTCATGGAGCTGATCAGGAGAGGCGCTTTGAGGCGATGGCCAAGGAATGTCGTCGACAAATCAATCTCATCTAGATCCAACTCGGGCAACGCGCAATGCTCGAAGCGAACGTCATCGAATCCAGTTAGCGGTGCGCTGGCTTTTCCGTCGCCGCGCAACACGATCTCCAAATGATCTTTCTTGCGCTGGAGAATGTCGCTGGGCGCTGCCATTC
>JBCCER010000363.1:0-2748 GCA_039030175.1 Pseudomonadota bacterium
CTCATGGAGACCGTGGGGCAGTGCGACAACGGTTATGCGTGTGTCTACCAAAACAACCTTTCGTGGTCCACGCCCACCACGCCGCTGCCTGCCGAGGCGCATCCACGGCTTGTGTTCGAGGACCTCTTTGGCGAGGGCGGCAACAAGTTGGAGCGCAAGGCGGCCTTGAAGCGCCGGGCGAGTTTGCTCGATTTCGTGAAGGAAGACATGGCGAGCCTGAAGCGCGAGCTTGGACCCGACGACCGCGCCAAGGTTGATGACTATCTCGACACCGTGCGCGAAGTGGAGCGGCGGATCCAGAAAGCGGAGTCGGACTTCAAGGAGAACCCGCTTCCCGACCTCGACCTTCAGGCCGCCCGGCTCCGAAGTCTGAACCAGATGTTGAGGGCGAAGGCCCACCTTAACGATGCTGCCCGCGTCAGGCGGCACACGCTCAGCGGTCCAAGTCAGCTCCACCTCACCCGGAAGCCTTAGAACCGCAGACCGCCCGTGTACGGATACAACGCGTGCATCTAAAATGTTGATTTTCGGGCTGCCGATAAAGCTGGCCACGAACAGATTTGCTGGATCGTCAAAGATGTCCAGTGGCTTTCCGACTTGCTCGATGATGCCGTCCCGCAAGACGACAATCTTGTCGGCAAGCGTCATAGCCTCGACCTGGTCGTGCGTGACGTAGATTGTCGTGATGCCGATCTTTTCATGAAGCTGAGAGATTTCGACCCGCATCTGGACACGCAGTTCCGCGTCCAAGTTGGACAGCGGCTCGTCGAACAGAAAGATCCGTGGTGAGCGGACCAGAGCCCGTCCGATGGCCACGCGCTGGCGCTGTCCTCCTGAAAGCTGTGCCGGTTTGCGCGCCATCAGGGGGCCGAGCTGTAAGATTTCGGCGACGGACTCGACTTTGGCGTCGACTTCGGACCTCGGCATCCCATTCATTCTGAGCGAGAAACCCAGATTGCGGCGCGCTGTCATGTGCGGATAGAGCGCATAGGACTGAAACACCATCGCGATGCCGCGCTTTGATGGGTCCGTGCGCGTCATGTCCTCGGCATCGATACGGATCTCTCCGCTTGAGACGCTTTCGAGGCCGGAGATCATTCTCAGCAACGTTGATTTTCCGCAGCCGGACGGGCCGACAAAGACGGCGAATTCGCCATCCTCGATCTCAAGGTTCACATTCTTGACGACGTCAAGTGTACCAAAGGATTTCCCGACATTCTTGAGAGTTAGGTTCGCCATCTAAGCCCCACCATTCGCGTCCGACTTCAGCGCCTCGATACGATCGACGAGAGCCCAATGGCGTGACTGATGTTTTTTAAGGTCGGCCGACAGTTCGCGATACATCGCTATCCGGTCGGCGTAGATCGCCGAGTGATCGGCGCGAGGCATGTAGGTGTGACACGGACGCTCGAAGGTTCGCGCCGCATCTTGCAGCGTCGGATAGACACCGGCCCCAAATCCCCCCAACATCGCGGCGCCCGTGCATGCGGTTTCTGGGTTTGACACACAGTCTAACGGCAATCCGATGATATCGGCCTTGATTTGCATCCATTCGCGAGACTGTGTGCCACCGCCGACCATCCGCAGCCTATCCAGTTCGATGCCGTGCCGCTTGGCTTCGTCCAGCGCCATCGCTTGCTCGAACGTGATGCCTTCCAGGAAAGCGTGCGCCAGCTCCGGTTTCGTGACACCAAAGGAAAGGCCCGCGATTGCCCCGCGCGCTCTTTCATCGCCTGAGAGTGAGCCGGTGCCGGCAAAATGTGGAATGACGAGAGCGCGGGACGGCAGATCGTCAACTTGGTCAAACAGGTCGGCCATCGAGCCGGTTTCGACGAGCGTCGCGAACCACTCTAGCAGTCGGCCGCCACTTTGGCTGCCAATCAAGATGGCAAATTTCCCAGGAATGACATGCGGGTAGGCCGGCAGGTTTTTGTCAATCAGATCCGGTCGAGTTTCGTTCAGCGTGAGTGTGATGCACTCCGTCGTACCGACCGAATAGAGGGCCGTCCGCGGCGCCAAAGCACCGGCGCCGAGTTGTGCGCAAAGCTGATCGTGCCCGCCCGTGAAGATGTTGACGGTCGCGGTCAGGCCCAGCCGTTTGGCCATGTCCCTCGACAAGGTCCCGATAAACGTGCCCGAGGGGGCCACAGGGGGAAACAATGCGTTCGGACTCTCGGCCAGCCGAATAAGGTCTGACGACCAATCGAGAGTCGCAATGTCCAGCAAGCCGGTTCTGGCGGCCATTGAATAGTCCATCACCGGTGACAACCCAAGACTCTGCTGAACGAAATCCCCCATGCACAGGAATCTGTGGGCTTGGGTGAGAACGGCCGAATCGTTCCTTTTGATCCACAAAAGCTTGGAGAGTGACGTCAACGCGTTGAGCGTTTGCAGTGCAACCCCTCTGGCCGCTTCCACCTCGGGACATGTGGCGAATTCCGCAACGAGATCGAGGCCACGCATGTCAACGCTGATCGGGGCTGGAATGAGCGCGTTGCCTGCCTTGTCGACAAGTGTGAACGCTTCGCCTTGTGACGAGATCGCGAGCGATAAGTCCTGGTAGCCGGCCAAACGCGGCGCAATGCGGCGAAACAGTTCCACAACGGCGGTGATGATGTCAGCCGGCTCGATTTCCGCGCGCCCGGCTTGCGGACGGTGAACGTCATAGGGCGCCGACGCGGACGCTATTTCGTCGCCCCGCACCGAAAACGCAACCAGCTTGCAGTTCGTGGTGCCGATATCCAGCCC
>JBCCER010000364.1:0-2748 GCA_039030175.1 Pseudomonadota bacterium
CATTTGGAACGGCTAATTGCCTAAGTCGCGTTCGAGGTTGGGTGTGGCGCAATTGCAACTAAAACGTCATTATCGTGTCGTGCATGCATCATCAGCTGCCCGGTGCGCTTTGATGCTGTTGCGAAAGCGGTTCGGCTCCTTGTCCCTGACGCTCGCTGTTTTCGCGAAAGGTTAGGTGATTAAGGGCCTAACTCTTTCCATATCGCCGAACTTATACGAACTCTACCGTTGCGGCAATTTCCGTGAAGGCATCGGTCACGCTGCTGGCGGCTTTCAGCCAGCCTCAAAAATGACTTAATTACAAACGGTTAGCGGCTTCACGGAGAATGTCGGCAGTTGGTCGGCGAACTTGTGTGTTTTTTGTTGGCGCGTGTGACAAAATTGTCGCATGTGGCGCTGGCCGTTTGGCCGGAACCGAAACAGGTTGTCCGTGGCTCAAGCGTGCTGGTTTGACTCGAGCCGTAGCCGATAAACCGTCTGGGGGCGCGAGAGGCCGCGCAGGGTGCGGTCGCCGATCAGTTCGGCGCGGCTCGGGGCGTGCTTTGCGACTGCGTCGGATAGAAGAACGGGCTCGCCGGTTTCAGAGCATAGGCGTTCGAGCCGGCTGGCGAGGTTGACGGCGGGGCCGATGACCGTGAAGTCGAGCCGTCTTGCGGCGCCGACATTGCCGAAGCTGACATCGCCCAGATGCAAGACCACGCCGACGATCATTTCGGGCTCGTCGTCGGCTGCCTCGCGGTTGCGTTCGGCGATTGCGGCCAGCGCCTCGTCCGTCGCGGTCATGGCCGCTTGGCAGGCCGCCTGCGCGCCGCCCTCGATGTCGGTCGGGAAGATGGCGAGCACGCCGTCGCCGATGAATTTGATCACCTCGCCGCCATACGCCTCGATCGGCGTGATGACCTGGTCGTAATACTGGTTGAGGAGCGCGATGAGACGGTCGCGGGGTAGGGTGTCCGACAGGGCGGTGAAGCCGCGCAGGTCTGACATCCAGATTACCGCCTTTAATGTCTCGCCGCTGCCCCGGCTGATCTCGCCGGTCAGAACGCGGGCACCGGCGCGCCGCCCGACATAGGTTTCCAGGAGATTGCGCGTGATGACCCGCAGGTTGCGGTTTTCCAAATCCGCGGCGGCGGCCAGCAATTCCCGTTCGACCACTACCAGCTCGTCGGTCGTAAACCCGCCCGGTCGGTCCGTGGTCCAAGTGCCGATCAGCCCGCCGATGACGCCGGCGGAGGCCGCCATGGCCACATAGTCGGTCGCGCCCATCTCGCGCATATCGTCGAGGACGCCGAGATCGTCCATCTCGCCGGCCATGTCCAACCGGCGCCGGATGCCGCCATAGCCATCCTCGTTAAACAGCTTATAGGGGCTGCGCGCATAGAGGCCAGCTTCCAGCTGTTGTCGCCGCCCTTCCAGCTTCACGGTTTCGTCGCTGTCGCGGGTCCAACGATAGGAATAGCCGGTCAGTTCCGGGTGCAACGTCGTCAGCGAGATGTTGGCGCGATGCAGCGGCACGCCGGCATCGAGCAAGCGTCTGAAGAGCCGATCTGCGACATCGCGCGGCCCATCGTCGGGCTGTTCGACCGTAAGGAACCGGCGGCCCAGGGTAACGGCGCTCTGTCCGTCGCCTTCGGTCATGCTTGGGTTGGCGCTAATTGACGAAGCTGGTGGAGCGTGAGCGCGTTCTGAGAATTGTCAGACATTCGGCAAATATTGGTCACAGAAGAATGGGCGGCAAGGACCGGGATGTGTCAGGGTCTTGGCATTGCGAAGCGAAACGTCCGGTAATCGACCGTCATGATTGAAACACGACCGATCGCATCAGACGATCTTGATCTCGTCTGCCGTCACAGGGTGGCGATGTTCACAGCGGATGGTCGGCGAACCGAGGCCGAGTTGGCGGATATGGACCGGGCCTTTCGCGATTGGCTGGCCCCGCGTCTGGAGGACGGTAGCTATTTCGGCTTCGTTGTCGAGGATGACGGTCGACCCGTTGCCGGGATCGGATTGATGGTGTTGGACTGGCCGCCCCACCCGATGCACCAAAGCGACGGGCGGCGCGGCTATGTCCTCAACATGTATGTGGAACCATCCCACCGCAAACGCGGGATTGCACGGTCTCTGATGGCTTTGGCGGATCGGGCGTTCGCCGACCGGGGCATCGGTTATGCCATCCTCCACGCCACCGATGAGGGTCGCCCCGTCTATGAGGGGTTGGGCTGGCGAGCGACGTCGGAGATGGCCAAGACGATCTAGCCTGCGGTCACGCTAGGGGTGGGCACCTGCCACGCGGCCAGGATTGCGGACAGGATCAGGATCAAGACCAGTTGAGCGCCGATCGCCAGGAAGAATGCGCTCCAGCGGCGCAAGAAGGCATAACCCGGCAAGGCGGTCGCAATGGAAAAGCAGACAGCCACGAACAGCCCCAGCGCCAACCCATCGCCAATCGAGGCGACTGCCAGGGAGCGCTGTAGTACGGCCAGACCAAGTGTCAGCAGGACCATGCAGGCAAGGCCGATGGCGTAGGTGTAACCGGGGATCTCTTTTGCGTGGGCCTTCTTGTCTGCGGCGCCGTAGGCCTTGGCCCAAGGCTCGCCAAACAGCACTAGGAACCACACGGTCAAAAAGACCTGGCCGACCACCACGCAGACGATGATGGCGATCCAGTTCAAGTCAGCAAAGTTCAGTTCCATGGTTGGCTCCTGAATTCAGATTTGGTGTCGGATGGGTGATGAGGGGTGGCACTAG
>JBCCER010000365.1:0-2743 GCA_039030175.1 Pseudomonadota bacterium
CGGGTGATAGATCGCCGTGTGGATCTCGCAGTTCATGCCGAACGCTTCGGCCGTGCGCGCGACCTTCAGCGTGCCGGTGATGCCGCCAGACCAGGAAACGTCGGCCCGCACCCGGTCGACCGCGCCGGTCGCGATGTAAGGGGCGTGGCTGTAGGGCGGCTTTGCCATCACCTCGCAGCCGACCACGTCGATATCCAGCGATTGCGTCAGGCGACGCAACTGGTCGATGTCGCTGTCGAACAGCGGTTCCTCCAGCCAAAGATAGTCGAGCCGCTCCAGTAGCCGGCCCAACCTCAAGGCCTCACTTGGTTTGTGCGCGGCCACCGGGTCGCTCATCAATGTAAAGTCCGGGCCGACGGCTTCGCGCGCAGCCTCATGCGCCGCCATATCCTCGGCAAGGGACCGGCCGGGTGGATGAAGCTTGTAGGCCTTGAAGCCGGCGTCGCGGGCGGCCAGTGCCTCAACCCCATAGTCGTTAGGTTCTGTCAGAACCAGCGAGCTGACATAGGCCGGGACGCTGTCCCGCGCGGCGCCGATATACTGGTAGAGCGGCTGGCCGGCAGCCTCGGCCGACAACAGCCAGCACACGACGTCAAAGGGGCCGTAGGCATAGATCGGCACATGGTGCCACCAGCGATCGGCGACCCGCCATTCCAGCCAGGCTTGCTCTCGGGCGAGCGGGTCGCGGCCCAGAAAGAACGGTTTCAGCGAGGCGGCGGCGACCTCTCCGGCGGCCTTGGCGCCACGACCTGCGAACCCGAAGCTGGCCGCTTTCAGCCCATCGTCCGTCGTCATCTCGATCACGAGAAACTCAAGGGCAGAGGCATGGCCATCGCGCATGGCGCTGTCCGCCATGGCCGATCCCTGATCATGGCGGCACAGGCGAATGGCGATGTCGGCAATGCGCATGGTAGGGGGCGCGGTTGGGATCTCAGGTCGGTGCGTCGGGATGCAGCAGGTCGGCCGACTTCAGGTCGGACCAGAGGCCGTCCGGAATATCGACATCCAGCAGCCCGCTATTTTCCTCAAATTCCTCTTTCGATCGCATGCCCGGAATGGCGGCAGCCACCACCGGATGGCGCAGGACGAACTGCAAGGCCGCCGCCTTCAGCGGCACGCCATGGCTGTCGCAGATGGCATTCAGCGACATGACCCGCTCGGCAATATCCGGGGCGGCCTTTGCGTAGTTGTAGGTATCGCCGCCGGCCAGTACGCCTGAATTGAACGGGCCGCCGATGATGACGCTGGCGCCGCGCCCTTGGCAAAGCGGGAAGAACTCGTCCAGCACCGACTGTTCCAGCAGCGTGTAACGGCCGGCGAGCAGGAAGACGTCCCACTCATGATGGTCAAGGGCCTCGGCGCAGACCTGCCATTCGTTGACGCCAAGGCCGATGGCACCAACCACGCCTTGTTCCTTCAGCCGCTGCATCGCCTTTGCGCCGCCGCTCATCGCCTGTTTCATCAGGTCCGGGTGGGCGTCGTCACCGTGCGTGTCCGCGCCGATATCATGCATCAGCAAAATGTCGATCCGGTCGGTGCCTAGCCGGTGCAAACTGTCTTCGACAGACCGCAAGATACCCTCATAGCTGTAGTCGAAAACCACTTCGAACGGCAGCGGGTCGAACCAGCCATCGTCGGGGTCCTTCGGCGTGGTGCGGCGTTTGAGCAGCCGGCCGGCCTTGCTGGATATCGTCACCTTGTCGCGGCCGAATAGGCGGGCCGCGCGTCCAATTCGGTTTTCAGATAAGCCGTAACCGTAGAAGGGCGCGGTATCCAGAAGCCTAACGCCGCCTTCCATCGCGGCTGACATCACGGCCTCTGCAGCCTTTTCCTCGACCGGGGAGAAAAGGCCCGCCAACGGTGCGCCGCCAAGCCCCAGCGGCGTCACGTTGATGCCTGTTTTTCCGATGGGGCGCAGGTCGCCGAGGATCGATGTCTTGGTCATGGTGAAGTGCCCCCCTTCCCGATTTAGGTTTATGCCTATTTTGCCCGACGTAGCGCTGGCTGCCCAGCACTAGCGGCCGCTTGAGCGACGTCCGCAGAGGGCAATGAAAGCCGTTGCGCGCCGTCGCTCAGCCAGCCGAGAACATCCTCAACCGGCGGGGTCGGTCGCCTGTCAATGCGCTTGATGTACGGGACCGTGAGGGCCGCCAGCGCATAGCCGTTCGGTCCAAAGACCGGGCATGAGATGTTGATCACGCCAAGAATCTGCGAGCTGTCCATGATTTCATAGCCCTGGCGCCGAACCTGCTGGATGCGGTTTTGCAACTCGTCCATCGACATCGGCTCTTCGCCCTCAACCTCCCGATGTTCCAACAGCATCTCGCGCCTGCGCTCGTCGGTTTGGAAGGCGAGCAAGACATGCCCCGATCCGGTCGAAAAGAGCGGTACGCTGGTCCCCACCCGTAGCGAATAGGTCCATTTGCCGGGCGCGTCCACTTGGGCAACCACGCGACCATATCCGGTGTCGTAGACCACCAGATGACAGGATTGTTCGGACACCCGCGCCAGGTCGCGGATGACGGGCGTAGCCTCTGAGATCAGCCTTTGCATCGGCGGGTGGCGGTGGGCGAGCGAGAACAGCTTCAGCGACAGTTGGTAGCGATCGCTGCTCGCGCTGCGGACGATGTAGCCCCTGCGGACGAGCCTATCGAGCATCCGATAAAGCTCATTCGCCGTGCGCCCCAACGCCTTGGCGATATCCGTCTGGGTGAGGCCGCCATCCTCGCCGGCCAGCAGTTCC
>JBCCER010000366.1:0-2733 GCA_039030175.1 Pseudomonadota bacterium
ACCGGTCCGCCTGCGATTTGGGCCTCATTGCCGAACTTGACGAACCAGCGCGGCACGCCCGTGTCCGCGCACATGGCGCGCCGGTCTTCCTTGGCGGCCTCGTAATTCTCCAGCATGGCCTGCAGCACGAAGGACGAGAGGTCGCCGTCTTCGGCAGCGGCTGCATCTTTGAGCCCGGCGAGATAGTCGTCCGGGATCTCGATGGCTGCCTTTTCCATCAGCCTCAGTGCGGCCGCTTCGATTGCGTCAATAGGTGTCATTGCCATTACCGCTCCACTGACGCCGCCATATCATCGATCTGCCGAAGCAAATCACCGTAATCAGGCCCATCCTTGGCGGCGTAGTTGAAGTTCTTGAGCAGGCCCGTCAGCCGGTTGAAATGGTCGCGCACGGCGTTCCTGACGTCAATCTCGTACGGCCGCGTGCCGATGACACGCCGCGTGGCGCGGGAAGGACTGTCGGGGCTGCGCGTTCGTGCTAGGGATAGCAAAACCCATATGAATTGGAGCAAGCCCAATGGCCAAAGCCTTCGCTTCGCAGGCGGATTTGACCGAAAAGACGATCTCTTTCACGGAAATCGGTCGCGATCTGTGGGCCTTCACCGCAGAGGGCGACCCCAACACTGGCGTGATCATCGGCGATGACAGCGTCATGATCATGGATGCGCAGGCGACGCCCAGGATGGCCAACCTGGTGGTCGACAAGATCCGGGGCGTTACGGACAAGCCGATCCGGTACGTTACGCTCAGCCACTATCACGCTGTCCGGGTGCTGGGTGCATCTGCTTATGATGCGGAACAGATCATCGCGTCCGACACGTGTCGGGCAATGGTCGCCGAACGTGGGCAGGAGGACTGGGACAGCGAATTCGCGCGCTTTCCGAGGCTCTTTGAGGGCCACGAGAGCATTCCCGGCCTGACCTGGCCGACGATGACCTTCAAAGACAAGATGACCGTCTATCTGGGCAACCGAAGGGTCGATTTGCTTCATTTGGGCCGCGCCCACACGGCCGGCGACATCGTTGCTTGGGTACCGGACGAGCGGGTCATGCTGACGGGCGATATCGTGGAAAGCCATTCTGCCTGCTATTGCGGCGATGCCCATTTCGGCGACTGGGGCGGCACCTTGGACGCGATCGCTTCGTTCGAACCCGAGGCGATCGCGCCTGGGCGTGGAGGGGCGCTGGTCGGCGCTAATGAAGTCGGTGATGCGCTCGCCCACACGCGCGATTTTGTCGACAGCACCTATCGGCCGGTCGAAAAAGTGGTGGCGCGCGGCGGTTCGCTGAAGGACGCGTGGGCGGCTTGTCGCGAAGCATGCGATCCGAAGTTCAGCGACTACGCGATCTACGAGCACTGTTTGCCGTTCAATGTCGCGCGGGCCTTCGACGAGGCACAGGGCATGGACACGCCGCGTGTTTGGACGGTTGAGCGCGATCAGGCTCTCTGGGCTGCGTTGCAGGGTTAGCGCTACCCGATGCGTTATGAGTATCGGGAGTTTCCGTACACCACCCCGCCGGCACTAAGAGGCGAGCCGGAGCCCCGCCATCGCGTGGCCATCGTCGGGGCAGGCCCGATTGGCTTGGCAATGGCGATCGATCTAGCGCTGCATGGCGTCGCGTCGGTGGTGCTTGACGACAACAATATTGTCTCCGTCGGCTCGCGAGCGATTTGCTGGTCCAAGCGAACGCTGGAGATCTTTGACCGGCTAGGTGTCGGCGACCGAATGGTCGAAAAAGGGGTTACCTGGAAGGTTGGGCGGACCCACCATCGCGACCGGGAACTGTTTCACTTCGATCTGCTTCCTGAACCTGGCTACAAAATGCCGGCCTTCGTCAACCTTCAGCAATACTATGTCGAACAATATCTGATCGAGCGGTGCCAGGATTTTCCTTCGCTGATCGATTTGCGCTTCAAGAACCGGCTAGTTGGGCTGGAAGAGACATCCGATGGGGTCGAGACTCGCATTGAAACGCCTGATGGGCACTATGTGCTGTCCGCCGACTATCTGATCGCCTGCGACGGGGCGAACTCAACCGTACGGCGCCTGAAGGGCCTCGAATTTGAAGGTGTTCTGTTTCAAGAACGGTTCTTGATCGCCGATATCGAGATGGAAGCCGACTTTCCATCCGAACGTTTGTTCTGGTTTGAACCGACATTTCATCCGGGCCAATCGGCGCTCCTGCACAAACAACCCGACAACATCTACCGCATTGACCTACAGCTTGGCTGGGATGCCGATCCGGAGATCGAAAAACGACCCGAGAACGTGGTCCCGCGCATTCGCAAGATCGTAGGCGATCTGCCTTTCGAACTGGATTGGGTCTCCGTCTACACCTTTCAGTGCCGACGGCTGGAACAGTTCGTTCGTGACCGGGTGATTTTTGTCGGCGACAGTGCCCATATCGTCAGCCCGTTCGGCGCGCGCGGCGGCAATGGCGGCATTCAAGACGTGGACAATCTCGCCTGGAAACTGGCTGCCGTTCTTAAGAGCGAGGCGGAAACACGTCTGCTTGACAGCTACGATGACGAGCGAACCCAGGCGGCGGATGAGAACATCCTACACTCGTCGCGGGCAACGAAATTCATGTCTCCTGACGCGGGCGTCGAGCGCATTTTTCGGGACAGTGTTCTTGAGTTAGCCGCCAGGGCGCCGTTCGCTCGATCCATGATCAACTCTGGACGCTTGTCGGTCCCGTGTGTGCACGATGGGTCGACCTTGAACGGACCGGAC
>JBCCER010000367.1:0-2701 GCA_039030175.1 Pseudomonadota bacterium
CCGCGCCAAGCGACCCCTCGCCCGGTCTGGAACCCCGACCAGCGCCAGACGCTGAACTTCTTCGACCAATGGCAGCAAGTGCCAGACAATCAAGACACGGACAATGGCTTCAAGATCCAGTGGGAAATGTTCCTGCGCCATGTCCTGGAAGATGCCCCCTATCGCTACACATTGCTGGAAGGCGCCAAAGGTGTGCAGCTGGCCGAGCTTGGGCTGAAAAGCTGGGCTGAGCGCCGCTGGCTTGACGTGCCTTCGCTGGAGGATTGAGAGGATGACGAGCCTGACCCTGCCCCTGACGGATGGGGGCACTGAGACCTATACGCTGAGCGGCACGCCCGTTGCCCGCCCGACGGCACCGCATCAATTCAACCGGATCGCCTTCGGCGCGGCCCATGTGGTGCCGAACCCGTCCGCCGCGATCGACCCATGGCTGGAAACCTCGGTCGACTGGGAGCGGACGATGGCCTTCCGCCACCATCTGTGGGATCTGGGCCTGGCAGTTGCGGAGGCGATGGACACGGCGCAGCGGGGCATGGGGCTCGACTGGCCGACGGCTCTCGAACTCATGCGCCGCTCGATTGGCGAAGCGCGCAGCCGTGACGATGCCACCGTCTTCTGTGGTGTTGGTACGGATCATCTTGCGCCTTCCGGCAGCCTTACGATCGATGCGGTCAAAGATGCATATTCGACGCAAATCGAGGCGGTGGAGGCCGAGGGCGGACGGCTGATCGTAATGGCGAGCCGGGCGCTGGCCGCTGCGGCGAAGAAGCCGGAGGATTATGTCGATGTCTACGGAAACCTGCTGCGCCAAGTCAGCGAACCGGTGATCCTGCATTGGTTGGGCGACATGTTCGATCCGGCACTCGCCGGCTATTGGGGCCATGACGAGATCGATGCGGCGATGGAAATCTGCTTGACGGTCATCGAGGAAAACGCAGCCAAGGTCGACGGCATTAAGATCTCATTGCTGGACAAAGACAAGGAAATCGCCATGCGCAAGCGCCTGCCCGAGGGCGTGCGCATGTATACGGGCGATGATTTCAACTACGCCGAACTGATCGCCGGCGATGGCGAGCACGCGTCCGACGCACTGCTGGGCATTTTCGACAGTATCGCGCCGGTGGCTTCAGCCGCGCTGGCAGCGCTCGCGGCGGGCGATATGGCCAAATACTATGTCTTGTTTGAGCCGACGGTGCCTCTGTCGCGGCACATCTTCCGGGCACCGACACGATTTTACAAAACAGGCGTCGTGTTCCTTGCCTGGCTGAACGACCACCAGCCGGCCTTTACCATGGTTGGGGGGCAGGAAAGCGCGCGATCGGCCGTGCATTTCGCTGAGCTTTTCCGACTCGCCGATGCCGCCGGGCTGCTCGACAATCCGGACCTCGCGGCCGACCGGTTTGCGGGCTGGCTATCGGTGCATTCGGGCATCGAACGGTGAGCGCTGAGCTGGACGGCCCGCTGGCGGGCCTGTCGCTGAACACCGCTACCGTGCGCGAACTGTGGACGCTATCCGAGATCATTCCGGCCTGCCGGCGCCATGGCATTACCGGCGTTGCCCCCTGGCGCGACCAGATCGCACATACGGGTCTTGCCGAAACAGCCCGGATAATCAAGGGCGAGGACCTGACGGTCTCCGGCGTCTGCCGTGGCGGCATGTTTACCTGGTCCACAGAAGCCGAGCGCCAGGCGATGCTAGACAGCAACCGGGCGGCGATTGAAGAGGCGGCGACCTTGGAGGCCCAATGTCTGGTGCTGGTCGTCGGCGGTTTGGCCCCTGGATCGAAAGATCTGCCGGCGGCCCGCGATCAGGTGGCCGATGCCCTGGCGACACTGCTGCCGGAGGCGAAAGCGGCCGGCGTAACGCTGGCCATCGAGCCGCTGCACCCGATGTATGCCGCCGACCGCGCCTGCGTGAACACGATGAAACAGGCGAACGACCTTTGCGACCTGTTGGGGGACGGCATTGGCATTGCGGTCGACATTTATCACGTCTGGTGGGACCCGGCCCTCGCCACCGAGATCGCCCGCGCGGGCGACCGTATTCTTGGCTTTCATGTCTGTGACTGGCTGGTACCGACCAAGGACATGCTGCTCGATCGAGGCATGATGGGCGACGGTGTGATCGACATTCCAGCCATGCGCGCCATGGTCGAGGCGGCCGGCTATTCGAACCATGTCGAGGTCGAAATCTTTAGCGCCGAAAATTGGTGGAAAAAGCCTCCCGAAGAGGTTTTGAAGACCTGCGCCGAGCGCTATTGCACCGTTGTTTAGAAGGCTGCCAACTCGGCGTCATTGACCAGGACGATGATCGACATCTAACGCCAAAAGGGCTTGGTCGCTTCGCGCATCGCCTCAGATGGTCTGATGCCCAGATCCTCCAGTAGATGCCGGTCATCGGCCTCGACAAGTCTGGCAAGCGCCTTTCGCTGCCGTTTGCGCTCAACCCAAACCGCGATGACGGACAACCAACCGGCTGAGCCCTGCCGGAGCGATTGTGCAGCGGTCGAGCCATAGATTCTTGTCGCCTCGGCGATGGCTTGGCGTTCCTGTGAACTGGCCTTCATGCCACGTGATTCCTCAAGTATTGAAGCATTCTTGAGCGCACGCTAGGCTCTGTGAGCCCAAGCCGACAAAGCATCGTTTCTGTGGCTTGCCTGAGATTTTTTGGGGCTAACGCCTGGGAGTGCACCCAATGCCG
>JBCCER010000368.1:0-2680 GCA_039030175.1 Pseudomonadota bacterium
CGGATCGGGTATATTCGCCGTATCGCGCCTGAGGTCCAGGCACTGCGTCAGCAAATTGACACGGGCAAAATCGGGGAAATCAAGCTCGCCTACGTCAATTCATCCCAAGAGTTCCCCAAGTACCGGCCGGACTATCGGACCACCTACTATTCGCGACCTGAGATGGGAGGCGGCGCGATCCTCGACGCCGCGAGCCATTCGTTCGATATGCTGATCTGGCTGATGGGCCAGCCCGTCACCGTCGGTGCAATGTATGACCTTCTCGTACTGGAGGGCAGCCAAACCGAAGATACATGCTTGGTAACCATCAGGTTCGAGAGCGGCGCCATGGCCCATGTCGCGATCAACCAGTTTCAAAAGCGCAACGTGGCGTCGATCGAATTCATCGGAACGCGCGGCAATTTGGAGCTCGATCACTCGACCCTCAACTTCGCCGACGATGACAGCGGTGACTGGTCGGAGAGCCGCGACTTCATGGACGGTCTTGTGCCGACAGAGGCGCATCAGGCGCGGTTCACGATGCAAGCCAATGCCATGCTCGATGCGATCGAAGGCAAGCCGGACATTTTGGCCACACTCGACGACGCTCGAACCAACCTCATGGTAGCCCTCGCGGCCAAGCGCTCATGGCAAGAAAGACGGTTCATTGACCTCGCTGAGTGAGGGCGCCGCGCTGTTCTCTCTGACCTGCAAGACAGTGCTCGTGGTCGGCGGTGCCGGTTACCTCGGCGTACCAGTCTGCATTGCCTTGCGGGAACTCGGGGCAACTGTCTGCCTCGCAGACGTCGACGGCAACCGGCTCGATCAGGCCATGCGAGAGATCGGCGAAGCAACTGGCGACGGGGCGATCAGCCAGCTCGCGGTCGACATTGGAGATCAAGAGTCGATCGAAGAGTGCGTCAATGCCTGCGCCCGACAGAATGGCAATCTCTGGGGATTGGTCATGGCCACCTCTGGAGCAAGCGGCAAGCCATTCGATGAGGTAACCGCCGACGATTTTGACCGCGCCAACAGGATCAACCTTACAGGCACCTTCTTGCTCGCACGGGCGGCTGCGAAAATGATGAGCAATGGCGGCAGCATTGTTCTTTACTCGTCAATGTATGGTGTGGTCGCGCCGGTCCCTGACAATTACCCCGGCAGCATGCCGCCAAACCCCATCGAATATGGGGCCGGTAAGGCGGGCATTAATCAGATGATCCGCTATATGGCTGCCCACTATGGGCCCCGCGGAATCCGAGTAAACGCCGTCACGCCAGGCCCTTTTCCCCATCAGGGCGTAGTCGACGAACACCCCGACTTCATTGCCAATCTTGAACGATCGACGATGCTGGGCCGAATAGGCCGCAGGCACGAGACCGCAGGCGCCGTCGCCTTCCTTCTTTCCGACGCCGCAAGCTATATCACCGGGCAGGTTCTCGGTATCGACGGAGGATGGACGGCGTGGTGAGGACGGCGCGATGACCGGGTTTCCGTTCGGCGATCGAGAGATCTCGCTGGCCATGCTGGGCATGGTCGAAGGCAACGGGCATCCTTATTCCTGGAGCATCATCATCAACGGCTCCTACGATTCCGACGCCCTTGCGAGATGCCCCTACCCCGTCATCCAGGATTACATCGCAAAACAATCGACCGAGACGCTTGGCATCCCAGGCGCAAAGGTCACTCATGTCTGGACCGATCACCCAGCGGATGCCGAACTGGTCTCGCAGGTTGCGCATATTCCAATCATTGTGGAACGCGCGGAGGACGTAATCGGTCAAGTCGACGCCGTGTTGGTCGCCACCGACAAGGGCTTCGAGCATGTCGAGCGCGCGCGCCCATTCGTCGAAGCGGGGATCCCGGTCTTCGTCGACAAGCCGCTATGCGACAATAGGCAGGACCTGCGGATCTTCTCGAACTGGGTCGCCGAGGGACGGCCAATCATCAGTTCATCGGCGATGCGCTATGCCAAGGAATTTGCCCCCTACCATCGCTCTACCCAAGAATTTGGCCCACTGCGCCATATCAACATGACGATGGCCAAGAAGTGGGAGACCTATGGAATCCACGCGCTTGAAACAATCTATCCTATCGTCGGACCGGGATTCGTGTCGGTGCAGAATACGGGCGACGCCGACCGCAATATTGTGCACCTGACCCATCGAGACGGCATCGACATCACGATATCCGTTGTCTCCGACATGATCGGTGGCGCCGGATTGCTGACGCTTGCCGGCACAAATGGCGGCATACAACTCCGATCAAATGATACCTATCACGCCTTCAAGACCCAGCTTGAGAGCTACGTTGAGTATCTGCGAACAGAGCAACCGCCTGTGTTTTTTGAGGAAACGCGGGAACTCATGATGCTGGTCATCGCCGGTATCGAAAGCCGCGAACAGGGTGGGCGCAAGATCATGCTGAGCGAAATGGAGAACAGCCCATGACCGACGTCATGAAGGCAATGTCCCTGTCCGGCAAGGTCACAGTGGTCACGGGCGGTGCTGGCCTTTACGGAAGACAGATCGTTCAGGCCATGGCCGAGGCTGGAGCGACGACGTACATCGCCGCGCGCGGGATGGAGGCGCTCGAACAGGTCGCCATCGAGGAACGCGCGCGGGGCTATGACGTTCAAGCCTTGCCATTGGATCTCGCCTCTGAAGCCTCAATAGAAGCCCTACACCGTGAGATCGTCGGA
>JBCCER010000369.1:0-2662 GCA_039030175.1 Pseudomonadota bacterium
GCAATTGACGAAGGCGTCGACATCGCTGGTGTCCACCTCCAGGTCCAGCCCGTCGACATCGGCGAACCGTTTGAACAGAACGGCCTTGCCCTCCATGACCGGTTTCGAGGCCAAGGCGCCCAGGTCTCCTAGGCCCAGCACAGCCGAACCGTTGGAGATCACGGCGACCACGTTGCCCTTGGCGGTATAGTCATAGGCCTTGGCTGGATCGTCCCGGATGTGCAGGCACGGCGCGGCGACTCCTGGTGAATAGGCGAGCGACAGGTCGCGCTGGGTGGTCAGCGGCTTGGTCGGCGTGATCTCCAGCTTGCCGGGCCGGCCCGCCTTGTGCATGGCGAGCGCTTCTTTTTCCAGTGATCTGCCGGGCATGGGACGGGCGTTCCTGAATTCGTTCTTGGAACGCAACAGTGGAACGCCAGGCGCTGGGCAGGTCAACCCTAGGAAACGCGCAAAGATGCAGGACGACCCGATTAAGCGAATTCATGGACAAGGGCGGGGGAATTGCCTAGTCCTGGCACCCGCATTCCAATAGATCGTCCACAACAAGGCAGAAAGGGCTGGCCCCGTGCGTCCAAACCAAATTCGCGAACGATGGAATGCCGGGAAACCGGTGGTCAGCGCTTGGCTATCAATCGGCAATACCTACCTTGCCGAGGCGGTGGGGCACACGGGCTATCACTGCGTCAATGTCGATCTGCAGCACGGCATGTTCGATACCGACACGGCGATCCTGATGCTGCAGGCCATTTCGTCGACGCCAGCAACGCCAATTGTTCGGGTACCGTCATCGGAAGCGACCACGATCATGAAAGTACTGGACGCAGGCTCCTACGGCATCATCTGTCCGATGGTCGACACAGCCGATGAGGCAGCGGACTTCGTCGCAGCCACCCGGTATCCACCGCTTGGCATGCGCAGCTTTGGCCCCAGCCGCGGCCTGCTCTATGGCGGCCCGGACTATTTCGACAATGCCAATGACACGATCGTCCGACTGGCGATGATCGAAACACGCGAGGGCTTGGACAATGTCGAGGCGATCTGCGCGGTCGATGGTCTGGACGGCGTTTTCATCGGCCCCAACGATCTTGGCTTGGCGCTCGATCGCGGTCCCGCCGTTGATCCGACCGAGCCGGATGTGGTGGCAGCGATTGATAGAATCCTAGCGGCCGCTCAGAGCAACCAAAAGCATGCCGGGATCTTCTGCCCGTCCGGGAAGGTCGCCCAGCGTCGGATCGCCGACGGGTTCGACTTCGTCGTACCGAATACGGATGTCAACCTGCTGCGCCGCGGCATTGCGGGCGAGTTTGGCGATATCGGGAATATGGACTAGCAAGGTTGCCATTCGGCGGCGGCCGTAACGCCTCAAGATAGGGAGACGGCTATGCTGTATTCGGTTCTGGTACGGCGGCTCAAAGAAGGCGCGACGTACGAGGATTTCCGCGAGGCCTGGTTGCCGGACGAAGGGTTCGGAACCTCGGTCCGAGTTATCAATGCCCGCTCAGTAGATAACCCGGCTGAAATCATCTCGATCGGTATGGTCGATCTGCCGAAGGAGGAACTGCCGGCTGCCCTGAAACAAATCGCGGAGAGCGAGGCCGTGCGCCACGAACGGATCGCCCGTGTGATCGAGCGCACGGTCCACAAGGGCATCTACGAAATCGTCGACGACGACGATCTGACTTAAGCCAAGGTGCCCGACCACCCAACAACCATCTTTTTGATCGCCGGCGAGGTGTCCGGCGACCTGATCGGCGGCCGCTTGATGGGCGCATTACGGCAAGCGGGCGATTTCCGCTTTATCGGTGTCGGCGGCGAGACCATGGCCGAACGCGGCCTCGTCAGCCTGTTTCCCGTCAGCGACCTGTCATTGATGGGCTTCTCGGAGGTGCTGCCGCACCTGCCGAAATTATTGCGCCGGCTGAAGGAGACGGCCGACGCCATCGAGACCGAACGGCCTGCCGTGGTAATTTGCATCGACGCCGCAACCTTTTGCCAAAGGCTGGCCAAACGCCTGCGCAAACGCGGCGTCGAGGTGCCGATCGTCCAGATCAAGGCGCCGTCCGCTTGGGCCTACTGGCCATGGCGGGCCAAGACCCTAAAGCGCACGGTCGATCGGGTACTGGTGATCCTGCCCTTCGAGCCGGAGTTCTTTGCTGGCTACGGCGTCGACGCGCGGTTCATTGGTCACCCCTCCCTTGAGGCCGGAATAGAGCGCGGCGACGGGGCAGCTTTTCGTCAGCGCCACGCTATCCATGCCGATGCGCCGATCTTGCTGGTACTGCCAGGAAGCCGATCAGGCGAAGTTGCTAAGCTGCTGGCCGTCTTCCGCGCAGCTCTGGACATAATCACCAAGCAGATTCCGGGCTTGACCCTGGTCGTCCCCACGGTCGCGTCGGTCGCAAAAACCGTTCGAGATGGGACCGCCGACTGGCCATGGGAAGTGCTGGTCATTGAGGGCAATGAGGACCGCTACGATGCTTTCGCGGCGGCAAGTGCGGCCATGGCGGCCTCTGGCACGGTAGCAGTCGAACTTGCCATCGCAGGGGTGCCGACGGTGATCGGCTATCGCATGAACGGGTTCACCGCCTTTCTGGCGCGGCGATATCTGACGATCAAACATGTTTCGATCCCGAACCTGGTGCTTGATCGGCCGTTGATCCCC
>JBCCER010000370.1:0-2642 GCA_039030175.1 Pseudomonadota bacterium
AAGAAATCGAGGGCACGTTCTTCTACTTCACGGTGCGGGTCGACGGGATCATTCCACCTGCCGTACGACCGTTTGACGAGGTTCGGGGTGAAGTTGAGGCAGCCTGGCGACTTCGGGCGCAAGGCGATCGTGCGGCACAGCTTGCTGAGCTTGCCTCGCAACGGTTGGCCGCAGGCAATGACCCGGCTGCAGTCGCCAACGAATTCGACGGTTCTTCCGCGACAATGACCGGCCTACTGCGCGACGCCAGCAATAACAGTGCGTTGAATGAGTCCGCCATTGAGACCGTTTTTGCGATGGAAGTCGGCGATGTAGAGGTTGTCGATGACGGCGCCAATCAACTTGTTTTGCGACTGGCGGAGATCGATGTTCCAACTCCGGATCCCGAAGACCCAGAATACAACGCCATACAATCCCGCACGGAAAACGCCATCGCAACCGACATCTTGCTGCAGTTTCTGCGGCAGCTTGAAAATACGATCGAGGTCGAGATCCATCAGTCGGTCCTCGATCGCCAGTATCGACAGAGTTAACCGTCATGGACATATCGCCTTCCTTTGAAGGCTTTTCGAAAGCCTATGCGCAAGGCGCGCCCCAGGTCGTTTCAACGACCTTGGTCGCGGACTTGGAAACGCCCGTGTCGGCCATGCTGAAGCTCGCCGACCAAAGACCCTATAGCTTCCTATTCGAGTCGGTTGAGGGTGGCGCGATACGCGGCCGCTACTCGGCTATTGGGCTGAAACCGGACCTGATATGGCGGTCGACGCGTGGCAAAGCGGAAATCAACCGCAATGCGCGTGCCGATTTGGAGACGTTTGAGCCCGAAGAATTACCGCCGCTCGACAGTCTGCACCGCCTTCATACGGAAAGCCGGATCGAGTTACCTGAAGGCATGCCGCCAATAGCATCGGGCCTGTTCGGGTATCTCGGTTATGACATGGTGCGGCATATGGAGCGGTTGCCTGATGACAATCCGGACACTCTGAACGTTCCCGACAGCGTGCTCATGCGGCCAACCATCGTCGCCGTATTCGACAATATCGAAGATAAGGTGACGCTGGTCACGCCGGTTTGGCCCCGCAATGGCCTTTCGGCAGAAGCGGCCTACCAGCTGGCACGCGAGCGTCTGGCCGATGTCGTGGCTGACTTCGAGCGATCCCTCCCCTACCGGCGCGACGGCGGGGAAGCCTTAGAGCCATTGCCCGAGCCTGTCTCCAACACTGGCGCAGAAGCCTATCGTGAGGCTGTCGAGAAAGCTAAGGAGTATATTCGCGCCGGCGACATCTTTCAGGTCGTCCCGTCCCAGCGCTTCACGGTGCCATTCCGCCTGCCTCCCTTGTCGTTCTACAGGGCTCTTCGACGTCTGAACCCTTCGCCGTTTCTGTTCTATCTCGATTTCGGCGGTTTCAGCATCGTGGGATCGAGTCCTGAAATTCTGGTGCGCGTCCGCGACGATCAGGTGACGATCCGTCCCTTGGCTGGAACGAGACGCCGAGGCGTCGACGCGGCTGAGGACACCGAGCTAGCTGCGGATTTGCTGGCCGACCCCAAGGAGCGGGCCGAGCATCTTATGCTGCTCGACCTCGGCCGAAACGATGTCGGCAGGGTCGCGGAAATCGGATCGGTCGAGGTCACCGATCAATTCAAGATCGAATACTACTCTCACGTTATGCATATCGTGTCGAATGTCGAGGGCCGACTGGCGGAGGGTAAAGATGCGCTGGATGCGCTGATTGGCGGTTTCCCGGCTGGAACGGTCTCGGGCGCGCCCAAGGTCCGTGCGATGGAGATTATTGACGAGCTAGAGGTCGCGCGACGCGGCGTTTATGCCGGCGCCGTAGGCTATTTCGGGGCCAACGGAGACCTGGATACCTGTATCGCCTTGCGCACCGGTGTCATCGAAGGCGGCAAACTCCATATTCAGGCGGGTGGAGGTGTGGTCGCCGACAGCGATCCGGACGCGGAGCTTGAAGAAACCAGACAAAAGGCGCGAGCTTTAGTGCGCGCTGCGCAAGAGGCCATTCGCTTTGCCGGCCGCCGGTGACCGCTGGCATTCGATGCCGTCGATGTCTACTGTGGCCCAAGGATAGTTCCAGGAACCAGTTCGATGCTTTTGCTGATCGATAACTACGACAGCTTTACCTACAACCTCGTCCATTTTCTGGGGGAGCTTGGCGCATCGACGATCGTCCGCCGCAACGATCAGATTTCGGTCGACGAAGCGCTGGCGATGAACGCCGACGGGATCGTGCTATCGCCTGGCCCCTGCGATCCTGACAAAGCAGGTGTCTGTCTTGATCTGGTGAGGGCTGCTGGCAATCTTCCCGTACTGGGCGTTTGTCTTGGACATCAGTCCATTGGCCAGGCTTATGGTGGGCGGATCGTGCGCGCGCCAGAGATCATGCATGGCAAACTCTCTCCGGTCACTCACAGCGGCTTAGGAGTCTTGGATGGCCTCCCCTCGCCCTTTACGGTGACGCGCTATCACTCGCTGACCGTCGATCGGCCTTCTCTGCCCAACGATTTGGTCGTGACGGCGGAAACGGACACCGGGCTGATCATGGGATTGCAGCACCGTGAGAAGCCAGCCTACGGTGTCCAGTTCCACCCGGAGAGTATTGCGTCTGAGCAAGGGCATGCTC
>JBCCER010000371.1:0-2642 GCA_039030175.1 Pseudomonadota bacterium
AAGGAGTTCGTTGTCGAACGATCGTTCCTTGGGGCCGCGAGCGCCAGCTTGCGCGCCGTCCACAACGTCTCGTTCGCGATGGAGCAGGGCGAAACGCTCGGTGTTGTCGGCGAGAGCGGCTGCGGCAAGACCACGCTTGGACGGCTGATCCTGCGGCTGCTAGAGCCGACGGCCGGGCGCATTCTGTTCGACGGACGAGAAATCACTCATCTGTCCCAGCGCCAACTGCGCGGCCTTCGCCAGGACATTCAGGTCGTTTTCCAGGACCCATTTTCGTCGCTCAATCCGCGACTTACCGTCCGGTCGATCATCGGCGAGCCGCTCTCGAACTTCGGTTACAGCGCCAAGGAAATCACCGCGCGTGTTGGCGAGGTGATGGAGGTGGTCGGCCTGCAACCAGATACGATGGACCGCAACCCGCATGCCTTTAGCGGTGGCCAGCGCCAGCGCATCGGCATCGCTCGCGCCTTGGCCTTGCGGCCGAAGCTGATCGTTTGCGACGAGGCCGTGTCCGCGCTTGATGTCTCGATCCAGGCTCAAATCCTGAACCTGCTGTCGGACATTCAGCGCGAGTTCGGGCTCACTCTTTTGTTCATCTCCCACAATCTTGGCGTCATACGGCATGTCAGCCATCGGATTGCTGTGATGTATCTCGGCGAGATCGTTGAATTGGCGCCCGAATCCGACCTCTTCGAGAATCCGCTCCACCCCTATACGGCCGCCCTGATTTCGGCGGTTCCCGAGGCGGATATCCACGATCAGTCGGACCGCGTCCCTTTGGATGGCGAGATACCAAGTCCCGTAAACCCGCCTCTAGGATGTCCGTTCCATACGCGGTGCCCGATCGTGCGGCCGCGCTGTTCGGTCGATGTTCCCGAGTATCGGGAGTGGGAGCCGGGCAGACGTGTCCGCTGCCATTATCCTGGCGAAGCAATGCCGACCAATAACTCTGACCAAACAACGGAAAGTCTGCCTCAATGAGCCGCGCCTGCGTCGAACGCACCCACTATTTCGCAAAGCCCGGTAAAGAAGCCGAAGTCCTGGCGACGCGGCAGGAAGCCAGCCGCGTGCGGGTGGCCATCGGCCTTGCGGCGGGACGCATTTCGGTTTCCGCAGCAGGGTCCGATAGCGGCCCGGATGTTGAGTGGGAATGCCGCTTCCTGAGCCGAGAGGCGCGCGATGCCGACCTTCGGGCTCGCGGGGCGAGCGCTGAGTTCGAGGCCGTTCGCACGAAGATGTCGACTTTGACCGAGCGCTTCGAGCGCCGCGTTCTGGATGTCGACATGGACGCGGCAGAATTGATCGACCTGACGGATTGGCCTCTTGTGCCTGAGACCGTCGAAATTGCAGGTCCGCGCGGCCCGATGACCGGTTTTCTGTACCTACCGCCGGGGGAGGGACCGTTTCCTTGCATGGTCACCAATCACGGCAGCGGGGTGACCAAAGAGACAAAGGATATTTGCAAACCCTCGGTTGCTGCGACCTTGCTGCAATGGGGCATTGCCTGTCTGTTCCCTAACCGTTGGGGCTATGGCCGGTCTGCGGGCCTTTATTGGCGTGAGGAAGTTACCGACGATTACGGAACGGATGCCTACGACACGCAGCTTCGCGCCAGACTCGACGCGGAGGCAGATGACGTCGTCGCGGCCCGCGCGTTCGCGATGACCCGAGCGGAGATCGACTCAGAGCGGATCGGTGTGATGGGCAGTTCCTTTGGCGGCACCGTCTCATTGCTGGCTGCTGCCAAAGAGCCCGGTTTTCGCTGCATGATCGACTTTGCGGGCGCCGCCATGAACTGGGAAAAGGCGCCGCGCCTGCGCCAATACATGCTTGAGATGGCCGGCCAGCTGACGCAGCCCTCGTTCCTGATCCAGGCCGAAAACGACTATTCGATTGGCCCGACCGAGGACATTGCCGCCGCCTTAGCTGACAGTACGCTGCCCGTAGAGTCGCATATCTTCCCTGGCTTCGGACTAACCGATGAGGAGGGTCACTTGTTCGAACGTCATGGAACGATGATCTGGGGGCCGCATGTCCGGCGGTTCCTGGACAGATATCTGTAAGGCGAGCCGGTCATGACGCAAGGAGTCTGGCTTGAAACACTCACCTGGGTGGAGGCGAAATCCTGGTTTGCCGGCGGCGCGCCCGTGCTGGTCCCGATCGGCGCAATCGCCAAGGAACACGGTCACCACTTGCCGCTGAACACCGATTGGATGGTTGCGCGGGAACTGACTGATCGCGTGCTGGACGAATTACCCATTGTGGCTGCGCCCGTAGTCGATTTTGGCTTCTATCCCGCCTTTGTGCGCTATCCGGGAAGCCAACATCTTCGGGCCGAGACTTTCAGCGCTGTTCTCAAAGATATCTTGGAGAAGCTGGTCCGCGACGGCGTTCGCAGGATCGCAATCTTGAATACCGGCGTGTCGACAGAGCCGGTGGTCCATTTGGCAGCGCGCGGGCTCCTGGAAAGCTCTGGCGTACGCGTTCACACCGCTGACATCCGCAGGTTGGGTCTGGAAGTCGAAGCGACACTGGACCAGCAGCTTGGCGGACATGGCGACGAGGCGGAAACCTCGATGATCATGGCCATCGATCGCGATGCGGTGAGATTGGACAAGGCGGTAACGGACTACGGAAACATG
>JBCCER010000372.1:0-2640 GCA_039030175.1 Pseudomonadota bacterium
GACTGCGGCACCGACTGACGCCATCAAACTAAATTTATTCAACGTATTTCCCCTCTATGGACTGGTGTTGCCAGAAGACGATCTGGACTGCTTCCAAATGGTCTCCAATTGATTTGGACGACTGCGTCCTCCGCAGCACAAGAATTGAGATTTTGGGTGTACTGTCAAGTTACTATTCGAAGATTGTGAGAGGTACTTCGAAGAAATGTGCGGCCAAACTGCCGAAAAGTTAGGCAGTTAAGAATTAAAAAGAGAAGATACCGATAGTTATCACTTATCTGTTTGCATCGTTCTAAGCTTGATTGATGATCAGTTCCGAGATCAGCGATTTTTGATATGTAATTGGCGAATTCGACGAGGTCAGAATGCGCCTCATTGTGGCAAAATTGCCACAATGTAGAATTGCAACATTACTGGCCCTGAAATTACTGAACGGCGAAAGCTCCCGGAACCATTTGATACTCTTGGTCGGCTGATTGCGGGACCAAATCAACGTAAGAAACGATTGGGATCAAAACCGGCAGGTCCGCGAGTGGGAATTCAGTGTTGCCGCTTCGTCAATCTGCACCAGCAGTAAACAACTAGCCAATACCGTTCAATCGAAGCCGAACTTCAATCGACGCCAGGCCTTTGCTCCAAGGCCTGGCGTCGATACCTACTTCTCAGCCGCAAAGACTGATGTTTGCCATTTCACCGCGATAGTTGATCGAGGCATAGCCGAGCGGCGCGACCGCATAAGCGGTCAGCATCGCTGTAACGAGCACCTTGTCGCCTTTGTCGAATTGAGCATAGCCGTCGCCCAGGATGAAGTTTGGCGCTATGAGGCCCAACATCGTTCCAAAGGTAATCGTATGACGAAAAACGGTGTGGCGTTTAAGCCAGCGACGGTTCTGGGTGAAGTTGAAGGCAAATACGCTGAGCATCATCTCGATGCGGGACGTCGCCATCCAACCACTCAGCGCCATGCTGTCGGACCGCCAGCGGATCACGCAGCGCGGTTTGCCGCCATAGTTGTCCGCATGGGCACGGAACCACTGCCCTAGACTGCAGCGCGCCCAGTGAACGCCCCCATCGACGTTTGCCTCGACCCTGGTCATCATCGTGCCGTCGGCCAAGTCGGCAAACGACGAGGAACTGGACCGACCGTCATCCTGTTCCGACTCAATGCTGAAGGGCGGCGTTCTGTTCTGACACACCGGTTCCGGTGGCAGTACGGGAAGCTCCTTTTCAAGCACGCCGAACGCGCCGTCAGCTTCCGCCTGTTCGGAGAGCTGGCGTTCAAACCGATTACCGGTGTATTGGGCAAGGTTGCGAAGAGCCGCCTCGTCGGGCGTAAACCCAAACTGCTCCGCGTACGGGCGCGCTATCTCCTGCTCGATCGCGACCTCTTCCTGGATCCTACCCAATTCCCTTTCATGTTCGCGGGCGAACTCCCCCGACACCCATTGGCTGGCCATTTCTTGATCGACGTCGAAATCGTATGGCGCAGGCGTAAAGTCGATCGCTCTGATTTCTTGGTCTGGCATTGTATTTTTGTCCCCTTCTGTTTTGGCTGCCCAGAGCCACCTCAATAATACCTCAAGTATTGATTGCAGAGAACCCCGCCTAGTTTTTGGAAACCGATCGAAACGAACCGGGATGGCGCCCAACCACGCATCTTGGGGTTGCGAAGCCGCGCCGCCTACCGCAGAGTTGCGCTCTCTATCCCAATGACTTAACGATGACTCGAAACCAAAGAACTGAAACGAACCATCAGGGAGGAAAAGGAATGAAAGCTCGTATTGTTACAATGGTCTCGGTAGGCGCGCTGGCACTTGGCATGGCGTCGACCGCTTCTGCCCAAACCGAATTGCGCATGACCTGGTACAATGACGGTATCGAAGGCGAGGTCATGCAAGACCTGCTCGACCGATTCGAGGCCGATCATCCGGACATTACGGTATCCTTGGACGTGGTGCCGTACAGCGCCATTCTTGAAAGCCTGCCTGTGCAGTTGGCCGCCGGTGACGGCCCTGACCTCGCCCGCGTTACCGATCTTGGCGGCTTGGCCGAGCATTATCTCGACCTGACGCCGTACGTTTCCGACGCGGCCTATTGGGAAGAAAACTTCGGACCGTTCTTGTCTTGGCTGCGCGAGTCCGGCGACGATTCATCAATCTCAGGCTTCATGACCCAGTTGACCGTCACGGGCCCATACGTGAACCGCACGCTGTTTGAGCAGGCCGGTGTCGACCTTCCGGGCGAAGGCGCGACCTGGGACGACTATGCAGCCGCCGTGAACGAGGTTGCCGAAGCGCTGGAGATTCCGATCCCGATGGCTTGGGACCGTTCCGGTCACCGTGTGTCCGGCCCGGCGATATCCATGGGCGCGCATATGTTCGACGCGGACGGCAACCCGGCACTGGTCGATGATGGGTTGAAGGAGATGACCCAGCGGCTCTACGACTGGCACCAGGACGGCACGATGGCGCAAGAGCTGTGGGGCTCGGTCTCCGGCTCGACCTATCTCGGCGCCAACGAAGATTTCGCCAACGCCCAAGTCGTTATGTATATGAGCGGCTCTTGGCAGATCCCCCAATTTGCCGAAACGATCGGCGATGCGTTCGACTGGTGGGCCGTCCCCGCACCATGCGGACCGGC
>JBCCER010000373.1:0-2633 GCA_039030175.1 Pseudomonadota bacterium
AGAAGAAGACGCTTCATGGCACGCAACTCCTTAACAATTGGCACACTATCAAAATATAGTCGCAGTTCGTTCATTTGAAGCCATTTATAACTGGTGCTTAAGGATCGCGTCTTAAAGGCGGGGCGCCAGCGGGAACAGGCCTAAGGGTACTTTGTGGGTGTCGCTCCGAGCGAAATCGCCACATCCCGAGATCAGTTGCACCGCCAATTCTATTCGTGACGAGGAGTGGCGCGGGGGTACAAAACACAGCAGTTTCAGTTCGGACGGCGGTTTCGAAGCCATTGTCTGGAGTTGGGTCTGGTTTTGGAGCCTCAGGCGACACCTTGAGCCTGTGAAAAACATACCCAACGACCTTTCGCAAACTGCATCTTCGATGATCACAGCACCTCTAGAGCGGCATCAAGCAGAAGCCGACGCAATCGCAAGTGAATTTGGCGCTGCAAGACGCCGTCGCAACAGTGTTTGCCTTTACTGGCTCGTTGCCGCCGGTCGGACGGGTCGGCTAACTCAACCCCTCACGCACACCCAAAAATCTTGTCCGTGATCACGTTCCAGTCGCCATCGATTCGGGTCATGATGTGGTCCCAGCGGACGGACTGGCAGTCTTCGGAAATGCCGTCGCCGATGAAGGTCCAGATCGTTGTCAGATAGACCATGTTCGGGTTCAGGACCTCGGCCTCGATGTTCTCGTCAATCGTCACTTGGGTCACGCCGTTCTCATCCATCCAAGCATGGTAGCCGTCCAGCCGCTCCTGATAGTGCTCGAGTGTCTCAATTACCACGTGCTGGCCGCTGGGTTCGAATTGGACCAGCGGGAACGCATGATGCTCCTGCAAATCCTCCGCCGTCGGGCGGCCGGTCGTGAACAGTTCGGCGTATTCCAGGTAGGCGGCAATCGCCTCCGCCGCAGGGTCGCCCGCCGGCTCGCCCTGGGCGAAGGCGAGCGACGTAAACGCGCACAAACTCAGAACAGATGAAGACAGGATCGAACGCATGGCATGCTCCCAGCAATCGGTTTTGCGAGTCTTCATAGGGTGTTCCAGAACAACTGTAGGAGAATGACGGGCGGTTCGTCCATTCCGGGTGCGTTCCCATGCGGGCCGCACAGGTGTAGTACCAAACCATCGGCCGCGATCGACGCGGCCCTCGACCCTCTCGACGACCAAAGGGAAACATCAATGAGCAAGATCTTCACGGCCTTGTTTGCCGCCATCGCCGTCCTTGGACTGTCCATGGTCAGTGCCAATGCCGACGAAATCATTCCCACAGCCTCGCTGGCCGGCACCATCTGGGTGGCCGATGAGCCGCATGATCGAACGGCAATCGACCGCTTCGGCACGATCGAGATCAAGGAAGGCAAAGACATCTATGTCGAGTTCGGCGACCTGGTCGACGGCATCTACACCATCAGGGTTCACTGGTGGAACGAGGAAGCGGAAATCAATGTCGTTGAATACGCCGTTTTGACGCAGGTGTCGGACAACATGTTCTCCTACACCGAGACGGACCATCCCGCCGACAGCGGTTTTCCGGGGATCATCGGGGCCGGCACCTTTCAAATCCTGGATGAAAACACAGCTCAACTCACCCAGGCCGGCCGTCTGCTTGACGGTTCGGCGAGTTCCTTCCAGACCCACCTGATCCTCTCCGATGCAGCGCCATCCATCTCCATTCCGCAAACCTATCCGCCGCAATAACCGCGATGGTGCCGGCCAGCGACGGTGGCTGCTGCGTCCTGATAAGTTCACCGTCGCCAGCAGGTCGGCGATGTCGCCCGTGTCGACAAGCCTCACCAGTTCGCGAAACGGCCCATCAGTGAAATTGGGGGGCTCAGCCGCATCATCAGGTGATGTGTCGATGAAGATAGTGCGGGCAACGTACCGGTCGTTGATCGCATCCTCGATGATATCACTCGTAACTTCGTAGGGCAGCAAGTCTGCGAACAGTCGCCCTCTAAAGGTCAGCCCAGAGGCAACCGCAACCGGCACAGCCTCTGCTGCTTCGTCCGCATCCGCGCGATCGGTATAGACGAGCGCGATGATCTCGATCGCCGTCGCGCCGTCCTGCTGGTCGGCGACGTCCACAGCTCGATAGGGTGGCATGCCGGATGAATCAACCTGACCCGTCATGTATTCCTCGACCGTGGACCGCAATTCGCTAGACCCGGAGTCCCCCACTGCGATTTCGACAAGGTAAGCAGACCCGTATGGCTGACCACGCAGCTGGGCCTGCAGCAAAACCGCCGTCTCGGCAACTGGGGCCTCGATAGCGGCGGCAAGGGCCGAAAGGTCCGCGGCTTGCGCGAGGCTGGCGCCATCCCCACCGGCCGTTTCTAACCAAGCCTCCAAGGTCGGCCAGTCCATCGCCCCGATCAACAGTCCATCCACGATGCCGATGCGCGAGGCGCCGCCCAATGCGCCAAAAAAGGGATCGGGCGGGTCGCGCCGTCCGAGCTCGGTCGTGCCATCATCGTACCGCCACCAGACGGTATGCCCCCTCTTTCGGCAACCTCATAGGGGTCCCATTCGCGGCCAGTCAGCGCCGAACCAAGGGCAGCTGCATCCGTCAGGGCTGGTCCTCCGGCCAGAATCAGGGGACCGCGCCCTGGCCGTCCGGTCCCCGCAACGGCATCG
>JBCCER010000374.1:0-2615 GCA_039030175.1 Pseudomonadota bacterium
CGCTGCGCGACTACTACAAGTCCCGGTCCTATCGAGGCAAAGGCCGCTATTGATCGAGGGGAGCGTCCGCAGCGACCCGTGCGATCATGCGCAGCGCAGCGCAGGCCGCCCCATACCCGTTGTCGATATTGACCACGGTCAGCCCTGGCGCACAGCTTGACAGCATGGCCATCAACGCCGTTTCCCCACCGCGCGTCGCGCCATAGCCAATGGAGGTTGGCACGCCGATGATTGGCTGCGGCACGAGCCCACCCAGCACGGTCGGCAACGCGGCGTCCATGCCCGCAACCGCCATGACGATGGCGGCCTTCCGGATTTCCGGCAGCCGCGCCTGCAGCCGCCAAAGGCCGGCAACGCCCACATCCAGGATCATGCGCGCCCGATGGCCATTGAACCGCAATGTCCGCTCTGCCTCGCGTGCGACTGGAACGTCGCTGGTGCCAGCCGCAACGATCGCGATTCGAGGTATGTCCGACACTTCCACCGCAGAGCCGAAAAAGGCGGTCTGGGAAACTTCGTCATAGTCGAGGGGTGGGCCTAGCGCGGCCGCCATTTCCGGCGCGCAGCGTGTCAGCAGCAACGATTTTTGCCGCTGTTTGGCGTCTTCGAGAATGGCGCGGATTTGCGTCACCGATTTACCGGCACAGAAGATTGCCTCGCCGAAACCCAGCCGCTTGTCGCGATCGAAGTCGATCTGAAACTCGTCACTCATTGTCAGCGCAGAAAAGCCGAGCCACGGCGGTAGGGAGCGATCACCACATCGTCTGGATCGACGCCCGCAAAACTGGTCGCCGCGACTTGCCTAGCAGACAAAAGATCATCCGGTCCGAGGCTATTGAAGCAACCCGAATCAAGCTCAATCCTGATCCCCTTCGCCACGACCCGACAGCGCACGGTCTGGGGCTGGAGCCGGTCGCGCAGCGACGTCTCGACCCGGTCGATGGAGGCCAAGGTCTCTGCCTCGACAAAGATCCCGGTTTCAACACGGCTAGACAAGCAGGGGGCAGCTGGCAGTTCGGCCAAGTCATCGAGACCAAGGCGCCGGGCAATCGCGCGAACGCATGCCTTGTCGATGCCAGCCTCGACAAAGGGATGGCGAACGCAATACTCGTCGGCCGCCTTGAGCCCGGGGCGCCAGTCGCCGAGATCGTCGAGATTGGTTCCGGAAACGAGCGCCGCTTCCGTTTGCGCCGCCATGGTCCCATAGAGATTGGTCTTGCAGAAATAGCAACGATTGGCCGGGTTTGCTCGATAGCGACTATCGGCAAACTCGCCGGCGTCGATTTCCATGAGTCGCCAGCCGGCACGTTCTGCATGCCGCGTTACCCGCTCGCTAGCCGACTTCGGAACGGCGGGCGAGCGCGCGTGGATCATCATCGCGCCGGCACCCAAAGCTCGATGCGCGACATGCGCCAACGTCATCGAGTCGACGCCACCGGAAACGGCGACCGCAACCGACCCGATCTCGCTAAGTATCCGCTCGAGAGCGCCTGCCTTCTGGAAGACCGTCATATCAGTCATTGGTCCCCTCAGGCTCTTCGAGCGTTGCGCGCTCTACCTCTTGCCGCAAACGGGCTCTGTCAGACGCGTCGCCGGCTTGCCGGGCTATGTCGTCGATCTCAGCCTTGGCCGTTAGGCCGGACGGTCGCGCGGCACGCTTAGCGTGCAAACCGGGCAGCGGTTCAGATTGCTGGCGCGGCAGCACGCGCCGCTCAAGCCTCTCTAGGCAGAGGCCCAGCGTTGTTGTTTCGCAAAATACCTGCTCGGCAATTTCGTCGGCCTGGCTGGGCACGACGAGCATGCGGATTTGGGCGACAGACCGGCCTTTCTTGCCGATTGCCGTTGCTTGCGTAATGTCGATCACACCGTTGACCTGCCGCAATCGGTCGAGTCCCAGTGCCAGATCCTCGGCAGTTTGGTCATCGATGTCGAACCGCAGCACGGAAACCTGGTCGGTCTCGATCGCCGCGCCCTCGGTTTCAATTTCAAGCAACCGCAAGCCGTTCACACGATCCGGCAGTTCGCGTGACCCAAGGCCCAATCCGCTTCGACCAAGCTTGCCTGGCGGGCGAATTCGATCTGGTGCCAGATAGGCCAGGATGGCGGCACCGGTCGGCGTAACGCGTTCGCCCGGCACGCCGTCATCGACCACCGTGAATCCCCTTAGCAACCGAGAGGTCGCGGGCGCGGGGACTGGGATCATCCCGTGTTCTGTCGACACCGCCCCGGCCCCCAAAGGCACCGGGCCTACCGACCAGGATTGGGCATTTAGCGCATCGATCAGGACACCGGCCGCGCTGATGTCCGCGATCGAATCGAGCGCACCGACTTCGTGAAAGTGCACGTCTCGCGGGTCCACGCCGTGAACCTCCGCCTCCGCTTCGGCGAGCAGCCGAAAGATGCCGTCCGCATGCGTAGCGGCCCGTTCGGGCAAGCCGGCACCAATCATCTCAGAGATGTGCCGCCAGGAGCGATGTTCGGCCCTTCGGGTTTGAGAAACCCGAAATCTTGTTCCCGCAAACCCGTGAGATTTATCCGGAACGACCGCGATATCGACGGCATCGCCCAGAAGAGCGTTAGTAGCCCGCTCGCAGGGCTCGGCCAGTTCCGGAAAG
>JBCCER010000375.1:0-2594 GCA_039030175.1 Pseudomonadota bacterium
ATTTCCGGGTCGCGGCCGACCACGATGGTGTGAGTGTGATGGCGAGTATGGCTCCAGCGCCAGGTATAGGGCTCCTTCAAGCTCATGAAGGAGGCGAGGTGGTAAAGCCCCTCATTCAGCCACCGTGTTCGAAAGCAGGTTCCGTGCGCGCATTCATGCCAGCGCGAGTCGGCGCAGGACGCGTAGACGACACCGTAGAACAATATCGCCGGCACGGCATACCAAGTACCCCAAGCGACAATCGCCAGTACAGCGGCAGCCGCCAGCAGCGCCAGCCAGATCCCGTTGCTAATCAGGCCCGGCACGTCGCTGCGTTTGACCAGGCTCTTTAGCCGCTTGCGCGGTACCGGGCAGGAATACCAATGGTCGAACTGCGCCGCCGAGGCGGCCCCAGGTCCGGTCAAACCATAGTCGCGCTTTGTCATCTTGATGGTCCTTGCAACGGTTGCCGCGCCCAGTCCCGGCAATTGACACCCGATCGCGCGGCCAGGTCAATTTTCTGATGAAAGAATCTCTCATTTCCATCATTCTCTGCGGTGTGGGTCCGAGAGAAACTGTCAAGACGGGTGTTCGATGGGCAAGAGGCCAACCATCGCGGATGTTGCGGCAAAGGCCGGAGTTAGCGTCTCTACCGTTGATCGGGTGCTTAACCGTAGAAACCCCGTACAAGCCAAGACGGCCGAACGTGTCACGGACGCCGCCGAGTCGCTGGGCTATCACGGGCTCGCGCTGCTGCGGCACCGGCTACGGGATCTTATCCCACGACGGCGCTTCGGCTTTTTGCTGCAGCGGGAAGAAAAGCTCTACTACCGGCAGCTTGCCGCCGACATCAGGACAGCCGTCGCCACGGCCAGCCAGATTCAAGGCGAGGCGGAGATCACCTTCGTCGACGACCTCGACGCGCGACACATCGCACAAACCATGGCCCGCCTAGGCAAGCAGGTCGATGCACTGGCCGTCGTGGCCGTGGATCACGCTTTGATCGCTGACGAAATCGGTCGGTTGCGCGAGGCGGGCATACCGACATTCGCGCTGTTAACGGATGTCAGCGCCCCCGCCAAGGCCGGCGTCGTCGCCGTTGATGGACGCAAAGCAGGCCGGGTGGCCGGCTGGGCCATGACACGGCTGACGCGCCGAGCCGGCACCGTGGGCGTTCTCGTCGGCAGCCATCGCTATCGCGGGCATGAGGACTGCGAGATGGGCTTGCGCGGCTATCTGCGCGAGCATGGGCAAGGCCATCGGCTGCTTGAAACGGCGCTCTATCTCGACAGGGAAGATTTGGCCCAGGAGGTCTGCCATGACCTGCTAGAAAGGCAGCCCGATCTCGTCGGCCTGCACGTGATTGGTGGCGGCATAGAAGGATGTCTTGAGGCTTTGAAATCTGAACGTCAGATCGACGATGTCGTCCTCACCTGCCATGATTTGACGCCCACGACGCGCCAAGCCCTAGCCGAGGGCTGGCTGGACATGATCATCGCGCCCTCCACCCGGCAAATTGCGCACATGGCGGTCGAGGCGATGATCGATGCCGCGGCCGGCAAACAGCAGGGGTGCCGCCAGATTGCCGTGCCGCACGAAATCCTGGTTTCGGAGAGTCTTTAGCGTTTTAGCCTGCGTACCCGCCGGCCTGGCCCATGATGTTCTCGCGAACGATGATTTCGACGGGAACGGGCTCGACAATGGCAGGCAGCCCCTTGTTCTGGCCAATCAGGGCTGCAATGGCCGTTTCGGCTACCCGTCGCATGTCCTGATGAATGACCAGGTCCATGGTGCCTTCAATCAGCAAGGACTGGGTCACCGGCGTGAGATTGTGACCGACAAAGACGACATTCCCAGCTTGGTCGCGCTCGACCAGCGCCTTTGCGATACCGCGATTGCCACCGCCGACATTGTAGATACCGATAATGTCGTCATAACGGTCGAGTAGCTCTGAAACCTGGCGATAGTTGCCCTCTGCATCGTCGCGGCCCTGGTCGATTTCGATGACGCCGAGATCCGGAAACTCGCTGCGCAGGATGGTTCGAAAGCCGATCTCGCGATCCTCATGGCTGCGATAAAGCGCACCGCCCCAGAACACCACCACCTTACCTGGTTCACGCGCCAGTCGCCCCATCATGAAGCCGGCGGTCCGTCCGGCGGCGCGGTTGTCCGTGGCGACCGTGTCAAACGCCAGCGACCCGCTAACCTCGGAGGTCAGCGCCAACACTGGGATCTTGTTGGCCGCCAACCTACCGACCGCATCGCGGACCAGCGGATGGTCCAAGGGCTGGAAGGCAAGACCGTCCGACTCCTTCTCGCTACAGGCGATAAGCTGTGTAGCCAAAGCAGCTGGGTCCATCTTCGGGACGGTGTGCAGGTTGACGGTCTCCTGCCGCTGGCGGCCGATAGAGCCGAGCTGTTCTCCCAAATAGTCGGTCGACGGTCCCGCGTCCGCCGGAAGAACGACGTCGAAACTTAATCCGGCACCGCTTGTGCTGGCGTAGCGCGGGCCCACGGCATGCTGTTGCAGGGCATCGACGGCGCGCAGCACCTCGGCGACCTTGGAGGCCGCGACGCCGCCACGGTTGTTCATGACGCGATCAACGGTGGCGGTA
>JBCCER010000376.1:0-2580 GCA_039030175.1 Pseudomonadota bacterium
TGCTAGCGCCGGACTCGCCATCCCCCATCACACGGCCCGGTCGGACAACGCTGACATCCAGCCCTTGGCGCCAGGCCAGCAGCGCGATCTGCTCGCCAAGCCATTTACTGCGGGCGTAGCCGTTGATCAGTCTTGCGGGATCAGGCCGCAAGTCAGTGGCTTCACCATCGAAACGGTAGAGGGAGAAAACAGACAGTGACGACACATGGACCAGCTGCGAGCGCACTCCGGCGGCCGCGAAACGACAAATGTTGCGAACGCCTTCAACATTGGTGCGCTTGAGCGCGTCAAGTTCCAGTGTGAAATCGACCATCGCCCCGTTGTGAAGCACGACGTCACAGCGCTCAGCCAGGCGCGAGTAGACATCCTCGCCAAGGCCGAGATCAGTGTGACCGACATCGCCTGCCAGCGCTTCAATGCGATGGCTAAAGCGCTCCTCCCACAGACCATAGGTTTTGAGTTTCGCGATCACGCGCTCCCGCGCGTGATCGTTGGTATCGGCGCGAACCAAACAGACGATCGTGCTGTTGGGGCGCCGCAGCAGCTCGCTCAGAATAAAGACGCCGACGAACCCCGTCGCCCCGGTGAGGAATATGCATTCGCCCCTATCCGATGTACGCTGACGCTCTCGACCCAGTGTCAGATCTAGACGAACCTCGCTGTCCCAATCCCATTGCTGCGGCGGGACAACGAGGCCCACCTTGCTCGTTTCGCCGCTACCTGGCGATGGCGGCGTTGCTGTCAATGCCGCAACCTTCTGGGAGATTGCCGCGTCGCCGAGGCGCCGCTCCTCAGCCTTCCAGCCAGGGGCGAAGGCGTTACCCTGGATGTTGCATCGGGCGATGCCAACGCTCTCGCGGGCCAAGCGGTCGGGATCGACGGTCGGGCGCATCAACGCTGTTGTTGCGCGGACACCGGTCGGTGCGTAGCCGGCAATCCGCGTTGCCAAGTCGAGTGCCGTCAACTTCGCCTCAGCGGCATCGGTAGCGACATCGTTGATCAAGCCGATGGCCTTTGCCTCATCAGCGCTCAACGTGAAGTCATTCATGTAGAGCTCTGTCGCCCAAGCCTGGCCGACATTTCTGGCCAGGGACTCGGACATCGTCATCCCAGGGCAGACGCCGCGCGGCAGATTGCCGTAGTTGAACAGGGCGTCGGCGGCCGCGATGCGGTAATCGCCAATGAGGGCGGCCGCCATCCCTCCGCCCATGACCTTGCCATGCAGCGCGCAAACCACTGGCACGCCAAGATCTCGTACCGAGAGGAAGGCGTGATAGATGTCGTGGACGACCCGCGCGGCGGTCAACACCGGAAGCTGTTTGGTGCGGCGGATGAAATTGTACGGGTTCACGCCCACACAGAAATGCTCGCCCGACCCTTGCAACACGACAGAACGTAGTGGATCGAGCTTCTTCGCCGCCCTGATGGCTTTCGCCAAATCATCGCCAATGGCCCAATCTATGGCGTTGCTGAAATCCGGGTCGTTGAGTTCGATGATCGCAACGCCGCTCGATGGCTGATGCATCAGACGGACCAATGGCCGCTCATCCCTTTCGCGGTCTTTCGCCCGACGATCAAGGCCACCCATGGCAATCATGGCAAGTTCGGGTGTCTCCGCCGGTAACGCTTGCCTCGCCTCGGTCAACAATTGCGGATCGATGGTCTGGAACCGACGCAAATGCCGTTGCAACTCTTTCTCGCTGGCATCCGCATCGCCAATGAAATCGACCAGGCCAGCGCGATAGGCACTTTCGGGGTCAAGCACATCGCCGGTCAGCATGTAGCGCTGGCACGCCGCGCGCGACAGGCGGTTTTGGGCATAGACGCTTACCAGACCGGGCAGACCACCGACCCGGATTTCTGGGAACCCAAAGCTCGCCTCGTCCGTCGCAATGACGATTGTTGCAAGGCTGGGGAACAGCATGCCGCCGCCACGACAGGCGCCGTCAATCAGTGCGATGATCGGCATCTCAGCATCATTCATGAGAGCAGCCAGCTTCTCATATTGCTCAAGGCCCGCACTCATGGACTGATCGCCGAAGTTTGCTGCCTCCAGATCCATGCCGATG
Source organism: Pseudomonadota bacterium (assembly GCA_039030175.1). Taxonomy (GTDB): domain Bacteria; phylum Pseudomonadota; class Alphaproteobacteria; order DSM-16000; family Inquilinaceae; genus JANQGH01. Next base: position 2,070 of record JBCCER010000376.1, read on the forward strand.
CAGAAATGCTCTTCGTTCGGATCGCGGCGCAGGACGATGGGCTGGCGTGTATCGGCAAGGTCGGCGAGCAGACGGTCCATCGTGTCGCCACGCAGCTTAGCCGGCACAATCACTTCGCGATGGCCTGCGACCAGAATCGGCGGCGGCTCCAACGGCACGTCGACAAAGCCCTCGTTCGGTTGCGCTGGCTCAATCGCAACAATAGCTGGAGCCTCCCTTATCTCAGGCGTCGGCTGGGCAGCGGGGCTCGGCGTTGAGACCGGCACGACCGGCATCGGCTCCAACGGCTCGTCTAGAACCGGCACGATATCGACCTCGGAGGGCGCTTCATCCGAAACAAGCCCACTATCGGCAACAGCATCCACCATTGTTCGAGCGGACGCGCCGGACAGGATCTGCGTTTGGCTCAGCGTTGCGTTGTAGGTCTTGTTCAGCCAATTCATCAGTTCGATGGCTGCCAACGAGTCGACACCGAGTTCGATCAATGGAATGTCAGGCTCGATTTCGCTAA
>JBCCER010000377.1:0-2465 GCA_039030175.1 Pseudomonadota bacterium
CTTTGTCTTGGACGATCGCAGGCTAAGGCGCTCGGCGATGGACTATTATGATCTGCTGGATTGGCGCCGTTGGCCTTCTTGGTCGGCTTACGAAGCGGACCAGCACGATGGGCGCTTGGTTTTGCTGACGACGGCCGCGCAAACCTCTTATCTCGCCTATCGTTTCGGGCCGAACGACCGAATCATGCTGGGCCGGGAGAGTGCCGGCGTTCCCCAACATGTTCACGCAGCAGCCGATGAACGACTTCGGATCCCGCTTCGCCCTTCGGCGCGATCGCTGAATGTGGCCATGGCGGCGGCAATGGTGTCCGGCGAGGCGCTGCGCCAAATCGGCGCAGGACCGCCAGCGTGATCGTTAGGGTCTCCGTGACACACTAGTATCCGGCCGCCATTACCCATGGACAGACGATGACCAGCGCCGAACCACAAGCCGCCTCACTATCACCGCCTGGCGCAGAGCAAAAAGACAGAGCGTCGGCTTGGTTCGCAATACTGCGCGACCAAATTTGCGAGGCATTCGAGGGTTTGGAAAAGGCGCAAACCGGCCCCCTATCGGACCTCGAGCCCGGTCGGTTCGAGCGCACGCCTTGGAAGCGAGATGCCGGCACGGGCGACGAGGATGCGGGCGGCGGCGTGATGTCGATCATGCGCGGGCGCGTTTTCGAGAAGGTCGGCGTCAATATCTCAACGGTCCACGGCACCTTTTCCGAGGAATTTCGCGCCCGCATTCCCGGGGCAGCCGAAGACGGAAAATTCTGGGCCAGCGGGATCAGCCTGGTCGCGCATATGCAAAGCCCCCTCGTGCCGGCCGTCCATATGAACACCCGTATGATCGTCACCACCAAGGGCTGGTTCGGTGGCGGCGCCGACCTCACACCCATGATCGAGGACCCAGCCGACGTTGCGGATTTTCACGCCGCGCTGAAGCAGGCCTGCGATACTCACGACGAGGGCTACTACGACCGATACAAAAAATGGTGCGATGAGTACTTCTATCTGAAGCACCGCGATGAGGCGCGCGGCGCCGGCGGGATATTCTTCGACAGTTTGGACACGGGCGACTGGGAGGCTGATTTTGCCTTTACCCAAGATGTCGGCAAAGCCTTTCTCAACATCTATCCTAAACTGGTCGCGCGTCACATGAACGCCCGCTGGACCGATGACCAGCGGGAACATCAACTCGCCCGTCGCGGACGATATGTTGAATTCAATCTTCTCTACGATCGGGGTACTGTGTTCGGACTGCAAACCGGTGGGAATGTCGAGGCGATATTGATGTCTCTTCCTCCGGTGGCCAAATGGCCTTAATACTGGGTCGCTGGTGCGTGGATCGACTGTTTGGAGACGCTGATATGAGATGGGCCTTGCCTCGTATTCCTTGGGCTATGGCGCTGATTGCGCTGGCGCTGTCGGTCATCGGACCGGGCCTTGCCCAAAGCCAGCAAAGCGACGGCGAAACAACCGTCGAGATTTCCGACTTCGTCGGTGAATGGCAAGGCATGGGCATCTTGGAGACGGAGGACAGCTTGTTCTTCGCCATGAACCGGCGCGATCTGGATGTCATCATCAGCGGCAGCGAGCGGGAGTTTACGGTGGAGTGGACCACCATCACCCGATCGGGCACCAACCCGGACGACCCTGAAATTCGGCGAAATAGCAGCAGCCTGACCTTCCGGCCCGCCGACCACCCGAATGTTTTCGAGGCCCGCTCTTCCGGCAGCCCGCTCAATGGCGACGTCATGAGCTGGGCGCGGCTGAACGGGCAGACTTTGTCGGTCTACCAGATGTCGATCACTGAGGGTGGCGGCTATTCGGTGGCTACCTATGATCGAACCCTCACCGATGATGCGATGCAGCTTCGATTTGTGCGACTGCAGGACGGTCAGCCGACAAGAGAGGTCAACGGTCAGCTAAGCCAGGTGGAACAATGATCCGGCGCATCGCATCCCTGATCGCGATCCTCACCCTATGGCCGCTGGCGGCATTGGGCGAGGATGAGCCCATCGAGTCTTTCTTCGGCACCTTCGTCGGCAGCGCCGAGGTGCGCGATGGCGAGGGCAATTTGCAGGAAGAGCGCGACCTCATAATCGAAATCGGTTCTGGCGATCGGGGCGCGATCACAATCCGCTGGTCGAACGTGACCCTGGTCGACGGAAGGCGCGATTTGCCGGGGGTAGAGTGGCGGCTCGAGCAGCTATCGATGGTGGCCAGAAGCGGCGATGGTCTGTTTACCGAAGACACCCGGGGCAGCTTGTTCTCCGGTCGACGGAACATCGAATTCATGGGCGGCGATGCCCTTCGCTGGGGGCGTATTGAAGGCGACAGCCTCGACATATATGCCATGGGCATTGTCGAGGATGGCGGCTTCGTCCTGCAAAGCTACTCACGCCGGCTGACCGAAATCGGAATCGAGATCGAGTTCAGGGCCTATCGCGACGGCGATCTGGTGCGCTCTATCCTGGGCC
>JBCCER010000378.1:0-2451 GCA_039030175.1 Pseudomonadota bacterium
GCGGCCGATGCAACTGGATCATCTCGGAGATCTGGTCGCCGATCGTGAATAGCGGGTTCAGCGAAGTCATCGGCTCTTGGAAGATCATCGCGATCTCACCGCCGCGCAGCGCTCGCATCTCCGCCTTCGAGGCCTGCGCCAAATCGCTGACCGTGCCGTCACGATGCCGGAACAGGATGCGACCATCGGTGATCCTTCCCGGTGGCTCCAACAGGCCCATCACCGACAGCGATGTGACCGACTTACCGGAGCCTGACTCGCCGACGATCGCCAACGTCTTGCCCTTCGGCAAAGCGAAGGAGATGTCGCGCACCGCCTTGGCCGTTCGGCGCTTATAGACGAAGTGCGTGCTCAGCCCTTCGACGGACAGCACCAGATCGTCTGCCATGGCCGGGCCGGTCATGAGGAAACCTCTGCGAACTCGGCACCGACAACGGCACATCGGGGCTCGAAGCGCCGGGACAAATTCATCTCGGCGCCTTGGGAGTCCACCACGACATCATCACAATCAACCACGTCAAACACCGTGAAATCGGCACGCGCGCCCGGTGCCAAACCGGCTGGGCTGTCGATGCTAAGAAACTCACGCGGATTCGTCGTGATAGCGGTGACGCAGTCCTCAAGACTCAGCCCCGCTGCATGCAGTTTCGAAACCGTCGTCGCCATGTCGAAGACAGGACCGTCGATGTTGCGCGCGTGCAGATCGGTGGAGATCGAAAACGGCTTGAGGCCAGCATCGATTGCCCGCCTGCCGACATCGAAGCTGTACGACGCCGCGCCATGACCGATATCCATCAAGACACCAGAGTCGGCCAATCGTTGCGCGTAGTCGAACAGCGCCAGCGAGTCGGCAATCGAGCCGCCCTGCTTGCCGTTGAAGCAATGGGTGACCACGTCGCCCGGCGTCAGAATGTCGAACACCTCGTCCAACAGCGGCGGCGGTTCGCCGACATGAACCATGATGGGCAAGCCGGCGATCTCCGCCACGCGCTTGGCAATCTTGGCGGGCGTGATGCCCCAGGTGCCAACGATGACCCCGCTCGCCCGGACCTTCACGCCGCAGATAACATCGCGATTGGCCTCGATCACCGCCAACGTGCGGTCGATGTCAACGAAGCGCGTGTCGATCAGTTCCGGCACCCGGTTGCACGCGACAAGACCGATGGACCCGATATTTACGAACGCCTTGATCGTCTCCGGCCGCTGATCGATGACGTACTGGCGCAGCCCGTGAAAGCTGGCCTCGCCCGCCGAGCCCGCGTCAGCCAGAGCGGTGACGCCGGTCGGCAGCCCGGCATCCTCGGCCCGCACCGAAATGTCTGTGCCGCCATGCCAGATATGGACGTGCAGGTCGGCCCAACCCGGCGAGATCCATACGCCGTCACCGTTAATCTCGCGCGCGCCGGGTTGCTGCGTTTCGGCCAAATTGCCGTCGGCATCGATGAAGATGTCGCGTGGATGATCACCAATTCCGAGGGCAATCGGCCGAACGTTTTTGAGGGTCAGACCAGGCATCACACCTCCTTCGCCAAACGCGGGTCCAGCGCGTCGCGCAGACCGTCGCCGGCGATTTGGAGGGACAGGACGCACAGCACGATGGCGGCGCCCGGCACCAGGATCAGCCAGTCGGCACTGCCAACAAAGGCACGGCCAGCGTTGATCATGGTGCCCCAGGTTGGCGTCGACGGATCGACACCGACGCCAAGGAAGGACAGTCCGGCCTCCGCTAGCATTGCGTAGGCGAAGATGAAGGTGGCTTGCACGATTAGCTGCGAGATGATGTTGCGCAGGATGTGGTGGACGAGGATGTTCGGCGTCGAGACACCGAGCGCGCGTGCTGCCTCGACATAGGGCAGTTCGCGGATCACCAGGGTCGAGGCGCGCACCACCCGCGCGATGCGAGGCGCGTAGACGATCGACAGGGCCAGGATCACGTTGAACAGCGAGCCGCCCAGCGCCGCGACCAAGGCGATGGCCAGCAAGATATCTGGGAACGCCATCATGGCGTCGATCAGGCGAGAGATCGGGCCATCCAACCGTCGGAAGAAGCCGCCGAGCAAGCCAAGTACGACACCAAATAGAGAGGCCAGCACGGCCGTGCCAAGCCCGACAGACAGAGAGACACGGCCGGCATAAATCGCACGGGAGAAAATGTCGCGGCCAAACTCGTCAGAGCCCAGCAGGAACTGGCTGCCCGGCGGCGTCAACCGATCCCGGATCGACATCGCATTCGGCTCATAAGGCGCGATCAGGGGAGCGAAGATGGCGGCTAAAGCGATGATGGCCAGGATGATCAGCCCAATCAGGACCGAGCGGCGCTGGATCAGCACCTGCCACAGGCTCACCTGCATGGCGGCAGAGACGGTCGCGGCCATGGCTCAGTACCTCACCCGCGGGTCGATCGCTAGATAGACCATGTCGATTAGGAAGTTGATCACGACATAGAGCCCC
>JBCCER010000379.1:0-2439 GCA_039030175.1 Pseudomonadota bacterium
GGCGCCCAATCGATAGGTGGCGCACTTGTTCTAATCCTTGCCATCTTGATAGCCGTCGCGATAACGACCATCGCATTTTGGCGCAAATCTGTGTTGGCCGGCGCGCTGCTCATTCCCTATCTGGCGTGGGTCGGGTTCGCGACATTTCTTAACTTCACGATTTGGCGGCTTAACTCCTAGGTACCCCGCTAGCGCCAAACCCGCATGGCAGGTCCGGTATGCACAGTGCGGCAGCGCCGGCCCTTTGCCGACCTGCTAGGGTCGCCGCCCATCGACGAAAGACACTGCCGTGACCACCTACCAGGTACCGATCAAGGCCGGCGAGAGCTGGTTTTGGGCCCGCCTGCGCCGCCATCTTGGCGAGCTGCTGCGACTGGCCGTGCCTGTGGTCATATCGCGATTGAGCATCATCACAATGGCCATGGTCGATACGCTGTTCGTGGCCAGATACAGCGACATCGAGCTTGCCTATCAAAGCATAGGTTCGGCACCTACCGGTTCCGTGCTGATGATTTCAATCGGGCTCATACTCGGATCGTTGGTTGTGACATCGAACGCCTACGGCGTTGGCGACTATCGCGAATGCGGTGCTGTTCTTCGCCGCTCGATCCCATACGCTTTTGGAATCGGCCTCGTTGGCACGATCTTATGCCTGTTTGGCACACCGTTCTTAATGCTCACCGGTCAGGAACCCGACATTGCCGTCGGCGGCGGAGAGGTCATTTGGATCATCGGTCTAGGGTTGCCCTGGCTGCTGATCTTCAACGTCGGGGTCTTCTTTCTGGAGGGGACCAAGCGGCCTCTGCCTGGTATGATCATGATGCTGGCCGCCAACCTTCTGAACGTTCTGCTCAACTGGATTCTTGTGTTCGGACACTGGGGTTTCCCAGCCATGGGCGCATCTGGTTCCGCTTGGGCGACGACCTCGATCAGGATCTTTCTGGTCGCGGTTATGCTGGTCTATCTCGCCTCGATGCGCGATCGCGAGAAATTCGGTCTTGGCTTGCCGACCTTCGGCAATTGGTCTGCTTGGCGACCGCAGCGACGCATCGGCTATGCGGCGGGTGTCAGCATCGGGCTCGAAGGCATGTCGTTCGCTGTGCTCAACTTATTCGCTGGCCTGATCGGCGTGGTCGCTCTTGGCGGCTTCGCCATCGCATTCAACATTCTGGCGCTGTTCTTCATGGTCGCACTCGGCCTGGCGTCGGCAACGGCCGTGCGTGTTGGCATTGCCTATGGGCGTAAGGACGCTCCAGACATCGCCCTTGCGGGTTGGACCGGGCTTGGCGTCAATACGTTCGTGATGATCGTCTTTGGCGGGCTCATTGCTGTCTTTTCACATGATATCGCGGCGCTGTTCAGCACAGATCCAAGATTGGTCTCACTCGCTGGTGCACTGATCGCGTTCAGCGCGTTCATTTTGGTGGTCGATGGCGGTCAGGTTGTCTCGGCACATGCATTACGTGGACGGCACGACAACTGGGTGCCCACTGTCAGCCATGCTGTATCCTATTTCGGTGTCATGGTGCCTGCCGGCTGGATCCTCGCTATTGAGTTGGGCAGGGGGGCAATGGGCCTCTTTGAGGCCGTTCTAATTGGTAGTGCGGTGTCGTTCGGACTGCTGACTTTCCGTTTCTTCGTGCTTTGCCGTCGTGATCGTCGAGCGATGCAAAAAGCGGAGGCAACGTCGTAATCCGGCTCATTTGTTAGCAGGTGCAAAAACGTGCTAGGGTAACAATATATCCCTTGTGCGGCCCAGGCCGCGATTCGGCCGCTAGCAGCGATCCCCTATTGTGACAGACCAGAACGACCCGCAAGATCCGTCGTCACCGGCGGTAAGCATCGCGCCCGTTACCATCGAGCAGGAAATGCGCCGCTCATACCTCGATTACGCCATGAGCGTGATCGTGGCGCGGGCGTTGCCGGATGTGCGCGATGGGTTGAAGCCGGTGCACCGTCGCATCCTCTACGCTATGAAGCAGGGCGGTTACGACAGCACGCGCGCCTATAGCAAATCCTCGCGCATCGTCGGCGATGTCATGGGTAAGTTCCACCCCCACGGCGACGCGGCGATCTACGACGCCATGGTGCGTATGGCGCAGGATTTTTCCATGCGCCAGATGCTGATCGACGGCCAGGGTAATTTCGGCTCGATGGACGGCGATCCGCCGGCCGCCATGCGCTATACCGAAGCACGGCTCGCCAAGATCGCCGAAACCATGCTCGACGATATCGATAAGGATACAGTCGAGTTTCAGGCTAATTACGACGAAAGTTCCGAAGAACCGACGGTTCTGCCCTCGCGTTTCCCAAATCTACTGGTTAACGGGGCGGGCGGCATCGCGGTCGGCATGGCAACGAATATCCCGCCGCATAATTTGGGCGAGGTGATCGACGCCTGTTTTGCTCTGATCGATGATCCTGAGATCGACGATGAAA
>JBCCER010000380.1:0-2433 GCA_039030175.1 Pseudomonadota bacterium
CCGTGGCTGGTGTCGGCGTAAAGGCCCAGATAGGCGTCCCGGTTGAAGGGCTGGGGATGGTCCACGGCCCACCCATTGATCTCGTCCTCATCGACCAGCACCGCGCCGTCTTCCACCCAGTGGGTGAACTTCTGCAACACCTCCTCGTTGGCGTATTCCGAAACGCCCGTGTCCAGCCTGTAGTCCCAATTATGCACGCCGCAGATCAGATTGTTCCCGCGCACATGGCCGTCCGACATCAGGGCGCCGCGGTGCAAACACCTGCCGTAGAACACCGATATCTCGTTATCGTAGCGGACGACCACCAGATCGACCTCGCCCACGAGGGCGTAGGCTGGCTGGCGATCTTTAAGTGTGTCGAGTGTTGCGACGGAAACTTTGTTCATTTCGGTCCTCTCTGGCAATCACACCCGCAGAACGAGGGTGAGTGTGGTTATGAAGCTGGGGGGCCGCCGAACAAGTATTAGTTCCTTCGCGGGCATGGGCAACCATCACCAGTGGCGCCGTTCTCATCAAAACTCGTTGAGGTTGGTGGGATCACGGTTGGATTAAGGGCCACGCTGGATCAGATCAGTTGATATCGCCCACGTCTGTGCCAGAGTAGAAACCATGAGCACGGCTGTTCTCACGATTATTCAGGTTTACGGCGCTCTGGGCGCGCTCGTGGCGATCGCATTCCTGTTTTGGGGGATTGACCGTGTCGCGGAGGATGCACGCGGATCGTATGCATTCCGTCCGCTTCTTGTTCCAGGCATCGTGTTGATTTGGCCGCTGGTGATTTGGCGGTGGCAGGCACTGGAGCGGGGCCAGGATATCGGCGGTCGCCGAAATCGTCCGCCAAGACGGACGCAGGATTGGTTGGCCATCGCACTGGCGGTGGTAATCCCGGTGATCTTGATCGTCGCCTTGCTGGCAAGACAGCAAGGGCCGTTCGAGTGGCCAGCCGAGCAGATTGAGGCGCCCGGTGCGGGCGATACCGAGCCGAGCGAGACCGCGCAATGAGCGTCAAATACATCCCGGTTCAGTGGAACCAGAACAAGTACTTTTACGACGCCATCCTGCTGGTCTGCGTAGCGGTCTATATACTGGTCTTCATCCGCGTCGGCACGCCAGACGCCGATGTGACCCGTCCAATCAATAATGCGATCGTTCGGATGCGTGCGTTCGGCACCTGCGCCTTTTTGATGCTGACGGTGATTTTGTGTATCGGGCCGCTGGCACGGCTCGACAAACGCTTCCTGCCGCTGCTGTACAACCGCCGGCATTTTGGGGTTCTGACCTTCCTGGTCGCGGTGACCCATGTGGTCTACGTGTTCAATTGGTATTATGCCTTCAGCGACACGCCTCCGATTGAAGGGCTGTTTGTATCGGCGATCCCGTCGGGCGGCGTGCTTGGCTTCCCGTTCGAATGGTTCGGGGTCTTGGCGCTGGTCATCTTGGCGATCCTGGCGGCGACCAGCCATGATTTCTGGCTCGCCTTTCTCTCCGCGCCCGTTTGGAAGCGCCTGCATCTGCTGATCTATCTTGCCTATGCCGCCGTGGTGGCGCATTTCGCGCTGGGCTACCTGCAGGATGCGACCAACCCCTTCTTCGCCATCATGGCTGGTGGCGGTGCCATGCTGGTTGCCGGGCTTCACCTTGCCGCCGGATTGAACTCTGGAGAGGCAAAGTCCCAGACACGCACCGATGAATGGATTGCGGTCGGGCACGCGAGCGACATCCCCGATTGCCGTGCGGTGATCGTCAAGATCAAGGGCGATGAGAGGGCAGCGGTGTTCCGGTTCGGCAACACGCTGTCCGCAGTCTCCAACGCCTGCGCCCACCAGAACGGACCGTTGGGCGAGGGGCGCATCATCGATGGCTGCATCACCTGCCCATGGCACGGCTTTCAATATCGGCCCCAGGACGGTTGCGCGCCGGCGCCGTTCACCGAGAAGATCCCGACCTACGACTTAATGCTGGAGGGCGAGACCGTGATGATATCGGCCAGGGCCCACCCGCCCGGAACGGCGATCGATCCACTCGTCCTGGAGGAGGAGCCGGCATCATGAGCAAACGCAGCGACGACGCTTTCTTCATCGGTTGGGCAGCGGCCCCAAGTCCGCTGCGCTGGTTCATGCTCGTGATTTCTATTGGCCTGGTAGTTCTGTTCGGCTTTACCGCCTACGTCATCGCGGCAACTCAGGCCGACCCAGGCAGCGGCGCCCCCATGGGCCGCGCAAATGTCACGGGAATCTTGGAGGCTGGGGCCTACCCGGTCGTGCATGTTGTTGAGAGCGACCGGTTCCAACCCGGCCAAGTCCTGCTGTTATCGGGTAACGGCAAGCGCGGTGTGCAGGAGAGGGCCGAACCGCTGGACGGCCAGCTTGTCCAAATCGCCGGCGGGATTATCCATCGCGGCGACATCTCGATGATTCGGCTGTTTGGGGGCGA
>JBCCER010000381.1:0-2422 GCA_039030175.1 Pseudomonadota bacterium
AAGACCTGGCAGGTCATGTACCGGATCGGTGGGCGTAAACGTCGTCTATCGCTAGGCACATTCCCAGTATTGCCCGTCGGATTGGCGCGGGAGAGCGCTCGTACGCTTTTGGCAGAGGTTGCCAAGGGCAAAGACCCTGCCGCCCAACGCGCGTCCGCCCGCGGCGGATCGCTGACATTCGAAGAATTCGCTCAGGCCTATGTTGAGCGCTACGCCAAACGCCGGAAACAAACCTGGCAAGAGGATAAGGCCGCTATAGCACGCGACCTGCTGCCGGCTTGGGGGCACAGACCCGTTGATGCAATCGGACGACGGGACGTCATAGCACTCATCGAGGGCATCGGCGCTCGCGGCCATGGTTACGCGGCAAACCGGCGCCTGTCGCTCTTGCGCACGATGTTCGCCTGGGGTGTCGAGGTCGCGATGGTGCCGGCGACACCCGTCATCGGCATCGAACCGCCGGGGCATGAGCAGCGCCGCCAAAGGGTCCTAGATGACGCCGAGATCACCGCACTATGGCACGCCTGGGAGACCATGGCATGGCCCTTCGGCGTCCTGTTCAAACTACTGCTGTTGACAGCACAGCGACGCAACCAAATGGCGAACCTTCGCCTGGCGGATATCGCCCTTGCAGACCAGGTTTGGACCGTCGGCGGCACGAAATCTGGGGGCCGTCGACAGAGTCACGCCATTCCGCTCTCAACCCATGCGTTGGAGATCATCACCTCCGTTCCACGCTCGCCTGGTGCCTTCGTCTTCCCAGCGCGTGGCCGGACCGATCGAACGGTTACCGGCTTTTCGAAGGCGGCGCAGCGCGCCAGCAAACTGTCAGGCGTCACAGATTGGAGAACCGAAGATCTTCGTCGAACGGCCGCAGCCGGCATGCTTGATTTACAGGTTCCGTCACAGATCGTTCGCGACATCCTCAACCGGGCCGCGCCGACCATGATCGCCGGCATCAATGTCCTGGAAACCGATACCGGTTTCGAAGCCATGCGCGCAGCCCTAGAAGCCTGGGGCGAAAAGGTGCGCGACATCGTGACACGAACCGGCGCTCCCAATACTCATAATTCAGTCTAACTGAGGGCTGTAAACGCGACTGTTGCAACTTGCCCGGCTCCATTTGACAAACGTCGCTCGGTACCCGTACTGGTACCCGGAAAAATCATCACTCAATCGAAAATCTTTAATAATATGTTTTATAAGGCATTATAGAGGAGAGATCCCAAATAGATACGAACACTATGCATCACATGCTCTAGCGGTTAAACGATGTCGAGCGCCGAGCGACATAGTGCCTTGCCGTTGATCAAGCGATTTCCTGCCATGGTTCCACAAGTGAAGCCCGGAGGATCAAGACTGCTTCGCACCTTCGCTGCTTCAGCACCCGACCAAAGCGTCCGAGGACGCATTCACGATCGGCGACCCGCTCCCCGTTTCGGGACTCAGACTTGCCGAGCGGGGCGGCATGCAATTTCGGTCGCAACCGACAGGACCTGCCTTCGACACTCACCAAAAAACGGGGCGCGGGATCGCAGCTTTCTGATATCGGGCGCAGACAGGCGGGCCGTTGTTCCCCGCCTCGATGCCAAGAATAGACCGGTCGACTTGACAGGCTACTCCGTTGCGACAGCAATCACGAGATCGGTCTGAGGCCGCCATATCGGCGTGGCAGACCAGCTCTAGCGGCGTCCAGCAATCGACCTGCCGATCGCCATTATCCGCCTAACATCAAACATACGTAATACGTGTATTTATTACACACCCGAGCGGCCAGCACGGATCAGCCGATACGGTCGACATAGTCCTATCGTGAGCGAACTCGGCCACCATATATCTTGCTCAGGACAGACCGAATCGTAACAAGGAACCGCGATATGGTTACCGTGCTACTCTTTCGCAGAAGCAGGTTCGATGAGGTCCCACTGATTGCCGTACAGGTCTTCGAAAACAGCCACCGTTCCATATGCCTCTGACCGGGGCGGCTCGAGAAATCGGACGCCTGCATTTTTCATGACGGCATGATCGCGAGCGAAATCGTCGGTCTGTAGGAACAAAAAGACGCGGCCGCCGGCCTGGTCACCGATCCGGGTCTGCTGTTGCTCACCGTCCGCCTTTGCCAAAAGCAAACGGGTCTCAGTTGATCCAGGGGGCGCCATCAGGACCCAGCGCTTGCCATCACGCAGCGGCGTGTCCTCAACCAAGTCGAACCCTACCTTGTCGCGATAAAAGGCAATCGCCTCGTCATAGTCGCGGACCAGCAAGGTCATCGCCGCCAATTTCTGTACCATTGCACCCTCTTAGTCTGACAATTCGCACCTCAGATGGCCAGTCGATGTCCGCGACCCGTCATCGCAGGGTCTGCGCGTTGCGCGATCGTCCCGAATGGCCGATATATCGGCATTGACCAGATCCATCCAGA
>JBCCER010000382.1:0-2415 GCA_039030175.1 Pseudomonadota bacterium
GAACAAGGAAGGTCGATATGGCCCTAGTGAAGAAGTTCGCCTTGGCAGCTCTAATGCTGGTTTCGTTCCTCGGGTTCGCCCGAGCCACATCGCTGGAGGAGCAAGAGGCCCTGTCCGCGCGCTCAATCGAAATGTGGGCCAACGGCAATACCGAATTGGTGGACGAGACCTTTGCCGACGGCTACCTCAATCATCAGGAGCCGGACGTCCAAGGCGGCACCCTGACCTTAACCACAGACCAGTGGGTAACACTGCTGCACCAGTATCATGAGTCCTTCCCCGAGACGACGGTCGAAATCCTGATGCAGGTGGCGCAGGACGATCTCGTGGCAACACGCTGGCGCTTCACCGCGACCCAGACCGGCACCTATCTGGGCCTCGCCCCGACCGGCCGAACCGTCACCTGGACCGGCACCCAGATCGACCGTTTCGAAGACGGATTGATCGCCGAGACGTGGGTCAATTGGGACATGTACGGCATGTTCGAACAGCTCGGGTTGCTGCACCAAAACTAGGGCCGTACAGCCGAGGTGGCTTTGGAGCGATGAGGGGAGCCAGCCTTCTCCCCTCACCTACAGTACCGGCTGTCGACGCTGAGCTTACTCCGACACCCCCACCAAGAGTACGAGCGCAATGATGATTGGGGCCGGCCAGCGCATCATGAAGCGCCAGGCTTTGAACAGACCAGAGTCCGTGCTCCAGCCCAGCTCGTCGGCGATGGATCTGGCCGACATCACATGGCCGGCGAAAATCGCGATCAAAAGACCACCGATGGGCAGGCCGATCGTCGCGGTCACCCGGTCGAAAATGTCGAACATGGTCGCGGTTTCAAAGCCCGGCAGGAAGGACAGCGGGTTGAAGCCCGAGGCGATGTTGAACGAGAACACGGTCAACAGCCCGATCAGCCAGCAGACAAAAGCGGCGCCCGCGGCCGTCTTGGGCCGGGACCAGCCCCTCTCCTCACCCCAGGAGACCAGCACCTCCAAAAGCCCCACGCAGGTCGTGATCGCGGCCACGGCCAGCAGCACGAAGAACGGCACGGCGACGACCGCCGCGTTGCCGAGATTGGCGAACGCTGCCGGCAAGGTGACGAAGACAAGGCCCGCGCTTTCCGTCGGCGTTAGGTCGAAGGCCAGCACGAAGGGGAAGATGGCGATGCCGGCGATCAGGGCAACAGCCGTGTCGGCCAGCGCGATCACCGTCGCCGTGCGCGGGATGGAGACCTGCTTGGGCACATAAGCGCCATAGACCATGGCCGCGCCGGCCCCGACCGTGACAGAGAAGAAGGCCTGGCCTAGCGCATCCAAAAACACGCTCCAGGTCACCTCACTGAAATCAGGCGCGAACAGGAAGGCAAGACCGCCGGCCGCGTCGCCCGCGATCAAGGCGAAGATGGCCACGGCAACCAGTAGTATGAACAATAGCGGCATCAGATATTTGGCCGCTTTTTCGATGCCGCCTTGCACGCCTCGCCCGACAATCAGGGCGATGACCACGAAGAAGATCGTCTTCCACATAATCAGGGACCACGGGTCCGACAGAAGGCCTGTAAAGAGGGCGTCCGTATGCTCAATATGGCCATCGCCGAAGGCCCCACTGGCGCCAAGCAGAATGAAATCAAGCGTCCAGCCGCCGATGACGGCATAGTAGGACAGGATCAAAAAGGCGGTGATCAGCGCGATGATGCCCGCGATCGACCAGTTTGGCGATTTGCCCTCGGCCACGGCCACGCGCTTGAAGCTCTCCGGCGGGGACATGCCGCCGCGCCGGCCGATCGCCAGTTCGGCCATTAGGATCGGGATCGCCAGCATCAAGACACAGCCGAGATAGAGCAGCACGAAGACGCCGCCGCCGCTTTCGCTGGCGAGGTAGGGAAACCGCCAGATATTGCCCAGACCGACCGACAGGCCAATCATCGCCAGCACGAACGTGCGCCGCGAAGACCAGTTTTGGTGCGCTTCGCCGGTAGCTACCGCCATAACTCGACTCCCCCAAACTTTTCCAAATATAGCCGACCGAGCTCGTTGGTAGCCTCGGCAGTAAACAGATTAAGACTTAATGATGCCGACAGATTAGATGCCGGCTCTCCAAGGTACGATACTATTTTCAAGACAATCTAAGTTGGAGCGGGACATAAGGGCGGGTTGCGGTCAATCCAACCCCTCCGCGAAAGAAAATTTCACAGGTGGAGACGCGGCCCGATCGCCCTATGTCAGGCGATTGGCAGTGCGGCCGACCAACCCTAAGAAGTCGCACCTCCCTGGCCAGCTCATCTCGATCGCTTGAGGACAAGACGACAGCACAAGAAAAACGCCGGCCTGGGGTGACCAGACCGGCGCTTTTGAGTTGGGTCGTGTGCCCCTGAGGCTTAGCTCAGGAAGATCTCCACGCGCCTGTTTTGCGGCTCGCGGACGC
>JBCCER010000383.1:0-2385 GCA_039030175.1 Pseudomonadota bacterium
ATGGGATCGGGGTCGCTCAAGACCGTCTTGGGCTTTGACGAGTGGCCGTACAATAAGCCCGTGATGGTGCTGTCCAGCAGCCTCAGCGATGCCGATCTACCAAGCCATCTGAAATCGAAAATCGAGATCAGCCAGCTCTCGCCCGACGATCTCATGGCCGAGCTGGGGTCGCGCGGCCACGACCGTGTCTATGTGGATGGCGGGGCGATCATCCGCTCGTTTCTGCGCGCCGGCCACATTGCCGATATGCGCATCACGATCGCCCCAGTGCTGATCGGCGAGGGCATCCGAATGTTCGGCGATTTGGCCCATGATCTCGACTTGCAGCTTGTGGATGCCGTCCCCTTCAAGTCCGGGTTGGTCGATCTGCGCTACGTTGTGACCTGAACCATGGCCGGTGCCAAAGGTGCTGGACGCCCCCAAAAGGGCGCTGAAACACTCTCACGGGAGCGGATCTTGTCCCGCGCCCTTCCCTTGGTCCAAAAAAACGGCATCGAGGCGATTTCCTTTAGACGGCTCGCCGATGTCTTGGTCGTGTCTCCCATGGCCATCAAATACCATGTCGGCAACCGGCACGATCTTCTGGCCGCCCTGATCGAACGCGCCTTCCAAAACACGATTGAGGAAAGCGATGAGAGCGATCCAGCAAGGCGTCTCAAACACATCCTTTCACGTTACTGCGCGCGGGCCATTGAAAATGCCTATCTGCTTCGCTGCATCTTGGGCGACCCCACCCTGATGGGCGGCGAGCTTGTGGCCATCACCAGAGAGATTCGAAAGCACACACGGATCCTGAACGATGGCGATGCGAACGACGTTATGCTGGACCTGCTCGTCGACTACACCCACGGCTTTGTCTTTTCGGCCTTTGCAGCGCCACGAGAAAACGGCCCGACAATGGAGGGCTATCTTCGCGGCATCGACTGGGTCTTGAATGCGGATGCGGCGGCCCAAACCTGAAAATGAACTGCCAGCGATCGGGTTTGACCTGCCGCCCAACAATCAGGATCCCTGCATCGCAAACTGCCGAGACGCACAATTGAATTGACCGCGCCGTCCAATTGTATGACTCGGGTTCGGATGTTTGTCGCGACGCCTTTACGGGGAATTATGAGCAAACTCGCGCTTGCCTTACCTCTCGCCGCCCTTGCCACCGCCGTGGCCTGCGCTTCATCCACCGCATTGTCGCAAGACGCCCCTGTACCGGTGATCTTCTCAACCGACACCGCGACCGGGTTGAGCGGCGGTTGGGTGGAGGGGGCCAGCGACATCGATGACGGTCTGGCCATCGCCATGGCGTTGGATTTACCGAACCTCGATGTACTCGGTGTGGTCGTTACCTTCGGCAACAATCTGATGGAGCCGGAATTCGCCGTCGCCCAGCGCGTGGTGGAGGGCATGGGCGCCTCCGTGCCGGTCCTGCGCGGCGCGCCAAGGCCGCTGCCGGAGTATCAGGTTCAGGACCATACCGGCGTCGCGGTCGACACGGCCTGCCTGAACGAAGGCGTCACCTTCATGGCCGACGCGATCGCCGCCAGCGACAGCCCGGTCACGATCCTGGCGATCGGTCCGCTGACCGACCCGGCCTGCCTTGCCCTGAACCGTCCCGACGTCACTGGCAATATCGAGCGCATCGTCATCATCGGCGGACGCGAGCGGCACCAGCCGCTGGTGATCAGCGGCCAGTTCGTCCCCGACTTCAACCTAGCGGTCGATTTCCCGGCGGTCCGATATCTGTTGGAAGAGACGACGATCCCAATGCGCTTCATGACGTTCAGCGTGACCGACAGCGTCCTCATTCCGGCCGACGACCGGCAGTTCCTGTGCGATAGCGCCTTGGCTCTCGCCGCCGATTTCTTCTGCCCCGCGATCCTGCCGCGCAATAATATGTGGAGCGAGATGTTCGGCCGCGACGGCTTTCACCCTTGGGACCAGAACGCCGTCTATGTGACCGCTGTGCCGGACGCCTATCATTGCGAGCCGGCTAGCTACGCTCTCGTCGACTGCACGGCCGCCGATTGTGCCGGTCACGACCCGTCCGACCCCAGTCAACTGGCGATGGAGCCAGGACAGGTCTGGCTGACATCCGATCCCTCTAACACCCGTATCGAAGCTTGCCCCGCCTTCGCCTCAGACGAGGCCAAACGGGCCTTCGAGCGAGCCGTACTCGACTTCGCCAGGTGACAATCTGCCGAGCAAAAGGTAGCGGCAGCGTTGGAACCCCTTGTCCCCAGCACGCAGCGCGACGATGCTTCGCCATTAAGTCAATCAAGCGGACAATGATGGTGGACGAGACCAAATCCAACCCTGAGCATAGCGCCGGCGCCAAACCAGCGCCGCGCGACCTGGAAGTCTGGGGCGCCGCGTTAGGCCGCTGGGGCGCCG
>JBCCER010000384.1:0-2381 GCA_039030175.1 Pseudomonadota bacterium
CTCGAGCGGATTCAATGCCCTTCGTTTCTTTTCCTGGTTAGACGAGGTTCAGCCCACGTGGGTCACGGCCGTACCGACGATGTATCAAGCCATCCTGAGCCGCGCGCCGCGCCATCAAGAGGTGATTGCACGCGCGCGTCTACGGTTGTTGCGGTCCTCGTCGGCTTCGCTGCCTCCCCAGGTGATGAAGAGTTTGGAGGAGCTATTCGGCTGTCCTGTCATCGAGAGCTATGGCATGACCGAGGCCGCCCATCAGATGACGTCCAACCAGTTGCCCCCAGGCAAGCGCAAACCAAGCTCAGTCGGCGCCGCGGCTGGCCCCGAAGTGGCGATCATGGGGCCGAGTGGAAGGATGGAAGGTGCCGGTACGGCCGGTGAGGTCGTCATTCGCGGGCCTAATGTCACCGCAGGGTACGAGTCCAACCCAAAGGCCAATGCGGACGCTTTTGTCGACGGTTGGTTCCGCACGGGAGACCAAGGCGTTCTTGACGATGGGGGCTATCTCCAGATCACGGGCCGGTTAAAAGAACTGATCAACCGAGGCGGGGAGAAGGTCAGCCCGTTGGAGGTCGACGAGGTGCTGATGGACCACCCTGCTGTGGCGCAAGTTGTCACCTTTGCCATGCCGCATACTACGTTGGGCGAGGAGGTGGCGGCAGCCATCGTCTTGCGTCAGGGCACAGACGCTACAGAGACAGAAATCCGTGATTTCGCGCGTCAGAAGCTCGCGGGTTTCAAGGTGCCGCGAACAATCGTGTTCCTGGCGGAGATTCCAAAGGGCGCAACCGGCAAGTTGCAACGCATCGGCTTGGCAGAGAAGTTGGGGCTTGTCGACGCGGCTTAGTGGGCCGCTGCCCATAGTTCCGCTTTAGATCCGGAGGATAGCATGCGGGTTTTGATTTTTGGCGCCGGCGCAATTGGCGGCTATCTGGGCGCCAAGCTCGCCATGTCGGGCGTGGATGTCACTTTCTTTGCCCGTGGGCCGCATCTTGAAGCCATGCAAACAAATGGCCTGATATTGCACACCGAAGGTGAGCGGCACGTGGTTCAGGGCACGTTTACCGGCGATCCCGACTCGGTCGGCGACCAGGACTATGTGATCATCGGAATCAAATCGACCAGCATGGATGACGCGGCGCCGCAGATCGCGCGAACTTTGGGGCCGGACACGGCTATCGTCACTGCGATGAACGGCGTGCCCTACTGGTACTTCTATAAGCATGGCGGCGAATTCGACGGGTTGCGCCTTAAGAGCGTCGATCCCGATGGAGCCATCTGGAATGCCCTTGACCCTAGCCGAGCCATTGGCTGCGTCGTCTATCCTGCGGGGTCGATTAAGGAGCCTGGGGTTATCGAGCACACCTATTCCAACCGTTTCACGCTTGGCGAGCCGGACGGGTCGCGCAGCGATCGCGTTACGTCGCTGTCTAAGGCTATGACGGCCGCCGGCCTTAAAGCGCCTGTCCGGCCCCGCATCCGCAACGAGATCTGGGTCAAGCTCTGGGGCAACCTCGCCTTCAACCCGGCCTCTGTCCTGACGCGCGGCACCTTGGAAGATATTGCATCCGATCCAGGCACTCGCGCGATCGTCCGCGCCATGATGGTGGAGGCCCAGGACCTTGCCAGCAAGACCGGCATCAGCTTTCCCATCGACGTCGATAAGCGCATTGAAGGCGCCTTGGAGGTAGGGGCGCACAAGACCTCGATGCTGCAGGATCTAGAGGCCGGCAAGTCGCTGGAAATCGACGCGATGCTGGGCGCTGTCTGTGAAATGGGCAGGCTGGTGGGGGTACCGACACCGACATGTGACATGATTCTCGCCCTAGTGCACCAGCTTCAGCACAAGACTCTACAAGCTTAGAAGATCTGCCGCGCCGTTTGTCCTGCGTTGCCTCCAGGGTTGTCGATGCTGCCGGGGTGTGACTACACTCCGCGCTTTAAAGCCGCCGTAAGCGCGGCGCAATCAAACCAGTGAGGCACAAGATGAAAAAAATCTTGCTCGGGCTTGGGGTATCGGCTGTTGCTCTGATGGGCGCACAGATGGCTCAGGCTGACGTATTGGACGACATTGCCGAGCGCGGCGTGCTGCGAGTGGGCGTCAAGGCTGACTATCCGCCGTACGGTTTTCTGAATGAAGACGGCGACATCGTCGGGATCGAGCCTAGCCTCGCTCAAGACGTTGCCGATCTCCTCGGCGTCGATTTGGAATTGGTACCGGTCGTGTCGTCCAACCGCATGCAGTTTTTGGAGCAGGGTCAAATCGATCTGATGATCGCGACCATGACCGACCGGAACGACCGGCGCGAAGTCGTGCAGATTGTCGATCCGAATTACTATTCCTCAGGCACGAACGTTCTCTCGCTGTCGGCTGCGGAGCTTTC
>JBCCER010000385.1:0-2335 GCA_039030175.1 Pseudomonadota bacterium
CAAATAGACGAAAGCGATGACCTTCCATCGGACCGTCGCGTTCGCCTTGTGCGGCCGGGCCGTTTCCTGCTCACGGGGCGCGACCTCGGCCCCAAGTCGACGCGCAACCATTAGATAGGGCCATCCAAGGCTAATCGAGATGAGGCCCGGCAGGATGAAGGCCGCCCGCCAACCGGCGAATTCGATCAGGATACCGGTAAACAGGGCGGCGCAGCCGACGCCAAGATTGCCCCAGATGCCGTTCACCGCAAGGCGGATGCCGGTGTTCTTCCAGCGCATGGTGACAATGGCGAGACCGACGGGGTGATAGATCGAGCCGAACACACCGATCAGCAAAAGTCCCGCCCCCACCTGAGCCGGCGTTTGCGCCAGCCCGGTGAGCATCGACGACAGGCCGATGCCAAAGAAGAAGACGGCCATCATACCGTCCCGGCTCCATTTGTCGGCCAGCCACCCCGCCGGAAAGGCGCAAAGGGCAAAGGCCGCAAAGCCGAAAGTGCCGTAGGAAATCAGCGCGCCATAGTCCATCTGCCACAAGCCGGTCAGCGCCAACGCCGCAACGGTAGCGAAGATCAGCATGAAATAGTGATCCAGAAAGTGCCCGGCGTTTAAGAGCAGGAAGTATCTTGTGTCTCGGCTTGGCATAGGAACCTCTGCTAGTCCCCCGATCATGCACTTGACCGATTGACGATGTACGGGCAACTTTCGTCGAGAAATGGACACGCCTATCCTCGACAACGCGCAGCGAAGCACCGACCCAGCGGACTACCAGGCGCTGCCGCATCCGGTCGCGGTGATGCCGAAGGTGTTTGCCGACGGGCATAGGATACCGGCACATCGCCATGCCCGAGATCAGTTGCTGTTCGCTATCCGTGGAGTCATGCGGGTTGGCACCGGCTTGGATACCTGGGTCGTGCCGCCCGATCGCGCCTTGCTTATGCCCGCCGGACAGGAACACAGCGTGGAGATG
The DNA here is from genome assembly GCA_039030175.1 of Pseudomonadota bacterium. Classification (GTDB taxonomy): domain Bacteria; phylum Pseudomonadota; class Alphaproteobacteria; order DSM-16000; family Inquilinaceae; genus JANQGH01. The sequence goes on from JBCCER010000385.1 coordinate 971, forward strand.
CGCGGCGAGGTGCAGATGCGCACGCTCTACATATCGCCGAGCCGCCCGGCGAGGATCAAGGTCTTGAAGGTCACGCCGCTTCTGCGCGAATTGATTTCCGAGCTGGCCCTGGAACCGATGGATTTCTCTGGCCGCCCCCGCGCCGAATTGATCGCAAAGCTGATTAATGCGGAAATGGACCGGGCCGACTCCGTGCCCTTGACCTTCCCGCTGCCCAGCGACCCGCGCCTTCAAAGGCTGTGTTTACGCCTTATTGAGGAACCCTCTCTGGACGCCTCCTTGGAACTCCTGGCGGACGAAATTGGGGCATCGGCAAAGACACTCGCACGCTTGTGCAGCAAGGAATTGGGTATGCGATTTTCCGAATGGCGCCGACGCATGCGGTTTTCTGCAGCCGTTGAGCGGCTGGACCAGGGCGAACCGATCAAATCCGTCGCCCGATCTTGCGGCTATCACAGCGCCAGCGCGTTTACCCACGCATTCAAGGCCGAGTTTGGTGTTCGCCCTTCGGAGTTTCGCTCGCACCAGCGCCGGGCGGCGGACTAGCGATGGCACAAGACGTGAAGCCAGGCCAGGATCCACAAGAGTCAAGATTTCGGGCCCTGATAGTCACTAACCCGGTAATAGCCGCGATCATCGATCGGCTGCCGCGATTGTCTCTGCCCGATTGCTGGCTGACCGCCAGCAGCCTCACTCAGACAGTCTGGAATGTCCTGGACGGCAATCCGCCCGAAGCGGGCATCCACGATTACGACGTCTTCTATTTCGATCCAGACCTTTCATGGGATGCGGAGGACCGCGCAATCAAACGAGCTGCGGCGCTCTTCGCCGACATCCCCGCCAAGATCGAGGTCCGCAACCAGGCGCGGGTTCACCTCTGGTTCGACAAGCGGAACGGAACGCTCGGCTATCCGCAACTAAAGTCAGCTTGTGAAGGGATCGATGTATTCCTGGAAACGCCAACCATGTATGGCATCCGCCCTCTTGGCGATGGCAAGTTCGACGTCTACGCCCCGCTTGGCTATGGCGATCTGTTCGGATTCGTGTTCAGACCCAACCCAAGGGCGGTGGGTCCGGCCGAACGTTATGCGGCAAAGGCGCAACAGCGTCTGGAGAGCTATCCGCGTTTGACGGTGATCAATTGGTGTGAGAAACAGGCAATAGCGCCGTGTTCCGACGTTTAGGCGAGAGCCCCCTATGCTCTGCCAATCCGTCTTAACAACCAACGGACCATCGGCAGTCCGGCAAAGCGAAACATCGCCCCGCCGACGACGCCTGAGAGCGGCGCAGTGCCCAGGCGACCCGACAAGCCGACCAGCCCAATGAAGGCTGCGATGCCACCGAGAGACCAGGGGTCAGGTCCGC
>JBCCER010000386.1:0-2326 GCA_039030175.1 Pseudomonadota bacterium
CTGCCTATCGACGGAACTTGCCGCTGGTTGCGACCAACGATTGCTTCTTCGCTGACGAGGCAATGTACGAGGCGCATGACGCTCTGCTGTGCATCGCCGATGGCACCTATATGGCGGAGCAGGATCGCCGCCGGGTTTCCAGACATCATTGGTTCAAGCCCGCAGCGGACATGCGGGAGTTGTTCAAAGACCTGCCCGAAGCCGTTGATAACACACTGATCATAGCGCAGCGCTGTGCCTTCATGCCCGAGCCGTGCAAACCCATCCTGCCTCGATTTGAAACCGAGGCTGGTCGCACAGAGGCCGATGAGCTGCGCTCCCAAGTCCGCGAAGGCCTAGAAGAGAGACTAGAGGCATTTCTCTTTACGCAAGATATGAACCCGGATGAACGCGACACGGTAGCGAAGCCCTATCGCGAGCGGCTTGACTACGAGCTGGACGTGATTATCGAGATGGGGTTTGCCGGGTACTTCCTGATCGTCTCTGACTTCATCAAATGGGCGAAGTCCAAGGAAATTCCCGTTGGGCCCGGCCGCGGCTCGGGCGCGGCGTCGGTAGTGGCCTGGTCGCTAACGATTACCGATCTTGATCCAATCGCCCTCGGGCTGGTGTTCGAGCGTTTCCTGAATCCCGAACGCGTGTCGATGCCGGACTTCGACATCGACTTCTGTCAGGACCGACGCGATGAAGTCATCGGGTATGTACAGCAGAAGTACGGCGCTGATCGCGTAGCGCAGATTATCACGTTCGGAAAGCTGCAAGCCCGTGCGGTATTGCGCGATGTCGGGCGCGTGCTTCAGATGCCGTATGGGCAAGTCGATCGGCTTTGCAAGCTGGTGCCAAACAACCCGGCCAACCCCGTAACACTTCAGCAGGCGATCGCCGGCGAACCCGTTCTGCAGCAGATGCAGGCCGAGGACGAGAATGTCAGCCATCTGATTGATCTCGCTATCAAGCTGGAGGGGCTTTACCGGCACGCGTCGACACATGCGGCCGGCGTTGTGATTGGTGACCGGCCCCTGCAGGAATTGGTCCCCCTCTACCGCGATCCGCGATCTCCCATGCCAGTCACCCAGTTCAACATGAAATATGTTGAGCAGGCGGGATTGGTGAAGTTCGATTTTCTCGGCCTTAAGACGCTCACCGTATTGCAACAGGCTATTGAGCTGATTAACGCGCGGGAGACCGAGCGGCCCGATCCTCCGCTGGATCTTGCCCATATTCCGCTGGACGACAAACCGACCTTCGAGATGCTGTGCCAGGCCACCGCAACCGGGGTGTTCCAACTGGAATCCAGCGGTATGAGGGACGTCCTGCGGCAAATGAAACCCTCAGTATTCGAGGACATCATCGCGCTGGTAGCGCTCTATCGCCCAGGCCCGATGGACAACATCCCGACCTTTATCCGCAACAAACACGCGCCGAACAGCGACAGCATCGACTATCTGCACCCTAAGCTGGAGCCCATACTGAAAGAGACCTACGGCATCATGGTCTATCAGGAGCAAGTGATGCAGGCGGCCCAAGTTCTCGCTGGTTACACGCTTGGCGGAGCCGATCTTCTGCGCCGGGCGATGGGCAAGAAAATCAAGGCCGAGATGGACGCCCAAAAGCAGGTGTTTCTCGAGGGTGCCGCAGCACAATCGATTGGCGCAAAGAAGGCGTCATCGATCTTCGACCAAATCGAAAAGTTTGCCGGCTATGGTTTCAACAAGGCCCATGCCGCCGCCTACGCATTGGTCGCGTATCAGACCGCCTATCTGAAATCCACCTATCCGGTTGAGTTCATGGCCGCCTCAATGACCTTGGATCTTCACAACACGGATAAGCTGAACATTTTTAAGCAGGAGTTGGATCGGCTTGGCATCGATCTGTTGCCGCCCGATATCAACAACTCCGAAGCCCATTTCAGCGTCGAGGCTCAGCAGGACAATGCCGAACCCAACGCCAGTCCATCGAAGCCAGAACGACTAAACCAGGATCGCGCGATCCGCTACGCTCTGGGCGCGGTGAAGGGCGTTGGTGTCGATGCGATGCGGCTGGTCGAATCCGAACGCAAGACTAACGGCCCCTTTACCGATGTCTTCGGGTTCTCCGAGCGCCAGGACGCGCGTGTTTTGAACAAGCGCCAGTTAGAGAACCTGGTTAGGGCTGGCGCGTTTGACCGAATGAACGACAACAGAGCCCAACTGATGGAGGCCGTCGATACGGTAATCCGCCATGCCAATGCGGCCGCATCTGAACGTGAGTGCGGCCAGTCGAATCTATTCGGCGGCAGCAACGATGAGGCCCATCGTCCGCGCCTGCCGGTGCTGCCGGATTGGGA
>JBCCER010000387.1:0-2323 GCA_039030175.1 Pseudomonadota bacterium
CCGGACGACGAGCGCCGTGGCGCAGCGGGAATATCGACAATGCGACGGGGGCCTTCGGGGCGAACTCCTGGTCCTGATGGCGGTGTATTTGGCATGGTTTGCGACCCTGTTTGCTGGTTTCTCGGGCGAGCGCTAGCGGGACTATCTTCCGCTATGCGTCGTGGTCTGACTTCCGGTCCGCTCGACTTACCGTCGCTGGAATCGGAACCGGAGCCGTTTTTGCGGCGGAACAAAGATCTCTCTCCAATCACGGGATGGCGTCGATCAATGGGTACAACTTTAACACAATTGCCGATGCCGGCCAGCGCGAACCGGCATCAACTTGACGTAAATCCGACAAGCCGGCCTGGACCTCGCGGCCCAACGAAGCTAAACACCGGCCGCCCGCCTTAACATCCTATCCAGCTTTTGAGAGTTGAATGACCAAACAGGCTGAAGTGGTGACGATCGGCAACGCGATCGTCGATGTCCTTGCCCACACCGACGATGCATTCTTGACCGATAATCAACTGGTCAAGGGTTCGATGAACCTAATCGACGCGACGGAGGCCGAAACCCTCTACGCCAAGATGGGCCCGGCCATAGAGATATCCGGGGGCTCGGCCGCGAACACGGCGGCGGGCATCGCCTCTCTGGGCGTTTCGGCTGGCTATATCGGCAAGGTCTGCGATGACCAGCTGGGCCAGGTGTTCCGGCATGACATCGAGGCCGCCGGCGTGACCTTCATTTCGACACCGATCGTCGACGAGCCGCCCACCGCGCGCAGCTTCATTCTGGTGACGCCGGACGCCCAGCGCACCATGAATACGTATCTGGGGGCCTGCGTTCTTCTTACCACCGACGATATCGACCGATCGCTGATCGCGGGGGCCGACGTCACCTATATGGAAGGCTATCTGTGGGATCGGCCTACCGCCCAAGAAGCTTACCTTCTCGCGGCAAAAGTCGCCCATGAGGCTGAGCGCAAAGTGTCGCTGACCCTGTCCGACACTTTCTGCGTTGAGCGCCATCGCGACAGTTTCGCCGAGCTGGTCTCCGGCCACGTGGACATTCTGTTCGCGAACGAAGCCGAGGCAAAAACCCTCTATCAGACCGAGGATCTAGATCAGGCGGTGGAGCGAGCCAGAGCCGACTGCGAAATCGCGGCGATCACACGTAGCGAAAAGGGTGCGCTGATCCTTAACGGCCCCTCGACATTCGAGATTTCTGCCGAAAGGCACGGCGACGTAATCGATACCACTGGCGCGGGAGATCTATTCGCCGCCGGATTCTTGGCTGGGTTCGTTGAAGGTCGTCATCTGGCCGATTGCGGCAAGATGGGCGCCATCGCGGCGGCTGAGATCATCTCGCATATCGGCGCACGGCCGAAAGCGGATCTCAAATCCCTTATCGCCGACCGGATTTAGAGTCCGCCCAAGAAATTCTTACGGTCTGCACCGTCTTATCAAGGTCTTGGGCAAGGAGGGCGTCGCGCGGCGATGCCGGGCGCATCGTAAGCGGCGCGCGACGCTATCCCAGGGGCTTGATAAGACGGCCCTTCGGGTCGTCGCCGGAACCACGATTGCCGTGTCACGCCGGCTTGACGATGCCTCCAGCATCGCCTGCGCCACCGCTCCTAACACTCGTGGTTCCGGCGACGATGCAGACCGTAAGAATTTCTTGGACGGACTCTTAGTGCCGGAAATGCCTTACGCCGGTGAAGACCATGGCCAGTCCGGCCTCGTCGGCAGCCTGAATGACCTCCTGATCGCGAACAGACCCGCCCGGCTGGATCACCGCGGTCGCGCCAGCCTCAGCCGCAGATAACAGACCATCCGCGAAGGGGAAGAAAGCGTCAGAGGCCACCACCGAACCGACAGTGCGGGCCTGTACTTCGTTTTCGCGATTTGCCATTTCGTCCGCCTTGGAGGCGGCGATTCGGACACTGTCGACCCGGCTCATCTGCCCTGCACCTATGCCCACGGTGGCGCCTTCCTTGGCGTAGACAATCGCGTTCGACTTCACATGCTTGGCCACCCGGAAGGCGAACAATAGATCGCCGATCTCGGCCTCGGTCGGCTTGCGCGCGGTTACGACCTCCAAACTCTCTGCCTCGATGCGCGCGTTATCCCTCGTCTGCACCAAAAACCCGCCGGCAACGGATTTAACCTCGACGCCGCCCTCTTTCGGGTCCGGCAGGTCACCGGTTACCAGGAGGCGAAGGTTCTTCTTGGCGGAAAGAATCTCGCGGGCCTCCCGGCTGATGTCAGGGGCAATCACCACCTCACAGAATATCTCGGCGATGGCGGCGGCGGTCGCTTCATCGATCGCCTGGTTTGCGGCG
>JBCCER010000388.1:0-2298 GCA_039030175.1 Pseudomonadota bacterium
GACCACGCACCCGGCAATGGCTGCGGACCAAAGGTCCAGACCAGCCCATAGCGACAGCCCAGCCAAAACAGCGAGTCCTGGCAGCGCGAACAAAACCGTCAGACCGATCCAACGGCCAATCGAAAAAGACGAGGGCATCTTGGCCGACCCACTACGCCTCGTTGAAATATCGTACTGGCAGCGCACCGTGATGGGCGAATTGATCGCTTGCAATCACAGTTTGATGACAATTCATGTGGGGAATCGGTTGCTAGAAAACTAGCGCTGCCGCTCGATCGCGTCGCTGGCGGCCAGTGCGGCGGCTGTTACCAACTCATTCACGGTCGCGCCCATCTGGACGATTTGAACCGGCTTGGAAAGGCCAATCAGCAGCGGCCCCATCAGGCTGGCACCGCCCATTTTCTGCAGCATCTTGGCACCGATATTGGCGGCATGCAGCGCCGGCATGACCAGAACGTTAGCCGGGCCGGTCAAGCGAGAAAACGGGTAGAGGCGCTGCATCAGATCGTAGTCCAGCGCGACCTCGGCCGACATCTCGCCGTCATATTCGAAATCGACGCCACGCTCGTTCATCAGCGCAACGGCGTCGCGCACATGTTGGGCCCGCGTCCGCATCGGCTGGCCGAAGTTGGAGAACGACAGGAACGCCACCCTTGGGTCGACACCCATCTGCCGGGCCTTGGCGGCGCTTTGAATGGCGATGTCGACGAGCTGCTCGGGGTCGGGTCGTTCATGCACCGTCGTATCGGCGATGAACACGGTGCGGCCGCGCGACACCAATATCGACAGTCCAAACATGATGTGGTCCGGCAACGGGTCGAGCACGCGCCCGACATCCTCGAACGAGACCGTGAAGCTGCGGGTCAGGCCGGTGACAACGGCGTCGGCATCACCGAGTGCGACCATACAGGCGGCAAACACGTTCCGGTTCTGATTGACCATGCGCTGCGCGTCCCGCTGTAAAACGCCCTGACGCTGCAGTCGGCTATAGACAAGGTCTCGGTACTTTTCATTGTGCCGGCTCAGCGCGGCGTTGTGGATTTCCACCGGGCGAACATTTTCCAAGCCGAGTCGCGCCATGGTCTCGCGCACCCGTTCCTCCCGACCGATTAGGATCGGGTCGCCATAGCCGGCATTTCGATAGGCAAGCGCTGCCCGGATCGAGCGTTCCTCCTCGCCCTCTGCAAAGACGACCCGCTGCGGAGAGGATCGGACTTTTTCGAAGATGAATTGGAGGCTGTCGACCGTCGGATCGAGCCGCGAGCGTAAGGTCTGGCGATAGGCGTCCATATCTTTGATCGGCCGCCGGGCCACGCCACTGTCCATCGCTGCTTGGGCAACTGCGGGCGGTACGGCGCCGATTAGCCTTGGGTCGAACGGCACCGGAATTAGGTAGTCGGGCCCGTAGCGCAGGCGCCGACCTGCATAGGCCTGGTCGACCTCGTCCGGGACATCTTCGCGGGCCAATTCGGCCAGCGCCTCGGCAGCAGCGATCTTCATCGGCTCGTTGATCGTACTGGCATGCACGTCGAGGGCGCCTCTGAAGATGTAGGGAAAGCCGAGGACATTATTGACCTGGTTCGGGTAATCCGATCGACCTGTAGCCACGATTGCGTCCGGACGAACCGCCGTCACGTCGTCTGGAAGGATTTCGGGGTCCGGATTGGCCAGCGCGAAGATGATCGGCCGGTCGGCCATCGATCGGACCATGTCCTGGCTCAGCGCGTCCTTGACCGAGACACCGACAAAGACGTCGGAACCTTCCACCGCCTCCTCCAAGGTGCGCGCCTTCGTATCGACGGCGTGGGCGGCCTTCCATTGGTTCATGCCGTGTTCGCGGCCCTGATAGATCACGCCCTTGCTGTCGCACAGGATCACCTGGTCGGCGGGCAAACCCATGGATTTGAACAGTTCAACGGAAGCAATCGCGGCAGCACCGGCGCCATTGATCACCATGCGGATATCGCCGATGGACCGGCGGGTGAGGTCGAGCGCATTGATGAGGCCGGCGGCAGCGATGATGGCCGTGCCATGCTGGTCGTCGTGGAACACCGGGATGTCCAGCAACTCCCGCAGGCGAGCCTCGATGATGAAACAATCAGGCGCCTTGATGTCTTCCAGGTTGATGCCGCCGAAGCTGGGGCCGAGATAGCGCACGCAATTGACGAAGGCGTCGACATCGCTGGTGTCCACCTCCAGGTCCAGCCCGTCGACATCGGCGAACCGTTTGAACAGAACGGCCTTGCCCTCCATGACCGGTTTCGAGGCCAAGGCGCCCAGGTCTCCTAGGCCCAGCAC
>JBCCER010000389.1:0-2291 GCA_039030175.1 Pseudomonadota bacterium
CAACCGTCATTGGCGCAACGAAGAGAAGAGCGCGGGCAAAAGAGTTTCTCGTCATACGACCATCCAACCTGACAACCATCATTGGCGCGAGATGGCAGCGTTTACTCGTTGTGCTTTACACCCGTCCGCGATTCGCCGCCAGCGTCAGGCTGATTTTCGGCGATCACTTTTCGTTTCAGTAAAACGTAGCGGTCGCGATTTGTTGCAGGTGTCCGTCTTGCCGCCGGTGATATTGGATGTTATGTCCCGCATAAGTTGGGAACGGGGCGTAGCGCAGTCTGGTAGCGCGCCTGCTTTGGGAGCAGGATGTCGGCGGTTCAAATCCGTCCGCCCCGACCATCCAGCGCCCGGCCTGATGGGCGTTCGATGCGGAATGGGAGCGTTTGGATAACGATGATCAAGGCGCGCATCTATCAACCGGCAAAAACGGCTATGCAGTCGGGCCGTGCGAAGACACATCGCTGGCTTCTGGAATACGAGCCGGCGACGCCGAGACGCCCGGAACCCCTGATGGGTTGGATTAGTTCGGGCGACACACTGAACCAAATACGGCTTCGCTTCGAGACCAAGGAAGAAGCTATCGCATACGCCAAACGCAAGGGGATCGATTACGAGGTCGAGGAACCTCACCAAAGGCACGTCGTACCGCGAAACTATGGTGACAATTTCCGGCCTCGGCCGCGCTGACAAGCGCTGGTTAGAGGCCGCGAAGCGCCCTTAGCTCAGCTGGATAGAGCACCGGCCTTCTAAGCCGACGGTCGCAGGTTCGAGTCCTGCAGGGCGCGCCATTTTTGCTAAATCACAATAAGTTGTAGGCCTAACCTCAAGCTACATATTAGCTTGGATGATGGCTCGCGACGCCATCTCGGCGATCAGAATTGTCGGTGCTTGGGTGTTGGCGCTCGTGATGGTTGGCATCACGGACGCATCGGCAACTCTCAAGCCGTCCACCCCGCGTACCCGTAATGCACTATCGACGACAGAGTCGGGGTCCGTGCCCATGCGACAAGTACCCACCGGATGATACTGCGTGCTTGCCGTTTCAGCGATCCAGTCATCGATCTCGTCATCGCTTTGGACGTCGGCACCCGGCGCGAGTTCGGGACCACGATAGTCATCGAAGGCCGGCTGTTCGAACAGGTGCCTTAGCAGCTTCATACCGTCTCGTAGGATCATCCGATCACTGGCGCTGTCGAGATAGTTCGGATGAATGGCAGGTGTGGCCATCGGATCTGAACTTGTGATTTCGATATGTCCTCTGCTTTCGGGCCGCATTCGGGCGATATTGGCGAAGAAGCCATCTTGCTCGCGACCGCCGGTTGGTGACCTGAAGGGATTGATCCGCACGGTGGCGCTTGTGAGGGCCGGCAGAAAATGGGTTTGAAGGTCGGGCTCGTCCAAACCGGGATGGGATTTGAAGAATCCGCCGACAAGCAATGGAAAGACCGATGCCGGGCCGGTGCCCGTGAGCGCGGCTTGAGCAACCGCAATCATGGCGCGGTCAAGACGCATCAGCTTCCAAAGGGGGCCGGCTACGCGCGCAGCATGCTCTACACGCACCATCAGATGATCTTGAAGATTACGCCCGACCGCATCGCGTTCGAGCCGAACGGGTATGCCTGCCGCCGGAAGGACGTTTCCGGGTCCGATGCCCGACAGCATCAGGAGGTGGGGTGAACCTACCGTTCCCGCCGACAAAATGATCTCCGACCTGCACTTCACGACATGCTTAGCACCGCCGCGCTGCATCCGCAGTCCAACAGCCCGTCTGTCCACGAAATCGATTCCCAGCACTGTGCTGTCGGGAACAAGTGCGACGCGTCCAGTCGCCAGCGCAGGTTTCAAATATGTTCGTGCCGTATGGGCACGCCGTCCGCGGTAGGTTGTAAAGCGATAGCGACCTGCACCGGAGGGGGCGGGGCCGTTGAAGTCGTCTGTTAGGCCGAGACCGGCCGTTTGCGACGCGTTCAAGAACGCGTCATAGAGCGGCGTCCACCAATTCGGTAGGTCGACGGCGATATGGTCGATAGGTTCGCCCTGATCGGTCGGTGCTTCGAGGTCTTCGAAGACCGGCCTGACCTTGTCCCAGGACCAATCGGTAAGGCCTATCTGGGCCCAACGATCATAGTCGGAGGCCAGCCCACGCGCGTAAACCATGCCGTTGATGGCGCTGGATCCGCCAACAAGCTTGCCACGCGGCCAATCGATGCGGCGACCCCTTAGCGCTGGAACCGGCTCGGACTTAAAAGACCAGTTGTGACGGCTGGAACGCAGCAAGTAACCGGTCATGA
>JBCCER010000390.1:0-2269 GCA_039030175.1 Pseudomonadota bacterium
GAGACGACACGACTTGAAGGGGAGATTGAGATCATGTCGTATACGTACCAAGTCCAAGGCAAGACGGTCGAACTGGTCATCGATCCCAGTGTGATCGCTGTTCGGTTTCACGATGAAGGCCCCCTAAGCGCGCGAGCGCGGGCCGCAAAGGCATGGTCCACGGTTGAGCCCAACAGCGGGGTCGAGATCCCCGACGAAGGCTTTCTCCTGGTCCCCGCCGAACTGCTGCATGAATCCGCTGGTGTGACGTCGAAAGAGGCGACCGAAGCCACCATCGGACAGCTGCGCAACAAGCCGGACATCGCAGACGCTCTGCCTGTTTTCCGCATCGGGAAGTACAGGGTGTTGGCTGTCAGACGCGTCGTGATCGGCCTCGTGGACGCCAAAAGGTCCAGTCAGATCGCCGACGACTACGGCCTAACGATCCGCGAGACGCGCAGCGACAAGATGGTCTGCGATGTCCCTAGGGCGGTCGATATGTTCGAATTGATCGCCGACCTGGATTCTGATGACGAGGTCCGGTTTGCAGAGCCCGACCTCGTCACCCTTGGCCATCGTCCGAAGGTCGACGAGGTCGCGCCGGCGACGGATCGGGTTGACGGCCAGGCGGGTACCGAGCCCAATCTGGATATGGCCGCTCGCCAGTTGGATGACCATCGGCTAGACCTTGCCGAACTGACCCAGAAGATTGCCACGGGGCGCAGGCGCGTGAAGGAACAGGCGGCCGGCTGCGAACAGATGGCCGTGCGGATCGTTCCGACATCCCTACCTGGCGGGCGTTGGAAGACGACCAACACGACAATTGCTCGCAGCATCGACTGGTCGCATCGGGCCGGTGCCGACATCCTGACCAACAGCTGGGTCAGCGCCTTGCCATCGAACGACATTATCGAGGAGTTGGAGCGGGCACGTACCTTGGGACGCGGCGGCCTCGGCTGTGTCATCGTGGTCTCGGTAGAGCGTGGCTGCGCCCTTAGCGAATTTCCCGCGTCTTTGCCGAATGTCCTGACGATGGATGCCGGCGAGGAGTATGAGCAGGCGAAGTTGGCGTCGCGAATCACCGGCCAGCGGGGCTCCGCCGCCGGTTTGGGGACCAACGGTCTCTCCAACGGCACCTCACTCGCCACAAGGCCAAACCTTTCCGGCGCCTGCGCGCTGGTTCTAGCCGCCAATCCGGACCTTACCGAAGAGCAGGTTCGCGACTTGATCGGCCAGGCCGCGGGCACCGCGGCGATTCAAACCGGTCGGGCACGACCTTCGTTGATCAGCGCGGTGCAGTCGGCGTTGGTAGCGACCCAATAGCCGGCGTGGTCAGAACTTAAGCGGGTGGCCAAACCGCCGCGTCATCTTTACCCCTCAAGATGGCGCGGCGGTCTTTGCGCGAACGGTTTGAAAATGACCGAGGGTCATGTCAGGGTTTGCTTTCCCCTAAATCGGGCGGAGGATCGACCACCAACCGCTCGCCCTCTATGTCTACGACGGGGAACACAGCGCGCGTGAACGGCAGGACGATGTCGTCGCCGTCTTCGCGCTCGATCTCGATCACATCGCCGGCGCCGAAATCCTCTACGGCCCGCACTTTTCCGAACGGGGCGCCATCTGCTGTTTCGACCCTAAGGCCGATCAGATCGGCATAGTAGAAGTCATCGGGCTCGTCCGGCGGCGGCAAAACGCTTCGATCGACATACAGACGCACGCCACGCAGAGCCTCGGCGGCCTCGCGGTCGTTCACACCCTGGATGTGGGCAATGAACTGGCCCTTCGATGCCGACTGTAAGGTCACCGCAAAGCGGCGACCGCCGGCCTCATTCTCCAACGGTCCGTAAGACGCAACCGCCTCGGGAACTTCGGTAAAACTTTTCAGCCGAACCAGGCCGCGCACGCCGTGCGCACCGGCGATCGCCCCCACGCAAACGCGCGGCCGGTCGGCCACAGTGTTCAGCCTTCGGCCTTGTCCTTGGTCTCTTCCTCGGCAGGCGCCTCTTCGGCTGGGGCTTCCTCAGCGGACGCTTCCTCGGAGGCGGAATCGTCGGCGGACGCTTCCTCAACCGGGGCCTCTTCAGGCGCAGCGGCTTCTTCCGCCGCCGCCTCTTCGGCAGCCGCTGCCGCCTCGGCCGCCCGTTCCTCCTGCTCGCGCAGGCGTTCCTGCGCCTTCGCCTTGGGCTGGGCCTTCTTCACGCGCGTACGCTGGGCCGGCATCGGGATCAACTCGGCCTGGCCGAGAAACTTCGCCACCCGCTCGGACGGCTTGGCGCCAGTCGACAGCCAA
>JBCCER010000391.1:0-2260 GCA_039030175.1 Pseudomonadota bacterium
GAAAGGCGCGTATTCGAGCCCGCCTCGTCATGTCTTATCGCGTATTCCAAGTGTGCCTTTGGCCAAAAGATGCCTCTATATAGGTTACAGAGTGCGACCAAGCGACCCTTTTGACCATTCTGAGGCAAAAGGCTTCGGCGCTTGCGGGGTCTGTCATCCTATGCTTTACCCCTGCCAGCCCTTGGTCGGCGAGACGCTCGCGACCGAAACCCCCGAAATAAGGGAATTCATTTCGATGACAGTTTTTTCTCTGCGCCGGTCCGCTGCGGTATGCGCTGTTGTTGCCGCCATTGCCGCGCCGGCTGCTTTTGCCCAGACGGATGATCCAGAAAATCAAGTGGTCGCGACGGTAAATGGCGCGGAAATCTATATGTCCGATGTCATGGATGCGCTCGTGGCATTGCCGCCTCAATACCAGCAGTTTCCGCCAGAGATGATGATAGGCATTCTAGCTGATCAGCTTGCAACGGGCCGTTTAATCGAGCAACGGGCGCTCGACGAGGGGCTTGGTGAGGATCCTGAAGTACTCGACCTGGTAGAGCAGGCAAGGCTCGGCATTATCCAAGAAGTCTGGCTTGGCCGTGTGATCAACGAAAGGGCGACCGACGACAGGCTGGCAGCTGCCTACGACGCATTTCTCGAGCAAAATCCGCCCTATGACGAGGTCAGCGCGCGGCACATCCTGGTAGAGACTGAAGAAGAGGCTTTGGCAGCGATCGAGCGTCTTCAGGCCGGTGAGGATTTTGCAACCCTCGCAGGCGAGTTGTCGATTGGGCCCAGCAGCACGAATGGCGGCGATCTCGGCTATTTCCAGCAGGGTCAGATGGTCGAGCCATTTGGCGAAACCGCCTTCGCTCTCGAGGATGGAGCCTTTACGACCGAGCCAGTGGAGACGCAATTCGGATGGCACGTTATCCTGACTGAGGACCACCGCACTGTTGAGCCGCCTGCGCTGGAGGAGGTTCGCGGCCAGCTTGTCGATAGCGTCTCTGGCGAAATCGCCCAGGAGATTGCCGCCGAACTGCGTGAAGGCGCGGAGATTGTGGTCTTCGGTCCGGATGGCGAGCCCATCGAGCAGTAACCAGACGTCGGCTACCAACCAGCCATGGAGATCTCAAAGTCGCCGCTGGCTCCAGGGCGGTTGCAAGTGCTTCTTCCTATAGACGGTACTCGGTTGACCGGCCTTTCGGCGGGTCTGAAGAAGAGCGGTGCGCCCGATTTGATGCTGGCCCTGTTCGATGAGGGGACCACCGTTGCCGGCACTCTGACCAAAAGCAGATGCCCGTCGGCACCCGTCGACTGGTGTCGCGAGCGTTTGGCAGGTGGCAAGGCTAGGGCGGTCCTGGTGAACTCGGGAAACGCCAACGCGTTTACAGGGCGGCATGGTCTCGAATCGGTCGCAGAGACGGGGGCATCGCTGGCCCGCGCTGTCGGGTGCGCAGAGGACCAGGTCTTTCTCGCCTCGACCGGCGTTATTGGCGAACCCCTTCCGGCCGAACGGATAACGGCTCACATCGAGCGATCGATCCAGTCCGCGACCGCAGACCAGTGGCTACCGGCGGCCGAGGCGATACGTACGACCGATACTTTCCCAAAACTGGCCACCCGACAGGCGAAAATCGGCGATCGGACGGTCACCATCAATGCCATAGCCAAAGGCTCAGGTATGATCGCGCCGGATATGGCGACGATGTTGGCTTTTATTGTCACGGACGCGGCCGTGCCGGCCGAGTTGCTTCAGCCGATGCTGAAACGCGCCGTCGACCGAAGCTTTAACGCCATCACAGTCGATAGCGACACGTCCACGAGCGACACCGTATTGGCTTTCGCGACAGGGGCGGCTGGCAACGAAGTAGCCGAAACGGCCGCCAATCCGTTATGGCGCGACTTCAGGTCTGCGCTGGAGGACGTGGCGATCGACGCCGCCCAGCAGATCGTGCGCGATGGCGAGGGTGCGCGAAAGTTCATCACCGTGAATGTGACCGGCGCGACGTCTGCTGTTGCTGCCAGACGCATTGGTATGTCTGTCGCGAATTCGCCGCTCGTCAAAACCGCTATTGCCGGCGAAGACGCCAATTGGGGCCGCATCGTTATGGCGGTCGGAAAGACCGGCGAGCGGGCAGAGCGGGATCTTCTGTCGATCGCCGTCGGAGGTGTCGAGATTGCCCGTCGCGGTCAGCGGGTCGTGGGGTATGATGAGGCGCCCGTTGCGGCCCATATGAAGGGCAGCGAGATCGTCATCGATATCGATCTGGCAATC
>JBCCER010000392.1:0-2259 GCA_039030175.1 Pseudomonadota bacterium
TGTCGTCATGATCGGTGTCGGGATCATGAGCCTGGCCTTTACGCGCGGTGCGCAAAATCTACGCAATCCGGTGGTCGTGATTTTCGCGCTGACCACCGGCCTGTTCATCGCCGGCTATACGATCACGGACGGGCTGGGCGCTCGGCTGGCGGGCAGCGCGCACGCCTATGCCGCCTGGATGATGGGTCTGGAATGGATTCCGCTCGCGGTCTTTGCGCTATGGGTCAAGAAGGACCGGTTCCCGCCCCAAGCCGCCAAGATCTGGCGGCCAGCCGCCCTGATGGGCGTTTTCAGCCTCGCCGCCTATTGGGCCGTGATCTGGGCCATGACCGTGGCGCCGATCGCCTTGGTCGCCGGGCTGCGCGAAACCAGCATCATCTTCGCCGTCCTCATCGGTGTGCTGGTGCTCAACGAAAGGCTCAGCCTCACGCGTCTCGCCGGCGTCTTCACGACTTTGGTAGGTGCCGTGCTGCTGAGAGTCAGTCGTCCCTAGCCGCCGGTTCGACAGCCGCTGCCGACTTGCGGCGAAAGGCGTCAAGCGACCAGGCGCCGGGGCCGACGGCCATCAGCGCGGCCATGCCGGAGATGGTGACGAATTCGGCGACATAAAGAAATTCCCTGACCTGATTGGGGTCGCCGCTGTTGTAAGTCTGATTGGCGACGATGGTGAAGACGGCCAGCGCAAAGCAGGTGAGGCGCGTGGCAAGACCGGCCACCAGCAGCACGGCGCCGCCCATCTCCAGCAGGATCACCAGCGGCAACAAGATTGCCGGGAAACCGTGGCTGCTCATTAAGCTGGCGGTGCCGGAATAGTCTTGGATCTTTTCGAGGCCGGCAGGGAAGAAAAACCACGCCAGCAAGAGGCGGCTGATCAGCAATAGCGGTGCGGCTAGAAACTGAAAGAACCGGTCTATTGCGTTCAACAGGCTGACCAACATTGCGCTTCCCGAGTTTGGGCGGCACCTACCGCGTGAGGCTAGTCATAGGTCAGACCGACTTGAAAGTAACGGGCTATCACTGGAACTCAGGCCGGCGTTTCGCCAAAAACGCGCGATAGCCTTCTTTGAAATGCGGCCCGTCGAACAGCGCCTCGAATTCGGCAACGAGGTCTCTCGGCGCCTGTGTGTCACCGTCGGCGATGCTGTTGATGGTCTGCTTCAGGACCGCGATCGAAGCGTTCGACGCGTTGCACAGCAACGCGCAATAGTCATCCATGCACGTCGCCAATTCCGATGCAGGAACCGCGCGGTCGATAAGACCGATGGACAGGGCTTCGTCCGCCATCAATTGGCGGCCGGTGAATAGGATGTCCTTGGCCCGCGCTGGGCCGACCTTTTCAACCAGCTGCTGCGTGTCCTCAAAACTGTAGGCAAGGCCGAGCTTGGCAGGCGTGATAGCAAAGCGCGACGTGTCGGTGGCAAAGCGCACGTCACAGGCCAATGCGAGCCCCATGCCACCGCCTACACACACCCCGCTGATCTCCGCAATGGTTGGCAGGTTGAGGTAGCGGATCGCTGCCTGACCCTCTCGCACGACGCGGTTGTAGGCGTCGGTGCTGGCCGTATCGGCGTAAACGCGCTCGAACTCGCTGATATCGGCCCCGGCGCTGAACGCGTCGTCGCCTGCACCGCAAATCCTAACAACCCGAATGCCGGGTTCGGCCTCAAGATCGTTCGCAAGTTCGGGCAAAGCGCGCCACATGGATTTGGCCAGGGCGTTGCGCTTGTCCGGCTGATTGAGCGTGACGATCGCGACCGGTCCTTCGCGCCGAGCCAACAACTTACCGTCTGCGTACCTGTTATTCATCGGCATTAACCTTCCAGCGCACCGTATAGTGCCGCGACCAGCGATCGGCCGCGCGCCGAACATCCGAGGTCTGGCGCCATGTGGCGCGTGACGTATCCGAATGCAAGCTCAGCGTCGGGATCGGCGAAGCCCAGCGCACCGCCCGCGCCCCAATATCCGGCTGTCCTTGGGTTCGGACCGAAATCGAGCGATGGCGGATAGGATAGCTCAAAGCCGGTGCTGTAGCGGATCGGCATGCCCAAGATCGGGTCGTCACCATCGCTGCACCCTGTTTCTTCCAATGCCAGCCGTTTTAGGGAAGGGCCGATCAGTCCGTCATCCGCGATCAGTTGGCCATAGAGTGTCGCGACCGACCGGGCGGTTGCGTGGCCGCTGCCGGAGCCGATCACGGCCCGCCGCCATCTTTCGGTATTGAAACTCTCTGCCATATCAAAACCCGCCATTGAGCGGGAA
>JBCCER010000393.1:0-2242 GCA_039030175.1 Pseudomonadota bacterium
AGATCAGTTGACCGTCGCATTCCACAGATAGACCTTCTCGTCCGGACGCGGGGTCCAGTCGATCCGGTTCGAAACGCCGTAGAAGTCCGGCTGGAAGTACATGTGAAGCCACGGGCCGTCATCGTAGAAGACCTGCAGCATTTCGTTGACGATTCCGCGCACCTCTTCATCGCTCTGAGCAGCCGAGATATCGGCCCACCGATCGAACCAGCGCGGGTCATCCCAATGGGTGTAGTTCGTGCCACTGTCGATGCGTGCGAGGTCAGTCATGTCGTAAAGCGGTGACCATAGAGCACCGCCGGAACCGATGAAGTAGAGCGGGCCGACATTCCGCTCGCGCACCAGCGGGATGTACACGCTCGACCACTCCATGACGTCCAAGTCGACATCAAGGCCGACGTCCGACAGATACTGGGCGATGGCCTGAACGACATTGACGTCGTTCAGATAGCGACCCTGTCCCGCCTGGAAGCGGATCGGGAAACGGATGCCGTTTTCATCACGCGGCCAGCCAGCTTCGTCAAGCAGCTGTTCGGCCAGCGCTGGATCGTACGGATAGGGCTCGATGTCCGGATGCGCGTTTTGCGGGTTCACGATGCCGGTCATCCGCTCGCACTCGAAGTTCAGAAGCTGGCTGCAGATGGTCGGCACGTCGACCGCATATTGCAGGGCGCGGCGGACATCCGGATCCTGGATCGCGTCGCCACCCGGCAGTTCGGCCATTGCGTCGCTAAGGTTGAAGCCGACATACATGCGCCGCGTGCCCTGGATCGGGTTCACTTCGGCGGCGCCGGAGGCGTTGATGACGTCCATTTGGTCAGGCGCGACATTGGTGATTATGTCAACGTTGCCGGCCATCAGCTCCGCTGCACGGGTCGAGGCCTCGGGGATGATCCGAAATACGATCCGCTCAGTCCCAACATCTTCGGATACCGCCTCGAGCGCGATTTCCGACCCGCGGCGCCACTCGGCCACACGGTAGGGACCGGAGCCGATTGGGTTGCCCGCCGCCTCGTCCAGCGACATCCCTTCATACGAGTCCATGCAGTGGATCAGCACCTCAGCGATCAGGCCGAACGCGATCCGGTTCGGACGTTCGATATTGATCTGTACGCGCAGATCATCGAGCGCTTCCGCGCCCTGGAAACCGATCGACGAAAACACGAAGCCAGGAGTATTGCCCGTGAACGCGTTTTCGGGGTCGGCGGCGCGATTGAAGGTATAGGCAACATCCTCTGCCGTCAGCGGCTCGCCGTCATGACAGGTCAGCCCTTCGTTCAGGGTGTAAATGTAGCCAAGGCCGTCGTCGGTGACCTCCATCGTGTGGGCGAGATCTGGATTGTGAGATCCGTCGCCGCCCATCGAAAACAGCGTGCCGAAAACATGCCGCGCGATGTTGGAATTGTCTCGGGACGAAATCGCCGAAGGCTCCATGGTCGTGATGTCGGCGCTCAGGCCCACGACGATCGTGTCGTCAGCGGGCTGCGCGACCGCCGCTGTGCAAAGGGCAAGGCTCGCTGCCCCAGCAACAAGTAGTTGGTTCAGACGTTTAGGCATTCTTTTTCCTCTCACCTGTTTGATTGAGTTACCGAACCCGGATTGGCAGCGATTCATAGTCTTCTTTGGCGGGTTTCGGCCGCGACTCCGCCACGTCAAGGCGACAAGCGCCAAATATCCAACGGACGGAGATCACAGGTCTTGCACGATAGAGGCCGGGTCGATGGCCGCCAAGATGCGCGTATGTTCAGAGATGAGGCGTACCGCGTGTTCGGTATCGCCGTCGGCAAGGGCATCAACGATGGGGGGATGGTTTCCCGCCACCTCTTTCAAATTATGCTCATCCCGATTGCGCAGGGCCATGATCTGGTGGATGCGCAGATAGAGGTTTTTCCAGGAGGCGAGCAACAAGTCGTGGTCGGCCAGTTCGATAAGGCTGTGGTGAAACGCCTCGTCGCCGGCGACCAGGGCGTCGAAATCGTCACGCTCGGCAGCTTCCGTCATCTCGTCGCAATGTTGACGCAACCGATCTAACGGTGCGCCGCTTTCGAGAACCCGGCGCACGGCCATGACCTCGAAAACCTCGCGCAGCGAATAGGTCTCGGCGACTTCGCGCGCCGTCAGCGGTTTTACCCTTTTGCCCTTGTAGGCGATAGTCTCCACCAATCCGTCATTTTCGAGGATCTGGATCGCCTCGCGGATTGGCGCGCGGGAGACATTCATCTGCTCGGCCAGCGCAGTTTCG
>JBCCER010000394.1:0-2233 GCA_039030175.1 Pseudomonadota bacterium
CGCGTGGCGATCCTGGAGATGGCCATGCCGCCCATGCTGGGCGCGAGCGTGATCGCCATCGACCATGATCTTGAGCCCGATTTGGTTGCCTTGCTGATCGGCATCGGGATTCCGCTCTCGATGCTGACGGCGCCCGCCTGGTGGTGGGTGCTGACCGGCACCTAGACCGGTCGGATCGATCGCTTCCGCCGCCATTGATTAAGCGTCGGCATTGGCCCATCGTCACGTCAAGGGACACAGGCGAGAGCGGAGCCAACGCCCATGCTGAAGGGATCTTGCCACTGCGGAGCGGTGTCGTGGCAGTTCGACGGCGACCCGGAGTCGGCGACAGCGTGCAACTGCACGATTTGCCGGCGCTATGGTGCCCTGTGGATTTACGGATGGGACGGTATCGATGTGGCCGTTCAAGGGCCGTCGAAGTCCTATGTTCGGGGGCAGCATATCGGCTTTCACTTCTGCCCGACCTGCGGTTGCCTGGCCTACTACTCAGGCCTTGAACCGGACCCCGACGGTCGGCTTCGGATCGCAGCAAATCTTCGCATGATCGATGATCCCGCGACGGTCGAGAAGCTGCCGATCCGCCGTTTCGATGGTTTGGATCAATTCAAATCGCTTCCAAGAGATGGGCGCTGCGTCGCGGATTTGTGGTTTTGATCGCGCTGACCAAACAGCGCGGTCCGCCGTTAAGGAGGTCAATATGAAACGGTTTTCAAACACCATAACGACCATCGCCGGTGCGGCACTGTCGTGCGCTGTGTTCGTGTCAGCCCAGGCGCAGGACACCGCGCTGCCGACGCGCGAAGGGCCGAGGCCGGTCACCACGGACGGGGTGCCCCATGTCCAAGTTGGCGTCGAGGTGGTGCCCGAGATTGCCGCCGAACTGCTGCGCCGGGTGGACGACATTCCCAATGTCGAGATTCGTGACACCGTCGTTTCGCTGCCGGGGGCGATGGGGTTTTGGCTGGAAGACGACCTGCCGCTGGCCCGGCCGGAGGTGATCGTCGGGGGACGGGAGTTCGCGCATATGCATCCGGACGGCAGCCTTCATGCCTCTTTGGACCCCGAAATTGCGCGCACCGCCATTGAGGCCGGCTGGGCCGTCGCGCACCCCTGGGCAAATCAACGGCCGGGATGGGAAGGCTTCGTCATGATCTATACCCCGCTTTCCGACGATGAACTCGACGTCGTTGTACAGCTCGTAGAGGGGTCCTACAGCTACGTCACCGGGCGCTCGCTAAGCGACGGTTGAGCCATCGGCCGCTATAGAACCTGACAGTCAGCCAAACAAACGGGCGCTCCGATGGATGAAACCGACATCTATGCCAAGCAGCAAATTGGCGGCAGATTAGCGAAGGGACGGCGGACCGCCCTGCTCGTCGTCGATTTCGTCAACGGGTTCGTCGACCCGGAAGTCTTCGGCGGCGGCAACACGCTCGAGGCAGCCAAGGCAAGCATTCCAGTACTCGCCGCGTTTCGCGAACAGGGTCTGCCTGTGGTTTTCACCCGCATCGTCTATGCGGAGGATGGCTCGGATGCCGGCGTTTGGTGCGAAAAGATGCCACGGCTCAAGATCCTGACGGAAAGCAACCCGGCCAGCCACGTTGTCGACTTTCTGACGCCGCGAACCGGCGAGTTGATCGTTCGCAAAACCCAGGCATCGGCCTTTTGCGATACCAACCTTAGCGCCGTCCTGCGGGCCAAGGGTGTCGATTCACTGGCAGTGGTTGGCGCTACGACCAGCGGGTGCGTTCGGGCGTCGGTCGTCGACGCGGTCGGTGCGAACTTTCGCCCGACCGTGATATCGGATTGCGTCGGCGACCGGGCGCTGGGCCCGCACGAGGCCAACCTGTTCGACATGGAGCAGAAGTATGCGAACGCAGTATCGTCTGAGGCGGTCGCCCAATTGTTTTGAACCTTCGCCGTGCGTTCCGTCTTCAAGCCGCCGATGCACCCGGGTCAAGAAGGGTTTTCGGTGGCCATTGTCCGAAATTCCGCTCGGCTGTCGGTTGATTGGTGGAGATCGGGCAAATGGACGCTACGATCAGGTCTCCGAAAATGGCGGTGCGATACGATGAAGAGTTTTGCAGCAGCGTTCCTGTGTGGACTTGCGACGGTCGCGACTGCGACTGCCCAGTCGACCGTAGAGCCGCCCGACTGCGGCCCGTTCGAGGTCTATCTCGTCAATGGCGAGGTTCACCCGACCGATATCGACAATGACGGCTTCAGCATCGGC
>JBCCER010000395.1:0-2232 GCA_039030175.1 Pseudomonadota bacterium
CATTGTCCGGCCGGTCATCCTGCGCCTGAACCCGTTTCAGCCAGGCCGCCTTGCGAATGCACCACACCAGCCCCGCCAGCCCCAGAACCGTCAGAACGGCGCCTATCCAGATCATGATTTGCATGAAACCGGCATAGCGCGCGCAGGCCGTTCTGACCAGCGCAACGGAAGTAAGCTGCCGGCCAGCCTTGAGATTTCGGCCCAGAATCCCCATTTCTGGACTCGACGCCGGGGGGAAAGCTTGGGTAGAGTCCGGCCAACGACGACGGAGAACGGACGTAATGCTTGCTTTGACGATTTTGGTCGCGCTGCTCTTTCTTGGCGCCCTGACCGTTTTGCCGGCGCCGCAGGCGCGCCCGGTACGGATCCGTAAAGACGAGAAGCGGCCGCGCCATCGCGACCTGAACGACTACAGCTAATCCTCTGAAATCGCTGATTTTGGTGTTTAGCCCATCCGGTGGATGACAGATTCTGTCCAATGGGCTATTGTTGCAAAATGCAGTCGGCGACGATTGGAAATTCGATAAAAACCAACTTGGATTAACTGCATATATGAACGGGAATTAAAAATTTTTCGGGTGTAACAGATCACACAGCCAACGGTGATTCTATCTGGCAAAAGACACCCATGCCCCGAAGACGAGGCAACGACTTAGACCCCGCTTAGCCGGGACCACACGGAAAGGGATCTGCAATGAAGTACATTCTTCCGCTCCTCGCCTGCCTGATGGTGCCAGGCCTGGCCGCAGCCGAAGCTCAATATTCGGCCGACGATATTACCAAGCACTTCGACACGACCGAAGCGGCCGCCGCACCGGCCTGCCCGGAAGGCCAGCTTTGCCTGAAGAAGAAAAAGACCCGCGCCGTCTGCATCGGTGCCGCCAGCGCCTGTCAGGGCCAGCAGGCCGCCGAGGCCGCTGCCAAGCCGCCCAGCGCTTTTGACCTGCTGATCACGTTCGAGCTCGGCTCGGACCGTCTGTCGACACAGGCCCAGCAGAACCTGGCCGAATTCGCCAAGGCGCTGAACAGCGAAAAACTGCGCGACACCACCTTCAACGTCGACGGTCACACCGACGCTAGCGGCGCCGCTGACCTGAACATGACGCTGTCGCAGCGCCGCGCTGCGTCGGTTGTCCAGTTCCTGACCCAGATGGGCATCGATCCGGCACGCCTCCGGGCTCGTGGCCACGGCGAAAGCACGCCGCGCGACTCCGATCCGTTCGCCGCGATCAACCGCCGCGTCGAAGCGACGATCGACATTCAGTAATCGCTGAACAAATCAGACGCTTGCAGGGCCGGGGCCAACGCTTCGGCCTTTGTGTTTCCGGCATTTCGCGGCGCTTCAGAACCGCTCGACCCAGGGCCTGACCTCGATTTCCCACGACCAGCACGAACGGTCCTGTTGCAGGAAATGCCAATAGGTCCGTGCAATGGCATCCGGACACAGCATGGAATCAGGATTATCCGCTTGGTCGATTCGCTCGGGCCTCAGCGGGTTCCGGATACCGCCATCGATGACGAAGTAGCCGACATGCACGCCCTTTGGGTGCAACTCTCGCGCCAGCGACTGCGTCAGCCCGCGCCGCGCAAAATTGCCCATGGCGAAAGTGGCTGACCGGGCATAGCCCTTTACCCCGGCCGAAGCGCCGGTGATCAGGATCGCCCCGTGCCCGTTTGGTACCATGCGCTTGGCTGCCTGCTGCGTGGCATAGAAACAGCCCATAACCGTGACGTCGATCGCGCTCCGCACCGCAGCCGGGTCCAGGTCAACAAAGTCCGAGGCGACGCGCCCCGCCGGGTTGTAGACCAGCACATCCGGCGCATCCGGCCCGTCCAATCCGGCGAACAATGCCTCGACCTGCGCCAGGTCAGTTGCATCGCATGCATGCGTGGCGGCACCGGTCTCTGCCGCAAGCTCGGTCAGGTCATCTACCGTGCGGGACGCAAGCGTCACCTTCATGCCATTTGCATGAAACAGGCGCGCCAGCGATGCGCTCAGGCCGGGCCCGGTGCCGATGATCAGGGCATGTTTGTACTTAGGGGTCATTCGCTTCTCCCTTGGCTACCGGCTTGGCGGTGTCGCGGCCGGTCTCTATACCTCTGGGCGAACGATGGAGGTGAAAGATGTCCCAGACAACCGTGATATGCGGCGCGAGCCGAGGCATCGGGCTGGAGATGGCCCGCCAGGCCGCCGCGCGGGGCGACACTGTGATTGCGACGGTGCGCTCCCCC
>JBCCER010000396.1:0-2225 GCA_039030175.1 Pseudomonadota bacterium
GGACGTCGTCTTGCGGCGCTTTATGGGCCAAGTGGCCGAGGCGGCGCTGGACAAAGACAGCCCCAGCGGCTGCTTTGTGGTCAACTCAATGGTGGAATGTGCTGGCAAGAATGAACCGCTGGAACGCATCGGCCGAGACATTGCCAAGGTGCGCCAAGCCGCCTTCCAGCGACGCTTTGCGGCGGCGAAGGCAAGCGGCGACCTGCCGGCCGATACGGACTCGACCTCGCTGGCTACCTTCTTTGCCGCGCAGACCCTTGCCCTCGCCCTCATGGCGCGCGCCGGTGCTGACAAATCGACGCTCGATGGGCTGATCGATGTGGCGATGACGGCACTGCCGGTTGAGAGCGGGAATTCGACGCTCGCCGGAGCGGCGCGTTCCTGAGCGGCAAAGCAGGCTACCTCATCGGACACGTAAGGTCGGAAGGCATCTTGCCGATCACGATGCGTCGGGCGTCCGTGACCTGAACTCCGCAAGGTATTCAAGCGTTCTGGCAAATCCGGTCTCGTCGATATCGAGATGGGTGACCCATCGTTGGCGCGCCGGGGTGCCCGTTACGGCAATGCCTCTCTCGGCCAAGAAGTCTGCAAATGGGTTTTGGAGAGCTTTGGCGACTGTGCAAAAAACCATGTTCGTCTCAGGAACATCCGGCTCCAGGCCTGGGATCTCCGACAGAGCCTGAGCCAAACGCGCCGCTTTGCTGTGATCTTCGGAAAGGCGCGTGACATGGTGCTGCAGCGCATGAAGTCCCGCTGCGGCCAAGACACCGGCCTGACGCAGCCCTCCCCCCAACATCTGGCGATGTCGACGAGCCTCCTCAATGAGTGCACGAGAGCCGACCAGCAACGAGCCGACCGGCGCGCCCAGCCCTTTGGAGAGACAAAAGCCGACCGTGTCGAAATGCTTGGCAATCTCGGAAACCGGGACATCCAAGGCGCAAGCAGCATTGAAGACGCGCGCGCCATCCAAGTGCATTCGAAGTCCGTTGCGATCCGCCAGATCGGCGACTGCCTTCAAATAGTCGAGCGGCAACACCTTGCCGTCGATCGTGTTTTCGAGCGCGATCATCCTGGCGGGGGCAAACAGGATTGACGCAGGGTAAAGAACGGCTTCGATGTCTTCGATTCTCAACGACCCGACGGTCTGGTTTTGAACCACCTGTGGCTGCACCGATGCCATGGAAGCTGCGCCGCCAAGCTCCCTGAGATAGCTGTGCGACCGGTCGCCCACGACATAGGCGTCGCCCCGCCCGCAGTGCGACAGGACGGCGATCAGGTTCGATTGTGTGCCTGATGTCGTGAAGAGCGCGCTTTCTTTGCCAAAGAGGTCGGCGGTGAAGGCCTCAAGCGCGTTCACGGTCGGGTCTTCCCGATAGTAGTCGTCACCGACTTCCGCACGGGCCATGGCATCGCGCATCTCTTGTGTCGGCCGCGTTACCGTGTCGCTTCGAAAGTCCAGATTGATGGTCGGGGGCGCGTGCATTGGCGTCAGCTTTCTAGTTCGTGAGTCCGAGCGAGCCTGCCCCAACCCGATTGAAATAGGTGATTGAGTTTTGCGCGAATTTGCAATCTGATTGCATGCTAGTGCAATTGTTGAGCATCCATATGGACCGTATCGACCGAAAGATCCTGACGCTCCTTCAACGGGATGCGTCGATTGCGAACAACGATCTGGCGGATCGTGTGGGGCTTTCGCCGTCAAGCTGCTTGCGGCGCGTGCGGCAACTCAAAGCCAATGGTGTCATTACAAAAACGATCGCGCTGACCGACCCGAAGAAGATGGGCCGCGATCTGAACGCGGTCGTGACAATTAAGCTGGCGGACCATGGCAAGTCGGCTCGCAAGGACTGGCTCGTGCGACTGAATGAGGATGAAGCGGTGTCGCAGGCCTACATCGTGTCCGGTGAAACGGATGTGGTCGTGATCCTCACCATGGCTGATATGGGCGAATATCAAAACGTCAGCGAGCGGCTATTTTCGGAGGACAAAAACGTCCTTCAGTTTCAAACCCTGTTCGTGTTGGAACAGCATAAGTTCGATCTGGCGCTTTGACTGGTCCGCAAGGGCCGATCGCCATCGTGGCCATGCAGCAATTCGCGCCGGATGCGATCAGAGATAAAGCGCCATGCACCATACTTCGATACTCCACCGATCCGGTGCGTCAGGCGGTGTGGTTCGCGTCTCGATCTAAGAAGCCTGCTTCCGCCTTCTCATCGCATCCCGCA
>JBCCER010000397.1:0-2207 GCA_039030175.1 Pseudomonadota bacterium
GCCATGGCTTACTACGCCGCCGATCAGGCCGACGAAGCGACGGATGCCCTGATCGACTCCATTCGCCGCGACAAGGAATGGAATGAAGCGGCGGCGCGGACCAAGCTGCTGGAACTTTTCGAGGCGTGGGGACCGGCCGATCCGCGGTCCGTGCGAGGACGGCGCAAACTTTCCTCGCTTCTATTCTCTTGATCCTGCGGTCGGGTGGACTTGGAATCGGTGACAAACGGCCAAAATCACTGTTAGGGGAACACTCCCCGCGAACCTGTATATCCAAAGAGCACAGTTGCCTTGGCTAGAAGTCCTTTGTTTCCATCGTTTGACGGTTTGCCGTCGACGACCCCGGTTTTTCCATTAAGTGGCGTGCTGCTGCTGCCGGACGGCGAACTGCCGCTGAACATTTTCGAGCCACGCTATCTCGCCATGGTCGACGATGCCTTGGCGGGCGAGCGGTTGATCGGGATGGGCCAGCCGCTGGACCCCAAGAGCGAGTCTGAGCGTCCAGATCTGTATTCCGTCGCGTGCGCTGGGCGTATCACCGCATTCGAGGAAACCGATGATGGCCGCTACCTGATCACATTGACGGGTGTCTGTAGATTTCATTTGGGCGAAGAGTTGCCGTTGCAAAATGGATATCGCCGCTTTTCGGCCGGCTGGTCGGATTATCGGACGGATATGGAGCCGGCGTCGGATCTGTCGCTAGACCGCGAGCGTCTGCACGGCGCGCTCAAGGAATATTTCGGGCAGCAGGGTATTTCGGCCAATTGGGAAGCGATTGAAAAAACGCCTGACGAAAGGCTGATCACGTCACTCGCAATGATCTGCCCATTCTCATCGACGGAAAAGCAGGCAATCTTGGAGGCGGCGACGCCGCAAATCCGCGCCGACACTGTACTGAGCCTGCTTGAGATCGCGGTTCATGACGCGCCCGGTGGCGACGTGTCGCATCACTGAGATGAGCTTTCGGCCGAATTGACCGCGCCTGTTGCTATGGACGAAGCGGAACTGTTTCCCACATAAAGAGTGTCATGACCGAAGCTTCATCCAGACCCGCCCGCGTGGATCCGAAACTGCTCGAGATCTTGGTCTGTCCATTGACCAAGGCGCCGCTGCGCTACGATGCCGACAATCAGGAGCTGATTAGCGACCAGGCGAAACTCGCCTACCCGATCCGCGACGGCATTCCGATCATGCTGGTTGATGAAGCCAGGTCGATCGACGAGGACGCCTAGAGGTACGGGAGGGGTTCGGGGATGAAGCGCTCGCTGCCGGATACGATGGAAACCGATCACTGGCCGACGGAGATTCGCCACAAAACGAGTGACCGCGTCCTAGAGATTGATTTCGATACCGGCGAGCGCTACGCACTTCCGGCCGAACTTCTGCGGGTCGAAAGCCCGTCGGCGGAGGTGCAGGGACACAATCCGAGCCAAAAGCAGATTATTGCTGGCAAGCGCTCAGTTGCCATAAAAGCTCTGGAGCCGGTCGGCAATTACGCGGTTAGGATCGTGTTCGATGACGGGCACGATACCGGCCTGTTCTCGTGGAAGTATCTGTTTGAGCTGGGACAACGGCAGAATGTCGTCTGGCGGGACTATCTTGAAGCGCTGAAGCAGCGCGGATTGAGCAGAGACCATGGTTGAAGTCGTGGAAGACAGAACGCAAGACTCTCAAGTCCCGGTAGACATCGGCGATATCCTTCGTTGGTTGAACGATCAGGGCTTGCTGGCGATGCCAGTCTTGACAGTGGTCAGTGGCTTGAAGGAGCGGGTTGAGGCAGCGGGAATTCCTGTTTTGCGGCTAAACATCTCGACCACGACGTTGCACCCACAATTCGCTGCGTTCAGCATCATCTGCGAGCGGGGCCAGACGCCTGAATTCCAGCAGCACGAGCATCGGGATGCGGGCGGTCGCAACGAGTTCGACGCCAGCCCGATGAGCCAGATCTTAGTCGAGGCCGCGGCTGCCGTTGGCAGTCTGACTCCGGAGGAACGGGCAAAGACAGATCCGCTCTTCACGCTGCGATTCAGGCTCGACCGGGACGAGGGCCTCGACCGGTATGAAGTGTTACGGGACTTTCAGAAGAGAGGCGCGACGGACTACTTCATCGTCGCCGTGGCCTATGGCTGGGGCGAGATGCCCGAGCTAATCGAAAATGGCCTGTTGGCAACCTGGGCCTGCGATAGGCCTGGTGGCTTTACCGACGC
>JBCCER010000398.1:0-2207 GCA_039030175.1 Pseudomonadota bacterium
CCGACATCGACCCCCCGCGTCGGCTCGTCGAGCAGCAGTAGCCGTGTGGGAAACGCGGTCCACCGACCGACCATCAGCTTTTGCTGATTGCCGCCGGACAGCGTTGCGATCGGATCGGCCGGCTTGCCCATCCGTACTGAGAGGCGCTGTTTCAGATCGGCAACGAACCGGCTCGTGCGATCGGCCGAGGGCATTGGCAGCCAGGGCCGAGATCGGAAGCTGGCCAGATGCGGCAAGGTCGCGTTGGCGGCGATCGAATGGCGCATGACGAGACCCTGGGTCCGCCTGTCTTCGGGTGCAAAGGCGATGCCTTGTCGGATGTGGTCCCTCGCGCCGGTGCCCTTCAACGGCTGCGCATCCACTGTGACGCGATCACCAGTGGGCTCGCCGACCCCCCACAGGGTGCGCAGAAGCCGGCTACGGCCTGCCCCGATGAGCCCGTAAAGCCCAACCACTTCACCCTCACGCACCGTCAGCGACAAGGGTTGGCGCTGTCTGCCAAAGGGCAGCTGATCGACCTCCAAGACCGCCGGTCCGGGGTCGCGCGTCGACCGGTGGCGGCCCGGCATGACGACGGCGCCGGCCATATGCCGCACCAGATCCTCGCGAGTCATGGTGGCCATACCGCCGGTCGCAACCATCTTGCCGTTGCGCAGCACCGTCGCTCGGTCGCACAGATTGATGATCTCGTCCAGCCGGTGGGACACCAACAAGACCGCCGTTCCAGCATTCCGCAGACGCCGGATAATGTCGTGCAGGCGGTCGGCCTCGCCCCGGCTCAACGAAGCGCTGGGTTCGTCCATGACGATCAGCCGCGCCTCGCCGACAAGGGCGCGTAGAATCTCGACCAATTGCCGCTGTCCGGTGGTCAGCCGACCCACCGGAACATCGAGCGGCAGGTCCGGCGCAAGATCCTCGGCAACAGCGCGAAGATGGCGAGCCATTGCCGGCCGGTCGATCAAGCCAAGGCGACGAGGATAGCGGCGTCCAACGAAGATGTTTTCGACGGCGGTAAATCCGGGAACGAGGTTCAGTTCCTGATGGATGAAACGCAGTCCAAGCCGCTCGGCATGGCGCGGACCGTCGAGCCGTACCGGCCTGCCATCGATCGAGATCGTGCCCGCGTCCGACTGGTGCACACCGGACAGGCACTTGATCAAGGTGGACTTACCGGCGCCATTCTCGCCGACCAGCCCATGGACCTCGCCCGCGCGGAGCGTTAGATCGACCCGGTTCAGCGCCGCGACGCCGCCGAAACGCTTGGACAGCGCCTCGACGGCGATCAACGGGGTACTGGACGCCATCGGCGGCGTTAGCCGCAATCGGCCCCGACGCTGTCGCGAGTAACGAGGATCGACGGCGCGTAAAGCTCGTCCGCCTCCGGCGCATTCCCGGCCAGCACGCTCTCCAGCGCATCGGCGGCCATGGTCGACATGGCGGTGAAATCTTGCCGGACGGAGCCGATCAGATTTGTGCAATCGCCGATCAGCTCGACGGCCTGCGGATTGCCGTCGATACCGGCGATGAGCATGGTGCTGTCCGGCAAATCGGCTTGGACGGCGATCAGGGCGCCGACGGCCGGCTCGTCCCACGCCGCCCAGACGCCGTCGATCTCGTCGCCATGCTGGCGCAGGATCGTCTCCATGGCGATACGGGAATCGTCGATCGGCCCCGGCACGTTGACATAGTGATCGGCGATTACGGTGATGCCGGGATTGGCCTCCAGCGCCGCGTCCAGAGCCAGTTCGCGCTGGCGCACGCCAGGATGGGCGGAGTGATAGAATTTGACGATATTGCCCTCGCCGCCCAGTTCGCTGAACAGGAAGTTCGACAGTTGGGTGCCGAGTTCGAAATTGTCCGATGTGACGTTGACGGTCACGCCCGGTGCGACCGCACCATCGATTGCGATGACCGGAATGCCGGCGGCGGCGGCGGCGTCGACCTGGTCTTGAATCTGCGAGGGATTGATACTGGCAAACACAATAGCATCGACACCGGCATTGACCACGTCCTCAACGCGGCTTGCCAATTGGCCGAAATCGCCACGCGTGTCGACCACGTTGGTAGACCAGCCACGATCGTCCGCCGTGTCGGTAAAGACATCGATCATCTCGTTGGTGGTGACGGAGCTGAGATACGGCGTCAACACCGCCACTTCCTGGGCCATGACAGCCGGACTTAGAATAGCGACAACGACGGTCGTGCCG
>JBCCER010000399.1:0-2194 GCA_039030175.1 Pseudomonadota bacterium
GCCATGCGCCTTGTGCATTGCGTGTTTAAGGGCATATTTTGCAGTACCCATCCGTGAAAGACGGAAAGGCAAGAGAGAGTGCGTGGCTCGCAGAAGTGATGGTGGCGCTCGACGTTAGTTACGATCCGGCGCTGGTGTTTGCGTCGGTTGTCGTGGCGATCATGGCGGCGTTCATGGGGCTGCGCCTGACCAGCGGAATCGGCGCGCTTGATACGGCCCGTCGCAAGCCGCGCATCGCCATGGCGGCAATCGCGCTTGGCGGCGGCATCTGGTCGATGCATTTCATCGCCATGCTGGCCATCGCCCTGCCGGTGGATATCGGCTACGCCGCGCTGCCGACTCTCGGATCGGTCCTCATCGCGATCCTGGTCACGGGCCTCAGCCTCGTCTTGCTGCATTTTCGCGAGCGTACGACGGGCACCATCGTCCTCGCCGGCATCCTGATGGGGCTCGGCATCGTCAGCATGCATTATGTCGGCATGTCGGCGATCACTGGATGTATCGTCTCCTACCGGCCGGCCGGCTTCATCGTTTCGACCGCCATCGGCATCGCCGCCTCCACGGCGGCATTGCAGCTGGCCTATAAGGAACGCTCGCTGAAGACCGCGTTTCTGGGCTCCATCGTCTTAGGGCTGGCCGTCGCCGCCATGCACTATTCGGCGATGGCCTACACGCTGTTCCTGCCGGCGGACGGGCTGCCTGTCGCCCTCAGCCCGATGATGACCACCGGCACACTGGCCCTGCTGGTGGCCTTGGCTGCCTTTGTGATCTGCGGCCTGTTCATCCTGGTCGCTTTGCCGGACAGCGCGAAGGCCATGAACCGGCAGGCCGCGCCGGTCGCCGTTGCCGCCAACGCGGCGCCCGGGCCGTCGATCGAGCCGGAGCTGGCATCGGCGCAGCCCGCGAACGGGCAAGCCGCAGTTGGTGAGCCTGTACGTATCCCATACGAACGCGACAACGCCACAAGGTTCGTGGCCGCGGAAGACATTGCCGCCATCAAGGCCGACGGCCACTACAGCCAGATCATCAACCGCACCGGGGAACTGTTCTGCCCCTGGCCGATCTCCCGCGTGGCCAACACGCTGGACCTCCCGTCCTTCATCCAGACCCACCGCAGCTACCTGGTCAACATCCGTCATGTCAGCGGGTTCAAGCAGACGGGGGACAAGGCGGTGTGCGTGATCGATGACGGGGCCGAAACCGCGATTCCCGTCAGCCGGTCAAGGGTCTCGTCTGTCCGCGCGGCGTTGGGATTGGCGCGGCCCTGAGCGGCGCATTTCGTGCAGCCATATCGCATTTCGTGAACCGAGCCGTCCTTCGGTTCGACCGCAATAATCGCTCCAAGCTCCCTTGGTAGGGTCTCCGTTACCCAGCACCGCCTCTTAAGAGCGGTAAGCAAGGCAATGGAGGAAATATGATTCCCGGTGCGTTTGAGTACCATCGTCCATCATCCGTCTCAGCCGCCATCGGCCTGCTAGCGGATTTGGGCGGCGAGGCGAGGGTGGTCGCCGGCGGCCACAGCCTGATCCCCATGATGAAGCTGCGCATGGCTCTGCCGGAGCATCTTGTCGATCTGCGCGATATCGACGGGTTGAGCGGTGTGTCGGAGGAGGGCGGCGACCTCGTCATCGGCGCGATGACCACGCAGGCTGAGCTGATTGCCTCCCAACGCTTGTCGCAGAAATGCCCAATCCTTGGCGAGGCCTCGCTGCTGATCGCCGATCCGCAGGTGCGCTATTGCGGCACCATCGGCGGCAATGTCGCCAATGGCGATCCCGGCAATGACATGCCGGCCATCATGCAGGCGCTGGATGCAAAGTTCGTGCTGGAGGGTGCGAACGGCAGCCGAGAGGTGGCGGCCAGAGGTTTCTATGAGGCCGCCTACGAGACTGCGCGCCAGGATGACGAAATCCTGACCTCGATCCGCATTCCAACGCCGGCTTCCGGTCATGGACACGCTTACGAGAAGCAAAAGCGGAAGGTTGGCGACTATGCCACGGCCGCTGCGGCCGTGATCCTCGCCATGGACGGCACCCAATGCCGCGCGGCCTCCATCGCGCTGACCAATGTCGGTGACACCCCGCTCTATGCGGAAGCCGCCAGCAACGCGCTGGTCGGCACACCCGTCGACGATGCGGCCATCGTCAGCGCAGCAGCCGAGGCTGAGGCTATTACCGACCCCGCCAGCGACGGC
>JBCCER010000400.1:0-2193 GCA_039030175.1 Pseudomonadota bacterium
ATGGTCTCACCAATGAGTTCGACTAGGCGCCCCACAGAGTACGGGTCAGGCAATGCTGCTCACGCTTGAGGCAACCGACCTGATACTCGTCATTGGCGCGGCCTTCGCCTCCGCCTTTGTGAGCGGCGTGGCCGGCTTTGGCGGTTCCTTCATCTTGGCGATTGCATTGACGCCGATCATTGGACCACGGGCGGTGGTGCCGGTGATCGCCGTTTACGCCCTAAGTTCCAATCTCGGCCGCATCTACATTTTCCGCAAAGACATCCATTGGCGTTTTGCCATTCAGTTCATCATCGCGTCTCTGCCGGGATTGGCTGTTGGGGCGTCGCTCCTAAAGTGGCTGCCGGAAGCTATGTTGCTGGTTGTGTTCGGCATCGTCCTTATGTTGGCAGTACCCACGCGCCGCTTTCTCAAACGCAGAAAGTTCGAACCCGGCTGGAAGTCGACGGCAGCCATCGGCTTTGTTTTCGGTGCGGTGAGCGGTACGGCGGTCGGGTCCGGCATGTTTGTGGTCGCCGCGTTGAATACGTTTGGGCTGCACGGTCCCATCTTGTTGGGCACAGACGCGGTGATCGGCATCGTCAATGCGTTCACCCGTGTCGTGGCGTTCTGGTGGCTGGATCTGCTCGATCTTCGGCTGGCCGTGATGGGGCTTGCGGTCGGTTTGGTCGCGCTGCCGGCGACCTGGCTTGCAAGTCTTTTAGTGAGGCGCATCGGTCAGGCGCTGCACGCCCAGCTCATCGAGGTCCTGATCGTCATTGCTGGCGCAAGCTTCTTAGTTTTCGCGGTGTTCCGTCTCTAGGGTCCGGAGCCAATCCTGACCTTTGCTATAGCACGGTTGACGGTCATCTGCGGACTCTTTGATCGCCGTCTTAAGAGCCGCAGCCACCGCCGTGTCCCTTTGACCCAAGCGCTGCAGCAGTCCGATCTGCCGGGACACGACGGGTTCGGTCAAATCGCAGAGTGCTATGTGGCTGGTGTGCCTTCCATCGAGCGCCGTTTTGGGGAGTGGTGCAACACCAATCCCATTGGCCACTAAGTCGAGCGCGGTCGTAGAGCGTCCGACTTCGTAGACCCAGCTTATCGGCAAACGCGTGCGCGCCAATGCCTCGTCGATCAGCAACCGATTTCCCGTACCGCGGGCGGGCAGGATCAGCGGTTCGCCATCGAGTTCGGACCAGGCAATCGTGCCCTTGCCCGCCAATGCATGATTCGGATGAACGGCGAGCACCAGACGGTCGGCAAAAAGCGCGTCAAACTCGGTGGTCGGTTCCAGCATGGGGATGGAACAAATGCCAAAATCCGCGTCCCCCTGAGCCACAACCTCCGCCACCTCGTTGGCCGCCAAATCCAAGAGGCGAATGCGCGCCTGGTGCCCCGCGTCCCGAAACGCACGAATGGCGGGGACAACGAGGCCAGCCATGACCGTTGGAATGGTTGCGACGGAAATGGCGAGCGCCTTTTGATGATGAAAGGCCGCGCTTTCGTCGCGCATTGCGTTGGTGGTCTCAGTTGCGCTGTCGAGAATGGACTCAGCCCGCAATTGAAGCCTTTTAGCCGCCAATGTCGGCTTTACCTCCCGTGTTGTGCGCACGAAGAGGACCGAGTCGAGCGCCGCTTCAAGCTTCTGAATGCGTCGCGTGATGGACGACTGCGAGAGACTGAGTTTCTCCGAAGCGAGGTGGAACGAACCCGTTTCCTTGACCGCCAGAAACGCCTCGAGATCGGTGAAATCAAAATTAATCCGCATCTCGCATCAATTCCTGAAAAAGCGGCAATAGTCAAATTAATCCATCGCTGCTAGCACATCGAAAGACCAGGAAGTGACCATGATCGATAACCCGGACATTGCTGTTATCGGCGGCGGCAACGCGGCGCTCTGTGCGGCCATGACGGCTGCCGAGGCAGGCTCGTCGGTCCTGATCCTCGAGGCCGCGCCGAAACCTTACCGAGGCGGCAATTCGCGCCACACGCGCAACATCCGGACCATGCACTCCAAGCCCCTTGGGCCTCTTGTCGAAAGCTACGACGAAGACGAATATCTGGCCGACTTGCTGAAGGTCACAGACGGAAATACGGACGAGGTCTTGGCGCGTCTGGTCATCCGATCCACCGAGGAATGCCTTCCCTGGATGGAGACCCATGGTGTCCGCTTTCAGCCTTCGCTGTCCGGCACGCTCTCTCTAGCGCGGA
>JBCCER010000401.1:0-2184 GCA_039030175.1 Pseudomonadota bacterium
ATTTCCTCGGCCTAACCTATGGCTGCATCGTCCATGGTCTGACCGACGAGCAACGGCGAAGCGCCTACGCGTCCGACGTCACCTACGGTACCAACAACGAACTGGGCTTCGACTATCTGCGGGACAATATGAAGTTCCGGCTGGATCAGATGGTTCAGCGCGAATTCAACTTCGCCATCGTCGACGAGGTCGACTCCATTCTGGTCGACGAAGCGCGGACCCCGCTGATTATCTCCGGTCCTGCGCAAGACACGTCCGACCAGTATGTCAAAGCCGACAAGGTCATCCCGCAGCTTATCGAAAGCGACTATGAGATCGACGAGAAGCAACGCGCGATCCACCTGACTGAAGAAGGTCAGGAAAGGGTCGAGCGGATCCTTGAGGAAGCCGGTTTGCTGGCCGAGGGCGGACTCTACGACATCAGCAACATCTCAATGGTCCACCACGCCCAGCAGGCACTGCGGGCGCACAAGCTGTTCCAGCGGGACCGCGACTATGTCGTCAAAGACGGTAAGGTCGTCATCGTTGACGAGTTCACCGGCCGCATGATGGAGGGCCGCCGCTACTCAGACGGGTTGCACCAGGCGCTGGAAGCCAAGGAAGGCGTCCAAATTCAACGCGAAAACCAAACACTGGCGTCGATCACATACCAGAATTTCTTCCGCCTTTATCCCAAGCTTGCGGGCATGACGGGTACGGCCCTGACCGAAGCGAAAGAGTTCGGCGAAATCTACGGGCTGGAGGTCATCGACATCCCGACCAACGTGCAGGTCAATCGCGCCGACGAGGATGACGAGGTCTATCGTACCGAAGAGGTCAAGTTCGACGCCATCATCGCCGCAATTGAGGAGGCCCAAAAAGCCAAACAACCGGTCCTGGTCGGCACGGTCTCGATCGAGAAATCCGAACGCCTGTCGGCCCGTTTGAAGAAAGATAAGATTAAACACAATGTGCTGAATGCCCGCTTTCACGAGCAAGAGGCACATATCATCGCCCAGGCCGGCCGCCCTGGGGCCGTGACCATCGCCACCAATATGGCCGGTCGCGGCACCGATATTCAGCTCGGCGGCAATCTGGAGATGCGTATTGCCGACGAGGCGGGGCCGATCGAGGACGAAGCCGCCCGAAACGCGAAGATCGAGGAGATTAACGCCGAAGTCGCTGGCGAAAGAGACGTCGTCCTCGCCGCAGGTGGTCTGTTTGTGATCGGCACGGAGCGACACGAAAGCCGGCGGATCGATAATCAGTTGCGTGGACGTTCCGGCCGACAAGGCGACCCCGGACGGTCGCGCTTTTATCTGTCGCTTCAAGATGACCTGATGCGGATTTTCGCATCGGACCGGCTAGACGGCATGTTGCAGAAGCTGGGTCTGAAGGAAGACGAAGCCATCGCCCATCCGTTCATCAACAAGGCATTGGAACGAGCGCAAACCAAGGTCGAGGCGCGGAACTTCGAGATTCGTAAGAATCTACTCAAGTTCGATAATGTCATGAACGATCAGCGCAAGGTGATCTACGAGCAGAGGCGCGAGATCATGCAGACCGAGAAGGTCGACGACATGGTCGTGTCGATGCGCCACGAGACCATTGAAGACATGGTTACAGCGGCCATTCCGCCGAATTCCTATGCCGAGAAATGGGATATCGACACGCTGAAGGAGAAGGTCACCTCTGTACTTGATCTTGACCTTCCCGTCGATGAATGGGGCCGGGAAGAAGGGATCGCCGAGCAGGAAATCGAAGAGCGCATTCGTAAGGCGTCGGACGAAAAGATGACTCAGAAGGAGCAGGAATTCGGCGTCGATATCATGCGCATGGCCGAAAAGAGCTTGCTGCTTCAACTGCTCGATCAGCACTGGAAAGAGCACCTGCTGGCGCTCGACCATTTGCGACAGGGAATTACGCTGCGCTCCTACGCCCAGCGGGACCCGCTGCGCGAGTACCAGCAAGAGTCCTTCGAGATGTTCCAGGCCATGCTGGCGCATCTGCGCGAATCGGTCGCCCGGGTGCTGAGCTTCGTTCAGCTTCGGGTTAACCAGCCCAACGCCGTTCCGGCACCGCAGGGAACGCCCCCCCAAGAAATGCACGAAACCCGGACCGACCCGGCACTGGCGCCGCCTCCTGGCCAACAGCCGCCGGCCGGGGTCACACCGCTGCCGGTCAACCGCCAACCGCCGCCAGGCA
>JBCCER010000402.1:0-2169 GCA_039030175.1 Pseudomonadota bacterium
ACGCCGTTCCGGCACCGCAGGGAACGCCCCCCCAAGAAATGCACGAAACCCGGACCGACCCGGCACTGGCGCCGCCTCCTGGCCAACAGCCGCCGGCCGGGGTCACACCGCTGCCGGTCAACCGCCAACCGCCGCCAGGCATCAAGGTTGATCCGAATGACCCTGCAACATGGGGCAAGGTTCCACGGAACGCGCCGTGCCCTTGCGGCTCAGGCAAGAAGTACAAGCACTGTCATGGCATGGTCGCCGCCCAGGTATAGCGGGCAGCGTGGCAGCTAGGTCAGTCCGTGCTGACCCATCTCCAAAAATTTGTCGCGACGGCGCGACCGCAACGTTGCGCCGTCCAAATGGAGAATGTCTGAGAGCGCTTTTTCGATCGCGTCTCCGACCGCCGTCACCGTCTCGTCGCTATACCGATGGGCGCCGCCGATCGGCTCGGCGATTTCAGCATCGATGACGCCAAGCTGCTTGAGATCCTGGGCGGTCAGACGCAGCGCCTGGGCCGCCTCGCCGGCTTGATCGGCACTGCGCCACAGAATCGATGCGCAGCCTTCCGGTGAGATCACCGAATAGACCGAGTGTTCCAGCATTAGGACCCTGTCGGCCGTGGCAATGGCGATGGCGCCGCCGGAGCCACCTTCCCCGATAATCACCGAGACGAACGGCACCTGAACCCGCAATCCGGTTTCGATGCATCGAGCGATGGCCTCGGCCTGGCCGCGCTCTTCCGACGCAACGCCCGGGTAGGCACCCGATGTGTCTACCAAGCTGATGATCGGCAGCTTGAAATGGTCCGCCATCACCATCAGCCGTTCGGCCTTTCGGTATCCTTCCGGCTTGGCCATGCCGAAATTGTGCCGAACCCGCTCTTCGGTATCGCTCCCCTTTTCCTGGCCTAGCAGCATGATACTCCTGCCCCGAAACCGACCGATGCCGCCAACGATTGCCCGATCTTCGGCAAAGGCGCGGTCTCCGGCCAGCGGCGTAAAATCGTCAATCAGATCGTCTACATAGTCGTTGAAATGCGGGCGATTAGGATGGCGCGCGACCAGGACCTTCTGGGCAGGCGAGAGTTTTTCGTAGGTCTGGCGCAGTAGCCGATCGACTTTGGTCTGCAGGCGCCCGACCTCGTCGGCGATGTTGATATCCCCATCGTCGGACAGGTGCCGCAACTCCTCGATCTTGCCTTCCAGCTCGGCGATCGGCTTTTCGAATTCCAAAAACGTCTGCATCTAGGGGATCGTTCTCCATCGCGGGACCGGCGCCTAATAACATAGGGTGGCCCCGCGATGGGGACAAAATTCAGATCGCATCAATCAGCAGCAATCCAGCAGCGGCGATCTGGCGCACCGACCGCTAGCCGGCGGCGATCTGGTCGGCCTTGTCGACCAGGTTTTGAGCCTGCTTGATGGAAGCGATGTCGATCAGACGGCCGTCGAGGGATACCGCCCCCTTGCCCTCACGGGTAGCCTGCTCCATGGCCTCCAAGATCCGCTTGGCTTTGTCGACCTCGGCATCGGAGGGGCTGTAGACCTCATTGGCGAGCGCGATTTGAGAAGGATGGATCGCCCATTTTCCTTCGCACCCTAGAACCGCCGCACGATTCGCCTGGGCCTTGTAACCGTCGGGATCGGAGAAATCGCCGAACGGGCCGTCGACGGGCCGCAACCCATTGGCCCTGGCAGCAACGACCATGCGGGCGATGGCATAGTGCCACATATCCCCCCAATGATAGTCGCGGGGGGCGTCGCCTTCCTTGTCGGTGAGCACGCCGTAGAGTGGATTCGGTCCGCCGATCACCGTGGTACGTGCGCGGGTCGAGGCGGCATAGTCGGCAACGCCGAAATGCAGGCTTTCATTGCGAGGCGATGCCGCGGCGATTTCGTCCACGTTTGCCATACCCAACGCGGTCTCGATGATCAGCTCAAAGCCAATCTTCTTTTCCCGGCCAACCGCTTGCTCCACCTGGGTGGTCAGCATGTCTACAGCATAGATATCGGACGCCGTGCCGACCTTTGGGATCATAAACAGGTCCAGTCGTTCGCCTGCCTGCTCGATCAAATCGACGACGTCCCGGTACATGTAGTGCGTATCGAGGCCATTGATCCGCACCGACATTGTCTTGTTGCCCCAATCGATGTCGCGCAGGGCCTCCACGGCGTTCTTGCG
>JBCCER010000403.1:0-2135 GCA_039030175.1 Pseudomonadota bacterium
GATGCCGCGGCATTCTTGCAGGCCCGCCCGGAAACGGCGCTTCCATTGGCAAAATTGCTGGCGAGGCGTTTGCACGCGGCCACGACCTATTTGGTCAATCTGAAGCAGCAGTTTCAGGATTATGAAAATCATTTCGGCATGGTGGATGAGGTTTTGGAGTCACTTACTCATCAGCAGGATGAGGATTTCGCCGCTGCCGACGAACTGCCGCCCGACCCACGCTTGTAAGGGGTTGCCGGCACTGGGGCGCCGACGGCCGACGGTCAAATACTGTTGAACACGTGTTCAAGCGGCGTTATCGATGGCTGAGACTCGTGGCATAATCGAATCATGAAACCTCGCACCCAAGTTGCTGCCCTGCCATTCGTTATCTCGAAGAAGAGCTGCAAGATCCTTCTGATCACCAGCCGCGAGACGAACCGCTGGATTATCCCAAAGGGCTGGCCAAGCTCGTCACGGCCGCCTCACCGGCAGGCTGCCCGCGAGGCCTATGAGGAGGCCGGCTTGGTCGGGGTGACGGGCAAACGTCCGCTGGGAAGCTACAAGTACCAAAAAGTGCTGGACGATGGTTCGGCCGTCCCATGCGTGGTCACTGTTTTCCCCATGCTTGTGGCCAAGCAAGCCCGCAAATGGCCTGAGAAAGGCCAGCGCAAATCACGTTGGCTTAAACCTTCGGACGCTGCCGTACTGGTAGACGAAAAGGACCTAACGCGCCTTTTGCGAAGCTTCAAACCGCCGACATATCTGCTTGCCAAAGCGGCCTGACCAGCGGATTGGCCTCTTGTAGGCCCAAACGACAAGATATCTCATAGTTGCTGCTCGCTAAGGTCGAAATTCATCGCCACGGCGATGAGTTGCAAGAAGAGTTGATGATGGCCTTCCGCGAGAAACTGGCTAAGTTTTGATGAGTCAAAGCCCGATGGGAGCCAGGTAACATTCTCGCACCTGATCTAGATTTCAAAAGGATGCGCCCCGGCTGGCTTGAGGTGTCGATGAAGGACACCGAGTGTCAACTGAAGAAATTGGTGGGCACAAGCGAGAGAATAGGGGGGAGCCATGAAGGCGATCAGAGGTTCGTTTCTAGATTTTACTGCCGATCCATTTTTCACCGACGAGCGGGCTGCC
Source organism: Pseudomonadota bacterium (assembly GCA_039030175.1). Classification (GTDB taxonomy): domain Bacteria; phylum Pseudomonadota; class Alphaproteobacteria; order DSM-16000; family Inquilinaceae; genus JANQGH01. Next base: position 1,126 of record JBCCER010000403.1, read on the forward strand.
GCTCGCTTCATCGCGGATGCTTTGTTGGTCATCGATGGTGAAAAGATCGCGGATTTCGGCCCATGGGCGGATATCGGCGAAAAATATGCCCATCTCGACATCACGACGTATCCGGGCCGGTTGATCACGCCGGGATTCATCGACACCCATATCCACTATCCGCAGACGGAGATGGTCGCCTCTTTCGGCGAACAGCTCTTGGAATGGTTGGAAATGTATACCTTCCCGACCGAGCTGAAGTTCCGTGACAAGGCCTATGCCCGCCAGATCGCCGATCGGTTTTTGAATCTGCTATTGGCCAATGGCACCACGACCGGCCAGGTGTTCACCACCACGTTCCCGCAGTCGGTGGATGCGTTTTTTGAGGCCTGCAGCGAGCGCAATATTTGCATGATCGCGGGCCTCACAGGCATCGACCGACCTGGCCTTGCGCCGCCGGAATATCTCGACACGGCCGACTCCTTCTATACGAACAGCAAGGCGCTGATCGAACGCTGGCACATGAAGGGTCGCAACAAATACGCGATTACACCGCGATTCGCGCTCGGCAGCACGGAAGAGCAATTGGCCCGCTGCGGCCAGCTTAAGGCGGAGTATCCCGATACCTGGGTCAACACTCACATGTCGGAGAACCATAAGGAAATCGACCAGGTTGCCGCGCTGTTTCCCGATGCCAAGGACTACTTGAACGTTTACGAACGCGCAGGGATCGTCGGGCCGAAATTCACGGCTGGCCACGCCATTCATTTATCAGATGACGCGTTTCAGCGCATGTCGCGGTCCAATTCGTCGATCTCGTTTTGCCCGTCTTCGAACCTGTTCCTCGGCAGCGGGCTGTTCATGATCCACAAAGCGAAGTCAGTTGAGACGCCGGTTCTGGTCGGCGTCGGCACCGATATGGGGGCGGGTGACTGCTTTTCGATCCTCCAGGTGTTGGACGATGCCTACAAAGTGGCCGAGATGCAGGATCAAAAACTGTCGGCGCTGAAAGGCCTCTATTTGGCAACGAC
>JBCCER010000404.1:0-2098 GCA_039030175.1 Pseudomonadota bacterium
TCCCGCTAGCGCTCGCCCGAGAAACCAGCAAACAGGGTCGCAAACCATGCCAAATACACCGCCATCAGGACCAGGAGTTCGCCCCGAAGGCCCCCGTCGCATTGTCGATATTCCCGCTGCGCCACGGCGCTCGTCGTCCGGTGGATATGATGAGCGGCCGGTCCAGCAAAGTGCACGCAAGCTTATCGTCGGGCCGGAAATCTCGCTGTCTGGTGAGATCAAATCCTGCGATCATCTGGTGGTTGAAGGCCGCATCGAGGCCGTAATCAAGGACTGCCGCACGATTGAGATTGCAGAGCGCGGGCAGTTCAAGGGCAGTGCCGAGATCGACGAGGCGGTGATCGGCGGTCAGTTCGACGGCGACCTGACAGTGACCGGTCGTCTCACGCTGCTGAGCCAGGGGCTCGTTGCCGGCACGCTACGCTACGGCGAACTCGCGGTCGAAGCAGGTGGCCGTATCGTCGGCAAGATCGAGCCGCTGGAAGACACGAAGGTGATGCCTTTCGTCGAATCGTCTCGGCCTGAAAAACCAGCCTCTAGAGGCTCGCGCCGTGCGGCAGAGGCAGACGATTCCGAGCTGTCTTTCCAGGACGAGTCAGAGCTTCCGAAAGCCTGAACGGTCTGACGTTTCGAGACTTAGACAGCGGCGCAGCCCCTCGGCTGCGCCGCTTCTTTTTGGCTTACTCGACGATCGTGCTGGCCCGATCGAGCACGGATTGCGGCACGTCGATGCCCATGGCCTCTGCGGCTGCAGGGTTCACGAACAGATCGGTACCGGCGGCGACGCTAACCGGGATGGTCCCGGGGTCTTCGCCTTCCAGAATGCGCGCGACGATGCCGGCCGTCTGCCTTCCAACCTGGTAGTAGTCATAACCGACGCTGGCGATGGCGCCGCGCACGACGCTGTCGTTGTCGCCGGCAAAGACAGGCACGTCCGCGTCATCGCCCACGGACAAGACCGCTTCGAGTGCGGAACCGACCGTGTTGTCGTTGGCGATATAGATGAGGTCGGCTTGCCCCGCCAGCGCTTGGGCTGCGCCCATCACGTCGGCCGAGCGGGCGGCCGTGGCCTCGACAATGGTGAAGCCCCATTCCGGCGCCATCTCGTTAAGCGCTGTCACCAATGTAACCGAATTTGCCTCGCCGGGATTGTACGGTACACCGATGGTTTCGGCGTTGGGCATGAACTCCCGAATCAAATCCAGATGGTCGGCCAGGGGCGACATGTCGGACAGGCCCGTGATGTTGGCGCCCGGCGTTTCCAAATCGGTCAACAGCTGGGCGCCGACTGGATCGGTGACCGCCGTAAACACGATCGGCAGAACGTCGGTCGCCGATGCGATGGCCTGGGCGGAGGGGGTGGAGATCGGTACCATCACACTCGGATTCTGGCCGACGAAATGGCGGGCGATTTGCGCCGCGGTTGCGGGGTTGCCCTGGGCGCTTTGGTACTGAAACTCCAAATTCTCGCCGTCGACATAGCCGTATTCGGCGAGCGCATCGCGCAGGCCGTCGCGCGTTGCTTCCAACGCTGGATGTTCGACGATGGTGGTCACCGCCACGATCGCCGGATTGTCGGCCTGGGCCAGCGCGGTTCCCAGGGCGATCGCAACAAATCCTCCGGCCACGGCAAGGCGCCGGGCCGCTGAACTAACAATAGACATGGTTCTTCCCCTTACAGGTAGACGGTTGCTCGGTCTGTGGGGATGTGGCGTCGCATTGACGGTGCGATCTCGGCCAACGCAGAAGCGCGGCTTGAAATCTAGATCGCGATTTGCAGCCTTAGACGTTTGGCGAACGAATGTGCTGCGGGCGCGGTGTTTAGCAACTTCTCAGAAGACGAGCAAGCGTCTTTTGAAAAACGATCAGTGCTCGGTTTTGTCCTTGAACCCGCATAGGTCGGAAACGATGCAGTTCGGGCAAACCGGCTTGCGTGCCTTGCAGATGTAGCGGCCGTGCAAGATCAGCCAGTGATGGGCGTGCAGCTTGTAGTGATCGGGCACGACCTTCAGCAGTCTTTGCTCTACCGCATCGGGCGTTTTGCCCTTGGCGAGGCCCGTGCGATTGCCGACGCGGAAGATGTGGGTGTCGACAGCGA
>JBCCER010000405.1:0-2084 GCA_039030175.1 Pseudomonadota bacterium
AAGATCGCCACGAACGAGGCGACCGCCAGCACCCAATAGGCGGCCGACCTGAGGGCGCGTTTTGAGATCTTCAGCAGCGCCTCGACCACGATGATCAGGACGGCGGCCTTGATGCCGAAAAACAGCGCCTCGACCACGGGAACATTGCCATAGGCGGCATAGATTGCAGCCAGCGCCCCGACGATCAGCGCGCCTGGCAGCACGAACAGCAGGCCGGCCGCCAACCCGCCGGCAATGCCGTGCAGCCGCCAGCCGGCATAGGTCGCCAGCTGCATCGCCTCTGGCCCCGGCAGCAGCATGCAAAAGCTCAAGGCGCCTAAAAACCGCTCCTCACCCAGCCACTTCTTCTCGTCGACAATGACCCGGTGCATGAGGGCGATTTGCGCCGTCGGCCCGCCGAAGGACAGGAAGCCGATCCGCGCCCAGGCTGACAGGGCCTCGCTGAAGGACGGTGTGGCGTTTTCTGCAGCCTGCGCCGCTTGCGAGGTCTCGCTCATGGTCAGCGTGTCGCGTCCTTGGGGTCAAAAAAGGGCAGGCAAAACGATCACGGGTGGTTGTAGCCGAGACCGGGCCAAAGCCAAACAGGCGAGGGGGTGCCCGCCTTGTCGCCGATGTCGCACCCAAGGAAAGCTGCGTTCGGTCTTGCGGATTGCGCGAGGCAAGGTGACAATCGACCTGTCTCGTCGATTCAACGCTCCCGCAACTTTAGCTTGCTGCCTCGATGAAGTGTCTTCTGGTCGCCGATCTGCATTACGACCTTCGCAAGTTCGACTGGGTTGTCGAGGCGGCCGCCCACATGGATGTCGTGGTCCTGGCCGGCGATCATCTTGATCTGGCGTCGGCGGTGGCAAGGCCAGCACAGGCGATTGTGGTCGAAAAATACTTCCGCCGCATCCGCGAGCGCGCACCGCTGCTGGTCTGCTCGGGCAACCACGATCTCGACAGTCGGGACGCGGTCGGCGAACTGACCTCAAAATGGCTGGGCAAAGCGCGACTCTACGACGTGCCCACCGACGGCGATGCCTACACGATCGGCGACACGCTGTTCAGCGTCTGCCCGTGGTGGGATGGCGAGCATGGCCGCGCGGCGGTGGCCGCTCAACTCGCGCGCGACGCGGCCGACCGGCAGTCGCGCTGGGTCTGGGTCTATCACGCGCCGCCCGGCGACTCGCCGACCAGCTGGGCCGGCAGCCGGTCCTTCGGCGATCCGGCACTACGGGACTGGATCGAGCGCTATGAGCCGGACATCGTGCTGTGCGGCCACGTCCACCAGTCCCCGTTCACCAATGGCGGTTCCTGGGCCGACCGCATCGGTCACACCTGGGTCTTCAATGCCGGACACCAAATCGGCCCCCTGCCGGCACACATCGTGGTCGATACGGACGAGCCTGAGGCCTACTGGATCTCCCTCGCGGGCGCGGAACAGGTGCATTTGGACGATGCCGCAAAGGTGGAGATCGAGCCGATCATGGACGCGCCGGACTGGCTGATCGATATGCCTAGGGTGGCGTGATGGTATAGGGCCTTGGAGGCGATCTTTGGATTTGGGCAACTATTATGGAGATCGGTCTGGCAATGAGCGCTTGTCTTAGAACCCAATTGAAAGTCGCCGGAACCCTTTTCGCCATCCTTGCGGCCCACCCCGCGGTTGCTCAAACCTCGCTTTCGCAATCAAACGGCTGTCTCGACCATCCGAGCATTGAATGCGGGCCGGACATAAACGTGATCGACGGCGACACGTTTGAGGTGGAGGGTCAGATCATCCGCCTTTGGGGCATCGACGCGCCGGAACTGGACCAGCATTGCCGGGCCTTTAGCGAGCCCGTTCCCGCCGGAGAGCTGGCGGCAGAATTGCTGGAGAGTCTGGTCTATTCCCTGTCTCATTGCGAGCCTATGGGCGACCAGCCCGAAGACCGCACTATCGCGCGTTGCCATCAGACGGATGGCGATGATCTCGGCGGCGAAATGGTCGCAGCGGGATACGCCTGGGACTGGCCGGAAGTAAGCGGCGGCGCCTACGCCGATCGTGCTGCCGAGGCGGTTGCCGGTGGGTTGGGCCTGACGACCATCGAGTGCCAGATGCC
>JBCCER010000406.1:0-2084 GCA_039030175.1 Pseudomonadota bacterium
ATGCGGATGTAGTTTCTGAACCAGACCCAGTCCCACAGCGTCTCCGGCCGGATCAGGCGGTAGTTGGTGAAGCTGGTGTAAAGCGAGAAGATCAGCGGGACGAGAACGACGAACAGGATGATCGCCATCGACGGGGCGATCAGCAAGACGGGCAAGGGCAACCGACGGAACAGTCTGGTCATCGCGCTGGGTCTAGGGGTTCGCTGATCTCAGAATAGCGGAAACGCCGCAAAAAGATGGCGCATTCGACCGGCCAAAACCGACCGAATGCGCCCTCAGGTTGAACGGGCATCGACAGCTACCGAACGCCGACGCCCCAGGGAGGCCTAAAGATAGCCGGCGTCTTCCATGACCTCGCGCGCCTCCTCGGCGGCTTCGTCAAGGGCTTCTTGGGCCGTCATGTCACCCACGACGGCGGCCTGCAGACGCGGCCAAAGCACGTTCGAGATTTCGATCCACTCCGGGATCAAAGGCGGCGTGAAGGAGTCCTCGGCCATCGATGTCGAATAAGCGCCGAACACCTCCACCAGCCAGTCATTGTCGTTCTCGTTGAACTCGTCGACCGCCGTATTCCAGACATGGTGGCGCGTCGGCAGCAGGCCCGTTCTGGCCTCAACCATTTGGGACTCGTGGCTGGTCAAGAACATGACGAAGCTCGCCGCGGCTTCTGGATTGTCGCACGTCTCGGTCACCGAGAAAGTGTGCGAGCCCGACCAGCCGGATCGAACACCGCTCGACCCCATGGGCGCGCGAATGACGCCGATATTGCCGGCAACGGCTGAGTTTTCCGGATCGTTGAAGAACGCGGCCCAACCCGCCCAGTCGAGATTGAGCGCGACACTGCCTGACGCAAAGCCAAGGCCCGTGTCGTCCCAAAGATAGTTGGGCACGCCAGCAGGCACGGCGCCGGCTTCATAGAGATCGACGAAGAATTGCAGCGCCTCGACGCCCGCTTCCGAATTGAACGCGGGCTCAAAATCCTCGTTGAGGAACTCCCCGCCATGGGCCACCAAAAGCTCATAGAAGCGGCCGGTGATGGCCTCGTCCTTACCGACGAACTGGAAGCCATAAAAATCCGGCGGATCGGCGAAGAAAATCGCCTGGTCGCGCACCTGGTCCCAGGTTTCAGGCGGCGCCAGCGCGTAACCGTGCTCGGCCTCAAACTCGGCTGCCAGTTCCTCATCTTCATAGAGATGGATCTGATAGTAGAGGTTGGAGATGTCGGAGTGGCGCGGCAGTTGGACCAAACGACCATCGACCGTTCCATGCTCCAATGCGCGCGGCACGAAATCGGCCAGCACTTCCTCCGGCACGATCTCGCGCAGATCGCGATAGATAGTGCCGTATTGCGGGGCGAAACTCGTATGGTTGGAGCCGACGCACCAGTCCAGCGTGCCGGCGGCGATGTCCTGCTTGATCTCACGATCGAGATCGAAGTGGTTGGCACGCGATAGAATATCGACGGTCGCGCCCGTCGCGGCCTCCCATTCCGGGATCAGCGCGTAGAGCGGCTCATACTGGGCACCGCCGATCAACTTCACGCGCAGCGTGTAGCCGTCGAAATTGCCATAGTCGATGTCGGTTTGCGCCATAGCGGGCAAACTCACGGCAGCCATGGACGCGCCAATGAGTAGGGCCCCAGTCAGTCTGCCCAAAGACAAACGACCCAATCGAGGTGAAAATGTCACTATCGTCCTCCCTCAGTTCCCGGCCGCCTTAGCGGCGATCCAAAGTTGGCTTGATCACTCAGATATGAATGATCTATTTATAAGTAAAACGGAAACGAGATTGCCGGTCAAGTGCCGAACGCGCAATCTTAAGCGAAATTGATGGATGGCGCCCAAAAGCGGGGCGCCTCCCAAAAAGCGTTCAGGAGTTGCCGTGCCGTCCGACCAAGAAACCCGTTACCGCGCCCCCGCGCTGGACAAGGGCCTCGATATCCTGGAACTGCTGGCCGGCGAGGATGGCGGCCTCACCCAGACGGATATCGCCAAGGCGTTGGGGCGCACGGCGAATGAGCTTTATCGGATGCTCGATAGGCTCGTCCGCAGGGGCTACATCGTCCGCAGCGCGAGCAGCGATCG
>JBCCER010000407.1:0-2077 GCA_039030175.1 Pseudomonadota bacterium
AACCGTCTTGCCCGGCATCGATCTCGCCAGCATCGTCGCGCGCGCCAAACCGGAGACGCCGCCGGCGCAGCCGAGCCCGAAGATCGGCGTACGAAGCACGTCGCGCCGAAACGGCATTCGCTCCATCAGCAGAGCGTCGAGGGATGGTGTCACGACGCCGGTGGTTGAGACCACCACAAGTGCGTCCACATCTGACGGATCGAGCTCTGCTTGATCCAGCGCTTCTTCAGCTGCCTCAGCCAACAAATCTAGCGCGCAACGTCGAAAGATTTCGTTGCGATCATTCCAACCATGGGGCTGAAGATACCAGTCCATCGGCATGGCCAGCGCACGGCTCTCGATCCCGGCATTATCGAACACCGGCATGTATCGATCGAGATCGACACCGCGTCCGCCATAGGCCTGGCGGGCGAGCGATTTGGCATCTTCGGTGCCCAAACGGTGGGGCGGCGTCGAAGTGGCCAGTGCCAATAGGTGGGCCATCATGTATCTTCCCTTGAACGCGACGAACGCGACCGTCTGCATGTATCCTTGGTCTGGGCATGCGCAACGTCGGTCACCGAAGTTTGAGAGAGGGTGAATGACCGATCGCATCGAATTTACGCTCGACGGGCAGCAGGTCTCGGCGGCGCCAGGCGAGACCATCTGGCAGGTGGCCGACCGGCTCGGCATCGAAATTCCTCATCTCTGCCATAAGCCAGCGCCCGGCTATCGACCTGACGGCAATTGCCGCGCGTGCATGGTCGAGATCGAGGGCGCGAGGGTCCTCGCCGCGTCCTGCATTCGCAAGCCCGAACCTGGCATGGTGGTCCATTCCGCCAGCGATCGCGCTAACAACGCCCGCTCGATGGTCTTCGAACTCCTGTTAGCCGACCAGCCGGACCGAACTAAGACGCATGATCCGGACAGCGATTTTTGGCGCTGGACTGACCGGGTCGGTTTGGACAAAAGCCGATTGCCCAAACGGCCGACACTGCCATCACCCGACCGCAGCCATCCTGCCATGGCAGTGCAGCTTGATGCCTGCATCCATTGCAATCTCTGCGTACGTGCGTGCCGAGAGGTCCAGGTCAATGACGTGATCGGCATGGCCGCACGCGGCGCCGAGGCCAAGATCGTCTTCGATTTTGACGACCCAATGGGCGATAGCACCTGCGTCGGCTGTGGCGAGTGCGTGCAAGCCTGCCCGACAGGCGCGCTTCTACCCGCAAGCGTGCTCGATGACACAGGGAAAAAGGCGCTGACGCCCGACTGTCAGGTTCCCTCGCTATGCCCCTATTGCGGCGTCGGCTGTCAGTTGACGTTCAACGTCAAAGACGACCGCATCGTGTCGGTCGACGGTCGTGATGGCCCGGCCAATCACAATCGGCTCTGCGTCAAGGGTCGCTTTGGTTTCGATTACATCAAGCACCCACATCGGCTGATGAAGCCGCTGATCCGCCGCGACGATGCGCCCAAACAGAAGGACGCGGCGGTCGATCCGGCAAACCCCTGGACACATTTTCGCGAGGCCAGTTGGGACGAGGCGCTGGATCGCGCCGCGAGCGGTCTGAAGCAGATCCGTGACGAGCACGGGCCGGAATCGCTTGCCGGGTTCGGGTCGGCAAAGGGCTCCAATGAGGAAGCTTATCTGTTCCAAAAGCTGGTTCGGACAGGCTTCGGGACCAACAATGTCGACCATTGCACGCGGCTGTGCCATGCCTCTTCAGTCGCCGCCTTGATGGAAACCATCGGCTCGGGGGCCGTTACTGCGCCGGTTGCCGAATGCGCCAATGCGGAGGTTATCTTCGTTATCGGCGCTAACCCGACCGTCAATCACCCGGTTGCCGCGACCTATATCAAGAATGCCACCAAACGGGGCGCCACCCTGATCGTCGCCGACCCGCGGGGACAGACGCTTAGCCGGCACGCCACCCACCGCCTACAGTTCCGGCCGGGTACCGATGTCGCGCTGCTGAACGCCATGATCCACACGATCATCGAAGAAGACTTGGTCGACGCCCAATACATCGCCGGCTACACCGAGAACTACGCGGCCCTCAAAGACAACGCCGCCGGCTTTTCGCCGGAAGAGATG
>JBCCER010000408.1:0-2056 GCA_039030175.1 Pseudomonadota bacterium
GCTCGTGCCCTCAAACCCACCTTCGCGCTGATACTCGCCGTAATGCTCGTAGACCAGATCCCAATTGCCGCGCTCGGCCACGCAGTCAGCGAAATCGCCTGAGCGTTGGTTGTCGGTGATTCCTGGGATGCCACGGTTCATGGCATAGACAACGTCATTGCCAAGCCGCTCTAGCATGTAGTCGCAGATAACCAACGCACCGTATGCAGACGAGAAGTCGAGCCACATGTCCGGCTGGTTTTCCAGATACTGCAGCGGTGTGTGGAAGGCCCAAACGTAGGTTGAGAATCCATCATTACCCGCCAACGAATCGATATTGTCAGCCTGAGTCGCCAGTTCGGACGGACCAAAGATGACATAGTCGTAAATGTCCGCATCCTGGTTGACCTGCGAGGCATAGGTCGACTGTAGCGAATGCTCAATCTGGCGCGAAGCAAACTCGGTCGTTTCATATTCGATGCCGAGCTGGTCAAGCCGCTGAGTCAGGGCCAGGTAGGCGCGCGCCCAGAAATCAGATACGTCGGCAGACGGGTAGATCAAGGCGATCTGGATCGGCCCGTCCTGCGTGCCTGAGAACGGCACGGCCTCGCTGCCGGTTACCTCTTGGAGGGCTTCCAGAGTGCCTTCCGCATTGACCTGCTGCGGCAGCCAGTAGTCGCGATCGCCATCGTCCGGCAACGCGGTTAGAGGCAACTGCTGGGCCATGGCGGCCGCGCCTGCAAGCATTGTGCCTGCCAGCAAGATCGGTGTGAGATACTTGGTCATGTTTTCCTCCCTGGATTTGACCTTTAGTCTTTCGATGGTTGGCGGCATCTAGCCGCTGGGGTTCGGATCGCCGGCGAAGATGTAGCCAAGCGCCAGAAGAATGAGGACTGACGCAATCACCACGCCGCAGAGTCGAAGCATTCGAAGACTTTCGGGCGTGGAGAACAGGCTGGACAGCCCTGAGGCACCGTCCCGGTCCTTCTTGCGCAGCCAAGTGTACAGCGCGACCGAAATGATGATGACCACGCCCGAGGCGACAGACTGCCAGAAGAACTCGATGCGCAGGGTTACCAGCGCGTTGATCATCATCGACAGCAGCAAGACGCCGGCAAAAGAACCCAACATGGAGGCACGACCGCCGAACAGGGCCGTTCCACCGACAACAACGGCCGCGATAACGTGCAGGTTGAAGTATGGGGCCGAGGTCGCCTGGATGGCATTTAGCTTGCCGGTCAACATCACTCCGGCAAGACCCGCCATCGCGCCCATCAGGATGTAGGCGTAGACCTTATAGCGATCGACGGCGACGCCGGTCATCTCGGCGGCTTCCTGGTTTGAACCAATGGCGATCGAGTAGCGCCCAAAGCGCGTTCGCTTCAGCAGGAAATAGCCGATTAGAAGCGTGACGATACCGATCGTCACAGGGATCGGCAGGAACCATGAGAGCTCGCCACGGCCGATATCGGTAATCAAATCCGGGAAGCGAGCCAGCACCAAACCCTTGGCTAAAACCAAGGCAAAGCCGCGATAGACCAAGTCCATGGCCAAGGTGCCAATCAGGTCCGGAACACGCAGCTTGGTGATGATCAGACCATTCACCAGCCCCAAAAACGCGCCGATCGAAATCGCGATCAGGACGCCGGTCCACGCCGGAAATCCGTACTGCTTGATGAGGAAGGCCATGATGATGCCGGTAAGCGCGGCCACGGACCCGATTGACAAATCAATGCCCCGCTGAGTGATGACGAACGTCATCGCCATGGCCATCGGCATATAGAGTGCGGCGTCCAGCAGGATTTGATTGAGATTGGAGGGGCGGAAATAGCGCGCCGGTTCGGCGATGCCCATGAAGATGATGATCATCAAGATCATCGACATCGGACCGATAATCGCCAGGTAGGGGTCGATGCGCTCCTTGAAAGAAGGGGGCGCGAGGTTCGATGACGGCTGTATGGTTTGATCGGACATCAGGCGGCCTCCGCAGCGCCGACGATCAAGCCGAGCACCTCTTGGTTGGACGACTGGGCTGTCGTGACAACGCCGGCCCTTCGCCCCCTGCGCATCACTTGAA
>JBCCER010000409.1:0-2002 GCA_039030175.1 Pseudomonadota bacterium
GCTACTACGAAAACAAATAACCAAGCCTCTGTGGAGCCTGAACAGGCAAAGCCCATTACACAAAGCGGCGCATTTCGCCGGTGGTTGCTGGCCGAGGCCGAGACCGAACAGCCGCCGCGCTGATAACGGGTGGGCGGCGACGGTACGCATCAGGGATCGCCGGAGCGCGGCATTTCTGAGCCCGGCCCCGCTGCACGGACCAGGCCACTCTTACCGGACGATCGATATGTGAACCACCCGCCGGGCGAGGCCTCCCGTCGCTACGGAACGCGCGCGCCCCCGCGTTTCCCAGAGGTCCGCGACAAGCTCGGTTCACACGCAGCGCAAACCGCGGTTAGCGGAGCGAGGCACGCCTCGCTCCAGCTCCTTATTGACCGGTCAGGCCATCCACCAGCGTTTGATGGCGTGGCCACCATCCATTTCCCAGCCACCGCCGATCTGGCTGAAGGCGATTTTCTTGTTCACAACCGCGACATCCGAGCCAAACGCCCACACGACGTTGCCGAAGTTGCCGGCGACGAGCTCCTGGACCTCCCGGTACTGCGTCCGGCGCTTGGCCTCATCCAACTCGGCGCGCGCCGCGATAATCAGCTCGTCGACACGCGGGTCCTTGGAGACCATATCATTCCAGGGCGCGTCAGACAGATACTGGATCGACAGGATCATATCTTCGACGGGACGTGAGCCCCAGTAACAGTTGCACCACGGCTTGTTGTTCCAGACATTCGACCAATAGCCATCATCCGGCTCACGGATCACATTCACATTGACGCCAATCTTGCCGAGCGACGACGTGACAAGCTGGGCCGCGTCATTCGCACCGACAAAGGCCGTGTCGGAGGTATGGAGCGGTACGTCGACCGAGGTGAGACCCGACTGCTGCAGGTACCACTTGGCCTTGTCCGGGTCATAGGTGTTCTGCGTGATATCCGGCGCATGGTTCTTGAAGCCCGGCCCGATCGGGTTGTCATTGCCGAGCGAGCCATACCCAAAGAGGATCTTGTCCAGCAGCTCCTGACGGTCGATGCCGTGCTTGATCGCCATGCGGACGTTATTGTCGTCGAAGGGTTTGACGTCGACGCGCATCGGCATCGTGAACATCAGATTCGACGGGACGTCCTGAATGGCCAGATGGGGCGCGCGCTTGATCGTCGCCATTGTGCGCAAATCGGGCCGGTTGATCGCATCGACAGCCTGCGTGACGATCGCATTCTGCCGTGCGGTTCCGTCAGAGATGACGATCACCTCGGCAGAGTCGAAGAACCCGAATTTATCCTGCTGCCAGGCATTCGGAGCGCGTTTCATCGAGATCCGGATGCCCGGCTCGAACTCCTCGAGCTGGTAGAGGCCGGTTCCGTGCATCGACAGCACATCCGGCTTTCCATCGACCGTCGGTACGATGTTCAAGTGGTAATCGGTCAGCAGGAACGGAAAATCGGCATTGCCGTCGGCAAGCGTGAATTCAATCACGTTACCGTCTGCCTTCAGATCCTCGATCCCCGCGAAGACCCCCTTGGCCCCCGACTTCGAGTCATCGCCCCGGTGTGTGTTCACCGAGGAGATCACATCCTCGGTCGTCAGACTCTTCCCGTTCGAGAACTCAACCCCAGGACGCAGCTTGAAGCGCCAGGTTTTGGCGTCGGACGACGCTTCCCAGCTTTCCGCCAGGCCGGGTTGAGCCGTGTTGTCCTGGCCGACCTCGACAAGGCTGTCGCGGCAGGCGCGGGCGACGCAGATCATCACCGTGTCGAGATAGGTTGCGCCATCGAGGCTGTCAGAGGTATTCCCGCCAAGAAGGCCGAACTTGGCATGACCACCGCGCTTCGGCGTTGAGGCCATCGCCGAGGTCCAGAGACCCGATGCGGCGGAGGCGGTGAGGCCGAGCGCTGTTGCGCCGACCATAAAGTCGCGCCTTGTGGTCCGTTTGTCCGTCAGCATGCGGTTGATCATTCGTCGGTCCATCATGATATTTTCCCTATTGCCGTTGTCATTGTCATTGTCA
>JBCCER010000410.1:0-2001 GCA_039030175.1 Pseudomonadota bacterium
AATGATTTGATGGCCATGCGCGGCATGGAGATGTTGGAACAGATGGGCCTCCGCATCCCAGAAGACATTTCGGTAGCAGGCTATGACAATGACGAGAATCTGGTGAAGTATCTTAAGCGTCCCCTGACAACCGTCACCTTGCCCTATCGAGAGATGGGACGGGTTGCAGTCGATCGACTGTTCGGTGCACGCGGTCCGTTGGACAAGGCAGACGCCCCCACCTTGGTGTCGGGAAACGTCGTGGAGCGGGCTACGGTGCTCAATCTTAGCAAAGCCAAGCGGGAGACAACCGATGCTGGCGCTTGACGACAAATGGATCTGGGATTTCTGGCTGGCGCGGAACGGTCGCGATTGGCACGCCTACTTTCTCCAAGCGGACAAGAGCCTCAAAGATCCTGAGTTGCGGCACTGGAATGTCAGCTACGGGCACGCTGTCTCGCAAGATTTGCGGACATGGAGACAGTTGGGCACCTGCTTTCAGCCCGCACCGATACCGGCTTGGGACGATAAGTCCACTTGGACCGGCTCTGTCGTCCAGGATGACGACGGACTTTGGCATCTTTTCTACACCGGGTCTTCTCGGGCCGAGCACGGGCTGAAGCAGCGAATCGGCCATGCGACAAGCACCGACATGCACAATTGGCAGCGTGTCGGAGACGGGTTGATTCTCGATATCGACGAGCGTTGGTATGAGGAGCACAAGCCCGGCCACTGGCACGATCGCGCCATGCGCGACCCTTGGGTCATGCGCGACCCGGAGGGCGATGGCTGGGTGATGTACTTTACCGGCAGGGCACCCGATATTGCCGAGCCCAATGCTGGAGGCGCCATCGGATTCGCGCGCTCAAAAAACCTCACCGAATGGCGTTTGGAACCGCCCATCTTTGTCGGCGGATTTGGACAGTTAGAGGTGCCCCAAGTTTTTCCCTATCAGGGAAAGTGGTACTGCATTTTCTCCGTAGGCGCAGAGCATTGGTCGCGCGCCAGCATCGCCGGCTCGCCGGTGCGACCGCATACCGGCACCCATTATCTGATTGCCGATCGCCCGAGCGGGCCATGGCAGATCGCACCCTTGCCGTTTCTGGACGGCGCGGAGCCGCCCTATCGGTACTCCGGAAAGGTTTTGATGTTGGAGGATGGCCCAGCGCTGATGGCCTTTGAGCACACGGCGTCGAACGGCAGTTTCATTGGCAGGGTGTGCGATCCGCTGCCCCTGCGCGCCACGTCGGACGGGCTGCTTGTCTTGGAAACCCAAAACGGCCGGCGAGCCATTTCAGCCTAAACCGTACCTGGGATTAGAACAAACCTGACGCGATCGGTGATTGTCGATCCTGCGCCAACCGGCCTGGGGCGAGACGCCATACCGCCGAAAGGGTCAGTGGCACTCAGCGGGCGGACAGACGGGCCGAATCTCGCCGCAAGACCGTCGCGGCCATGTCGACGAAGGCGCGGATCTTGGCCGTTGCGCGCCGCCCCTCGGAATGGACCAAATGGATCGGCAATGAGCGGTCGTCCCACTCGGCAAGGATCTCGACCAACGCGCCCGAGGCGAGTTCGTCTGCAACCTGATAGGAGATTGCGCGCGTGATCCCCCAGCCCGCGGACGCAGCGTCGATGGCGGCGATCATCGTGTTCACGGTCAGCGCCGGCTGAAGGCGTAAGGTCTGGCTGTCGCTCGCCGTGACAAACCGCCAGTCGCGCAGCCCTGTGGCGCCGACCGGCAAAATGATGCGGTGGTGGCTGAGTTCCGCAGGCTCGCTCGGCATTCCTAACTTCGCAAGATATTCGGGGGCAGCGACAGTGACCAGCCGCAGATTGCCGACGCTGGTCGCGGTCAGGCTGGAGTCGGGCAAATCTCCGATACGCACGGCGACGTCCAACCCCTCATCGATGAGATCGACGATTCGGTCCACAAGCATCATCTCAGCCGTCACTTGGGGGTAGGTATCCAGATAGTCGCGAACGACCGGCGCGATGAAGCGTTGGCCGAACAGAACCGGG
>JBCCER010000411.1:0-1999 GCA_039030175.1 Pseudomonadota bacterium
AGGAACCACACGGTCAAAAAGACCTGGCCGACCACCACGCAGACGATGATGGCGATCCAGTTCAAGTCAGCAAAGTTCAGTTCCATGGTTGGCTCCTGAATTCAGATTTGGTGTCGGATGGGTGATGAGGGGTGGCACTAGGTCGCGTCGCCGCCTTCGGCAAAGGCGGCGAAGGCGGCGAAGGCGGGCAGGATCAAGTCCCAGCCTCGCGTGAACAGGGCGACCCGCTCGCCCCATAGATCGGCAAGCTCGCTTTCGCCCTCTGAATGCAGGACCTCGACTAGTGTCCCTTCACTGTCGGCAGCGAAACTGACGCTGACCAAGGTAGGGCCGGCGCCGCGACCAGGGTTCCAGGTGTAGGCGATGGCGTTGGGCGGATCGCAGGTAACCACTTCGCCCAATTGCGCCTCCTGACCGTCGGCGGCACGCTCTATGAACCGGCCGCCGATGACTGGGTCTAGTCGCAACTTGCTGTCGTCGAACCGCCTATGGCCACGGGGCCACCAAAGATCGACCTGTCCGGTAAAGACCGCGAATGCATGGGCGACGGGGCATCTGACCCGTATGGACTTCTTCAGAGGCTCATTCATTGGGGCGGCCCATCGTCAGGATCTTTGTTCGGGGTCGTTGGACGGCAGATTTTCAGCGACCATTCGAAAGCGGCCCAAGGCTTCGTTCCAAAACCCATCGAGCCAATTGCGCGCGTTTTCAAAGCCGGCCGCTTCCAGGCTGTAGACATTACTGGCGCCACTGGCCCGATGCGTCACCAGCCCAGCCTCGCCCAGCACCTGTAGATGTTTGGAGACGGCCGGGCGGCTCACGGGCAGCAGCTGGGCCAGTTCCCCCACATTGTGCGGTTTGGCGGCCAGCAGCTCCATGATCTTGCGCCGCAACGGGTTGCCCAGCGCGTCAAGCGCCTGGGTTTGCTCATGCCGGAATTGCGGATGCTGGGTGGACACGGGGGGCAGGGTTGCGGGGTAATTTCTAAGTTACCGTTACTTAGAAATTACCACAGTGTAGCGAACAGTCAAGCCGTTGGTGGGAGGAAGCCAACGGCCTGTCGATTGGCGCTCACGGTTATGGGGAAGGCGCGATGCCGTAGAGGAGGGCGATGGCGGCGGCAAGGCAGGCGACCGTGCGGACTGAATTCCAGAAGGTCCATTTCGGCAGGTATGTACCGGTCCAGTAGCTTTGACCGTCCGGCGAGGCGGCGTCGAGCTTCGCCAGCGCGTTGTTCATCGGCACGTTGCGCGCAGCCGTAAAGCCGAAAACGCCGATGACGTAGAGTGCTGCGGCCACGACAAACGGGATCGGATCGGCCGCCGTCAAGATCCCGCCGACGGCCAGGATTAGAGAGACGGGCACCATGCCGATGAACAGGGTCATGAAGACGTAGCGAAATACCTCGCGGTTGATGGCCTGCATCGCCTCGGCCCCGCCGGCGCCGCTGGTCAACCGCAGCGCCCGCATGAGGAAGTCTGAAAAGGCCAGGAACACGCCGCCCAGCGCGGCGTAGGCCAGGATCGAGAATTGGCTGAGCAGCACTAGCCAAAGGGGCATCGTTCGGTCCTCCTCTTCACGTTTCGCCGGACGCTAGGCGGCGACAGGCCAGGCGCCAGCGGCGGCGGCGGCGCGGGCAAAGTCGGTGAAGTCGCGGGGCGGACGGCCGAGGGCGCGCTGAACCCCGTCCGTCAGATGGGCGTTGCGGCCATCCAAGGTCTCGCGCGCGATTGCTGTGAAGACATCGGCGATGAACTCGCCACCGATCTGAACCAGGCCGGCATGAAAGTCTTCAAACGAGATGGGCACATGTTTGATCTGCCGGCCGGTGACGGCGCCCAGCTCTGCTGCCATGTCAGCAAACGTCATCAGGCGCGGGCCGGTGACCTCGTAGAGCTGGCCCGAATGCCCGTCCTCGGTAAGGGCGGCGACCGCGACATCGGCGATATCGTCGACATCGACGATCGGCTCGCGCACATCGCCGCCAGGCATGGCGATC
>JBCCER010000412.1:0-1990 GCA_039030175.1 Pseudomonadota bacterium
ACCCTGACCGTGCTGGTCGGAACGCTCTATCCACTCTTGCTCGAAGCGGCAGGCGGCGGGTTGGTCTCCGTCGGCCCACCCTTTTTCAACGCGGTTTTCGTACCTCTGGCGGTGCCCTTAGTGGCGGTGATGTCGATCGGCCCATTGCTTGCCTGGAAGCGTGCCGATCTGGCAGGTGCCCTGGCTCGCCTTCGATTTGCCGCCCTGATCACAGTCGTCATCGCGTTGGGGGTGGTCTGGCTATGGATCGGCGGGCCGGTAATGGCAGTTCTGGGCGTCGCCATGGGGGTGTGGCTTGTGCTCGGCGCGCTGACTGAACTGACTGAACGTATTCGACTGTTCCGCATTCCTGTCTCGGCAAGCTGGCAGCGGCTTGTCGGCCTACCGCGCAGCGCGTTCGGCCTCACCCTGTCTCATGCCGGTCTTGGTATTGCGATTTTGGGCATGGTGGGCGCGAGCGAGTTCCGCAGCGAGACGGTCCAGGTGATGGCGCCCGGTGACTCGGTCGAGATCGCTGGCTACGCGCTGACCTTCGAGGGAGTCGCCTCGGTCGAAGGTGCCAACTACATTGCCGACCGTGGACGCCTGATTGCCGATGCGAACGGCCAACAGCGAGAGTTGCTGCCGGAGCGGCGCTGGTACCCGGTTGCGCAAATGCCGACGACGGAGGCCGCCATCGTGACCAACTGGGTCGCCGATCTTTACGTTGCGCTGGGCGATCCAAGAGGAGATGGCAGTTGGGTCATCCGCGCCTGGCACCATCCGCTGGTGCCGTGGATCTGGGTCGGCGCCGTGGTGATGGTGCTGGGTGGTCTAGTCAGCCTAACCGACCGACGGCTGCGCGTCGGCGCGCCGCGCAAGGCGAAGGTTGCGGCCAGTCTTCAGCCGGCCGAGTAGATTGATGCGTCGCCTTGTCTTCCTTGTGCCGTTGATTGTCTTCGCCGTGCTGGCGGTATGGATGGCCGTGCCCATGCTTCAAGCGCGCGATCCATCGGACTTGCCGTCGGCGCTGCTCGACCGGCCGGCGCCCGAGACCGACTTGCCGCCTGTGATGGGTCGGGCGGCGGGCGTTGCCGGACTAACCACGGCCGATCTCGCAACGGGTGAGCCGATCTTGCTGAACGTCTTCGCCAGCTGGTGTGCGCCATGTTTGGCCGAGCACCCCTTGCTGACATCGCTGGCCGACGAAGGCATCACCATTCATGCGATTAACTATCGCGACGATCCGGCTGACGCGGCTGCCTGGCTTGCCCAACATGGCGATCCGTTCGACCGCGTCGGGCTGGATCGAGAAGGTCGCGCTGGGATCGATTGGGGCATCACCGGCGTGCCGGAAACCTTCGTGATCGATGGTGAGGGCCGCATCCGCTATCGCTTTGCCGGCCCACTGACGCCGGCGATCGTGGATAGAGATTTCAGGCCATTGCTGGCCTCTTTGGCCCAATGATTAGGCTGGTGCTGACCCTGTTGCTCGTCTTGACGCTGCCGGCTTTTGCCGTTGAGCCGGAGGAAGTTCTGGACGATCCGGCGCTGGAGGCGCGCGCCCGGGCGCTGTCGCTGGAAGTGCGCTGCGTGGTCTGTCAGAATCAGTCAATCGACGACAGCCCGGCACAAATCGCCGCCGATATGCGTCGCGCAATTCGGGAACGGCTTGTGGCCGGCGACAGCGACGAACAGGTGCTGACTTTTCTGGTCGATCGCTATGGCGATTATGTCCTCCTGCGACCGCCCTTTCGCCCTAGCACCTATTTCCTCTGGTTTGGTCCGGGCCTCGTTCTTCTGATCGGCGTATCTGGCGTCGTTTGGAGCATGCGCCGTCGATCGCAGAAACCTGAGCCAGATCCGCTAACGCCGGAGGAACGCGAAGCGGTCAACCGGATATTGAACCGACCGTCTGGCAGCGAGGGCGCCTGAACGCCCATGCTGTTCTGGATCTTGGCAGCCATCCTGACGGCCGTCGTCGTCGTGCTACTAGTTAGACCGTTGGCCC
>JBCCER010000413.1:0-1959 GCA_039030175.1 Pseudomonadota bacterium
CGTCTGGTCGCCGCCCTGATCGACATGCAGGACCTTGTTGCTGACCGCAGTGGTCACCAGCCAGCCATCATTGCCATCGGCGGTTAGACCGTCGGGGAAGTCGCCTCGCCCAAATGTCGCGATCGTCTGGCGGTCGGCGAGCGAGCCATCGTCGCAAATGGCAAATCGGCTTAGCCGCCTACCGAACGTTTCGTTGACGAACAGATACTGTCCGTCGTCCGAGCACCGGCATTCGTTTGGATAAATGAGGCCGTCCCCAGCTATCCGGGCGCCTGCATCGTCGA
Source organism: Pseudomonadota bacterium (assembly GCA_039030175.1). Classification (GTDB taxonomy): domain Bacteria; phylum Pseudomonadota; class Alphaproteobacteria; order DSM-16000; family Inquilinaceae; genus JANQGH01. Next base: position 285 of record JBCCER010000413.1, read on the forward strand.
TCAGGACGACGAAACCGTCCGCAATATCGCCTCGATAGGCGTCAGCGCGCGGGCGGTGGTGTGTGCTGACCGTTAGCCAGATGCGCCCCTTACCATCGCGAAGGGCGTAGTTGGATGGCGGGAGCGGCTCGCCATTGAGTTCCGTGAGGACCGGGGTGCACGTGCCGTCCGGATTCAGACGGAAAATGCCGCCTGTGTCAGCCCCTAGATGGGCGATCAGATAGCTGCCATCCGGCTCGAGCCAGACACCATTGGGCCGAAGCTCGACATCTGTAGTGAGGATCGAGGTCTGGCTGCCGTCGGGCGCGATCTTGGTCACACCCCCGCGCCAGTCGGAGACGTGCAGCACACCATCGGCATCGCAGACGACACATTCCGGTCGGTTTAGGCCCCGTCCGACGAACGTGATCGTCTCCAGATCCACGAGTGGAGCCGCTGCGCCCACTACTGATGCCTCCCCATCCATTCAGACCGGTGCGATCCGGCCAGTTCCATTCTGTTCATCCGCGCCTTATCCAGCGAGAACAGAACATAACGCATTTCTTAACGTATACATTCTCGTTGACACGGATGCAATAACGTATACGATGTCGCACACAAAACAGCTTTCATCGTTACGGCGGAGACAATCCGGCCCGCCCCGAAGGCTCGTCAAAGTCCGGAAACTGAAGAACCACGGGAGGTTTGTGCCCATGAACCGTTTGATTTTTGCCAGCTGCGTCTCCGCTCTCGCCATCACGGCGGCAACGGCGACCGCTCAGGACTATCCCGCGCGGGATATCACCAATGTCGTCGTGTGGTCCGCTGGCGGCGGCACCGATGTCAGCAACCGCGTCGTGTCCGCTGCGATGGCCGATGCGCTTGGCGTTAACATCAATGTCACCAACCGGCCCGGCGGCGTCGCGGGTTCGCAGGGCATGAACTATGTCCACGGCCAGGATGCAGACGGCTATACGCTGGTCGGCTTGTCCGAAAGCGTTGTCACCGCTGGCGTTCAGGGCGGTTGGGACCAGCGGATGGACGTTTGGTATCCGTTCATCATCGGCGGGTCGCCTGACCTGATCTCGGTGAATGCAGACGCGCCCTATCAGACCTTGGGCGAGTTGATCGCAGCGGCCGAAGCCAATCCAGACACTATCCTGGCCTCCGCCAGCGGCGCCGGGTCGATCCACCATCTGAACCTACTGGCTTTGGTTGACGGCACCGGCGCGGCCCTGTCCTTCGTGCCCTATCCCGGTTCCGCCCCGGCCCAGAATGCGGCGATGACCGGCGAGGTCGAGGTCGTCGTAACCTCGCTTGCAGAACAGCAGCAGTTGCTGCGCAGCGGCGCCTTACGGCCGTTGGCCATGCTGACGCCAGAGCCGTTCGAGCTGGCGGATGTCGGCGTGATTCCGTCGGCGTTCGACGAGTATCCGCAACTCACCGAATATCTGCCGATCTCGCAGGCCATCGGCCTGGCAGTCAGCGCAGATGCGCCGGACGATGTGAAGTCCAGCCTTAGCGATGCCTTCGCCCAGGCCATTGCCAGCGACGACGTTCAGCAATGGGCTGAGGAAAACTACTACGTCCTGTCTGGCGCCGCTGGCGACGACGCGGCGGAAGAGTTTGCCCGGCTTGAGTCCTTGTTTGCTTGGACATTGCACGATTTGGGCGCGGCCGAGGTCGACCCGTCGAC
>JBCCER010000414.1:0-1938 GCA_039030175.1 Pseudomonadota bacterium
ACCCCAGGCCATCCAGAGCGCGGCGAAACGCCCGGCGTTGAGATCACGACCGGTCCCCTTGGACAGGGCTTTGCCAATGCGATCGGCATGGCCATGGCGGAAAAGATGCTGGCCGCCCAGTTTAATGAAGAAGGCACGACCATCGTCGATCACCGGACATGGGCCTTCTGCGGCGAAGGCGACATGATGGAGGGCGTGACCAGCGAGGCAGCCTCGCTCGCAGGGCGTCTTCACCTCGGGCTCGACAAGCTGACAGTCTTCTTCGATTCCAACCATGTCACACTCGACGGCGCTGCGGACGTGGAATTTAGCGAGAATGTCGCTGAGCGATTCCGCGCCTATGGCTGGCATGTTGCTACCGTCGACAATGTCAACGAGTTGGGCCAAATCGATCGGGCAATCGAGGAGGCTAAGGCCGAAACCACGCGGCCAAGTTTGGTCGTGGTTCACAGCCATATCGGTTATGGTTCCCCCGTTCAGGACACGGCGAAAGCTCACGGATCGCCGCTCGGCGAGGAGAATGTCGCCAAGACGCGAGAAACCCTGAATTGGCCATATGCACCGTTTGAAGTGCCGGACGCAGTATACGATCGCTGGCGCACCCAAGTGGCTGAACGGGCATCGACTCATGCGGCCTGGCAAGAGACGTTTGAGCGTTACGGCGCCGATCATCCGGCCCAGGCGGCTGAATTCTCTCGCGTCATGGCGGGGCAGTTGCCTGCAGATTGGCGTGACGCGACGCCGGTGTTCGAAACCGGCACTAAGGTCGCGACGCGTGTGTCGGGCGGCAAAGCACTGAATGCTTTCGGCATCAAGATTCCCGAATTTGTCGGGGGCGCGGCCGACGTACTGAGTTCGACCCATACGGCGATTGATGGGTCGGGCAATCTCAATGCCGGGGAGTGGTCAGGCCGAAACATCTTTTTCGGCATACGCGAGCATGCGATGGGATCCATTTGCAACGGCATGGCGGCCCATGGCGGCTTCCGCCCCTTCTGTTCGACGTTCTTCTCCTTCAAGGACTATATGGTCGAGCCGGTACGGTTGGCGGCGCTCATGGGACTGCCCGTCGTTTTCGTGTTCACGCATGACTCGATCGGCCTCGGCGAAGACGGACCCACCCATCAACCGGTCGAGCATCTGGCCAGTCTACGTGCGATGCCGGGGCTACGGGTCTTCCGCCCTGCCGACGCCAACGAAAGCGCGCAAGCCTGGGCTGCGGCGATCGCGTTCGAAGGGCCGAGTGCGATCATTCTATCTCGCCAGGGCTTGCCGACCCTCGACTCGGCTGTCCTGAATGTCGGGGCGGGGGCTAGCATCGTCGCGGCCGGCGACGAAGCGGTGTTGTTGTCGACCGGATCGGAAGTCAGTCTCGCCTTGGAGGCGCGCGATCTTTTGGCGGACCGCGGTATCGCGGCGCGCGTTGTCTCGATGCCCAGCATGGAGATCTTTCGCGAACAATCGGATGCCGACAGGGACAAGATTTTGCCACCCGATCCGCCGATCCTGGCGATCGAGGCAGCGTCGCCACTTGGCTGGCATGAGTTTGCCGATGATGTTTTGGGTCTGACACGTTTTGGCGCATCGGCCCCTGGCCCGACGGTCTATCGCGAACTTGGATTTACAGCCGAGGCGATTGCCGACCGGGTGGCCAAGTTGCTCGGCAAAGGCTAGCACCGTGCGGGTCGCCATTGCCGCAGACCATGCCGGTGCCGTCATTCGGGACGATGTCGCGGAGGTTGTTCGGCAGGCTGGTCACAAGCCTGTGATCCTCGGCACTGACCTGAACAATCCGCGGGACGATTATCCGGTCTTCGCCAAACTGGTCGGCGAGGCGCTTGCCAGCGGGTTTGTCACCAAAGGCGTGCTACTATGCGGCAGCGGCGCGGGAGTAACGGTCGCTGCCAACAAGATGCCGGGCGTGCGCGCAACGCTGGG
>JBCCER010000415.1:0-1878 GCA_039030175.1 Pseudomonadota bacterium
ACCGTGGCCTCAAATTGCTCAGCGACGCCTCGGAGCGGATCGCCGATGGCGGTGCGCTGCCTGGCGACGTTGCCTTTAAGCTTTACGACACTTACGGATTCCCGCTGGACCTCACGGAAGATGTTCTCCGCGCCGAAGGCAAAACCGTGGATACGGATGGCTTCGACGAGGCCATGGAGCGCCAGCGCGAGGAGGCAAGAAAGAGCTGGGCGGGTTCGGGCGAGGCGGCAACCGACCGGCTGTGGCTTGAACTGAAGGATCAGCACGGCGCGACGGAGTTTCTCGGCTACGAGGCTGGTATGGCCGAGGCAACGATCCAGGCACTTATCGTCGACGGTGCACCGGTGAGCGATCTGCAAGCGGGAACAGATGCGTCGCTGGTCACCAACCAGACGCCGTTCTATGCGGAGTCCGGTGGCCAGGTTGGCGATAAGGGCGTTCTGTTTACGGCCGATGGCGCACAGTTCGTCGTCGAAGACACGCAAAAGCGTGCCGGCGATCTGTGGGTTCACATAGGTAGGCTAAACAAAGGCCCCCTTTCGGTCGGTACCGTCGTCGATATGCGCGTCGATCTTGACCGGCGTTCGATGATCAGCGCGAACCATTCGGCGACACACCTGCTGCACGAGGCGCTAAGGCGTCGTTTAGGCGATCACGTTACGCAGAAAGGCTCGTTGGTAGCACCGGACCGGCTGCGGTTCGACATCAGCCAACCGCGCCCGCTAACCGCCGAGGATATCCTCAGCGTGCAGGCAGAAGTGAATGCCCGCGTTCGCCAGAACGATCCGGTAGAAACCCGGCTGATGTCTCCCGACGATGCCGTGGCCGCCGGGGCCATGGCCTTGTTTGGCGAAAAGTATGGTGAGGTTGTCCGGGTTGTGACCATGGGGCATGACGGGAATAAGGCCTACTCCATGGAACTGTGCGGCGGCATTCATGTCGGGCGCACTGGCGACATCGGAACGTTTGCAATCGTCGGTGAATCCGCCGTTGCAGCCGGCATTCGGCGGGTCGAAGCGCTAACGGGGCAAGCCGCGCTCGACCATCTGTCTGGTCAAGGGGAGTTGCTGCGTTCAGCCGCCTCCGCGGCCAAAGCCGTGCCAGCCGACCTGCCAGCCCGGGTCGCCGCCATGGTCGAAGAGCGTCGGCGCCTGGAACGCGAAGTCAGCGATCTGCGCCGGCAAATTGCCAGCGGCGGCCGATCGGATCAGTCGGCCACTAAGACGGTCAATGGGGTGGCGCTAGCCGGAAGGTTGCTCGACGGCATGCCGGCCAAGGAACTCAAACCCATGGCCGATGCGCTGAAGAAGGAGCTTGGGTCGGGCGTTGTCGCATTAGTCGCGGTCAATGACGGCAAGGGATCGGTCGTCGTCGGCGTTACTGACGATTTGAAGGATCAAGTGAATGCTGTTGATCTCGTCCGAGCTGCGGCCCTAGCCATGGGCGGTAAGGGCGGCGGCGGTCGGCCCGACATGGCCCAGGCCGGTGGCCCGGACGGGGCCAAGGCGGCTGCAGCGCTGGAAGCGGTCGAGTCGGCCTTGGCGTCAGTCTGAAGTGAGCAAATCTGGCCGCGCGGCGGCCTAGTTTCCGCTAAGCGCGCGTTCGAAGTCGTTTGCCAGGTTCGAAGCGAATTCGGCGATTGGCATGTCTGGAACATTCGGGCAGATGCTGGTGAGCGCGCCGACCATATCGTCTCGGACAAGGTCAAAATTTTCGCCTGTGACGGTCGTGCCGTCAATTGAACTCAGCCGGCCGTACATGTAGCCGACGCTCCAGAGCACCATCATGTTGCCAAGCGTGTTCTGAGGACTGCCGGGTTCAGCGCCCGCGGCAGCCAGCAGGTCCCCGCAGCTATATAGGTAGGGGTCGATCGCCTCA
>JBCCER010000416.1:0-1827 GCA_039030175.1 Pseudomonadota bacterium
ACAAGACCGGGGTCGCGAAACCGAACCTCGGATTTGGCCGGGTGGACGTTTACGTCTACCTGATCTTGGGGCAGAGACAGGAAAAGCGCGACCATCGGAAACCGATCGCGGGCCAGGAAATCGGCGTAAGCACCGCGCAGCGCACCGAGCAGCAGCTTGTCGCGTACCGGCCGACCGTTCACGAACAGATATTGAGACAGGCTGTTGGCCCTGTTTAGGGTCGGCAGCGCGGCATAGCCGTCGAGCGTGATGCCCTGTCGCTCGGCGGCCACGGGTAAGGCATTGTCAGCAAAGTCGCGGCCCAGAATGGCGGAAAGTCGGCTGAGCCGAGCGTCCAGCAGATCGCCCTGCCCCGCATTCAACTGCACCGGGCGGCGCTTGTCGTCCTGGACGCTGAACGCAACCAGAGGGTGGGCCATCGCCAGCCGGTTGACCACATCGATGCAAGCTGCCTGTTCGCTGCGCTCGGTCTTGAGGAATTTCAGCCGTGCCGGCGTGGCGTAGAATAGGTCGCGGACCTCCAGACGTGTCCCCTTGGCCAACGCCGCCGGCGTCGGTTCACCCACCGCACCACCTTCGACCGACAACTGCCAGGCCTCGGAAGCCCCTGCGGCGCGCGATATCAGTGTGAGCCGACTAACCGCGCCGATCGACGGCAAGGCCTCGCCGCGAAAGCCGAGGTTGCTGATGGTTTGTAGATCGTCGCCCGGCAATTTGGAGGTGGCGTGGCGTTCAACCGCCAGGACAAGCTCGTTAGGCGACATGCCATGCCCGTCGTCGGCGACCGAGATGAAGCTACGACCACCATCGCGCAATGTGACGTCAATCCGAGTCGCACCGGCATCGAGCGCGTTCTCAACCAATTCCTTCACCACGGCCGAGGGTCGCTCGACAACCTCGCCAGCCGCGATCTGATTTACCAGAACTGTCGGCAGGCGCCGAATTGCGGTCGACGCGGACGATGTTGGGGTTTCATAAGCTGCTAGCATCTAGATATTGTACCCAATCGTGGGTCGACCGGCCACCCGATAGTGGTCATTGCTACTAAGCCGAGTGCAAAAACTCTTGGCCGAGGCGGGCCACGGGGCCATGATCGCGCCGTCAGCCGAATCGCTCTACGAGGAAAAGATGCGCACTTTGATCATCGGGCTGTTGCAGATCGTCGCCGTCGTCGGGTTCATCCTTATGATCGCGACAGGTGCCTATATTGGCTACGTTTACGAGCAATTCCTGGCCGCGCAGAGCGTTGCCGGTGTAGCCATAGATCCTGCCATTGGTGCCGTCATCGGCGGCCTTTGCGGCCTAGTCGCCGGTGTAATCACGTTTGGCGTAATCTTCCTGCTGATCGATATCAGAGTGCAGACAAAGCGGACCGCACAGGTTTTGGAAGACCTGGCGCGGCGTCGGCCGGCAGCGCAGGCCTCCGCGCCGCCATCCAACCCTGACGTCTAACGCCACCTATCGGTTTTGCTTGTAGTAGAGCGCCAAACCGTTGGTCGATGAGTCGTGGGTGTCGATCGGCTGATCGTCATCTAGCTCGGGCAAAATGGTCTTGGCGAGTTGCTTGCCAAGCTCAACGCCCCATTGGTCGAAGCTGTTGATGTTCCAGACGATGCCCTGGACAAAGATCTTGTGCTCATAGAGCGCGATCAGCATGCCCAGATGGTAGGGGTCGATCTCAGGAACCATGATCGAGTTCGTCGGCCGGTTGCCTGAGAAAAGCTTGTGCGGCAGTAGTTTTTCGATGGCCGCATCATCGAGACCCTGGGTCACCAGTTCCGCCCGAACCGTATCGGCATCCTTGCCATGCATCAGCGCTTCGGTCTG
>JBCCER010000417.1:0-1824 GCA_039030175.1 Pseudomonadota bacterium
GGCTAGCATCCTGCGCCATGTCAACGTCTCCGAAGCCGCCGACCTCACATTTGTCGATGGATGCATCCTGGTGTCGGACGAGGGTTCGGAACACGAGATCGACGTCTCGAAGATGGCTGCGGATGACGAAGGCTATGTCTTTCGCGCGGAGGAAACCTACGATCCGCCGACCAAGCCGCTCGATGAAAACGGCCAAGGCGCGCCGTACGCCCAGTTCGGCTATGCCGCCCAACTGGCCGTGGTCGAAGTGGATGAGGCGCTGGGCACGGTCAAACCGATCAGATTCGTGGCGGCCCATGATGTCGGCAAGGCGATCAACCCGATGTTGGTCGAGGGACAGGTTCATGGCGGCATCGCCCAAGGGCTGGGCATGGCGTTGATGGAAGAATACATCCCCGGCCGCACCGAGAATCTGCACGATTATCTGATCCCCACAATTGGCGACATCCCACCGATCGAAACGCATATTCTCGAAGTGCCCGACGCCCACGGACCCTACGGGGCCAAGGGCCTGGGCGAGCATGTGCTGATCCCGACGGCGCCGGCGCTGCTCAACGCAATCAAGCACGCTACCGGGGTTCGGATGTATTCCGTCCCGGTAACGCCCTCCAAACTTCGGGCTGCGATCAAAGAGAAGAACAATGCCTGATGCCCCAGCCACCCGCTCGGAGAAAATCCGCTGCGATGCCTGCCCGGTGCTCTGCTACATCGCCGAGGGCCGCTCGGGCGCGTGCGATCGGTACGCCAACCATGGCGGCGAGTTAGTGCGGCTCGACCCGCTGACGATCATCGAGAACTCCATCGATAGCGGCGTGAAGGCCGTCCCGTTTCTGAGGGATACCGACGGCCAAGATTGGGATGGCGACCTCGTCCAGGGCAACCGCCCCTTCATCACCGCCGTAGGGGCCGGGACGACCTATCCGGACTACAAACCCGCCCCCTTCATCGTCAGCCAGACGGTGAACGACGCCGACATGGTCACCGTCGTGACCGAGGCCATCTTCAGCTATTGCGGCGTGAAGGTGAAAATCGACACCGACCGGTTCATCGGCCACGAACGCGCGATCGTGCGCTGCCAGGGGGAGCCCATCGGTCATGTCATGACCAGCGAATACGGCTCCAAAATGCTGTCGCTCGGCGGGGTGGAGCATCTGACCGGCGGCACGAAGAAAGAAGGCCGGATCACCTGCGACACGCTCTTAAAGCTGTGCAATTGCGAGGCCGTTGAATTGACCATCGACGATGGTGCGACGGTGGTCGTGCAGGCCGGCAAGGCGCCCATCGTGAACGGCGTTGCGGAAAAACTGATGCGGGTCGGCTGCGGGTCGGCCGCCATCGGCATGTTCGCCTCGCAATGGGCGCAGAAAGTCGACGAGGTAATCGTCGTCGACGACCACATCACCGGCGTCTTGTCGGAGCATCAGGCTGGCAGGATGCTGAACGTACCACCCACGGGCATTCGGGTGGAGGGTCGCAAGTCCACACCTGGCCGCTATTTTCAAGTCGCCGAACCCGGTACCGGCTGGGGCGGGACCGATGTGGAGGATCCGCTAACTATTCTGAGACCGGCGGACGAGAAGGTGGCCTGGGAGGGGCTGCGATTGCTGATGGTGTCGACGACCGGCGAGCAGCACGCCTACTTCGAACTGGACGAGAATTTGGAGCCGCAGCCGGTTCCGTTGCCCGCAGAGCTGCAAGTCTCCGTCGATCGGATCGCCGAAAACTGCGAGCCTTCGGTCTGCTCAGTCCTGTTCATGGCGGGGGCCGGCGGATCGCTGCGCGCTGGTGTCACCGAGAATCCGGTCAAACTCACCAACTCGGTAC
>JBCCER010000418.1:0-1811 GCA_039030175.1 Pseudomonadota bacterium
GAGCGGCGCTGGATCAGCACCTGCCACAGGCTCACCTGCATGGCGGCAGAGACGGTCGCGGCCATGGCTCAGTACCTCACCCGCGGGTCGATCGCTAGATAGACCATGTCGATTAGGAAGTTGATCACGACATAGAGCCCCGCCACGACCAGCAAGGTACCCTGAATGACCGGATAGTCACGCCTGAGGACCGCGCCAACGACAAGCGAACCGATGCCGGGCAGATTGAACACGCGCTCAGTCACAACCGCGCCTGAGATCAACAGCGCGAAGGTAAGGCCGATGACCGTCACCACCGGGATCAAGGCATTTTTGAAGGCATGGCGCAGCACGACCCGCCGCTCGGACATGCCCTTCGACCGTGCTGTGCGGACGTAATCGTCCGACAGCACGTCCAGCATGGAGGCGCGGGTAAAGCGGATGATCAGCGCCGAATTGACGATGCCCAACACGATCGAGGGCAGGATCAGATGGCCCATTCGGGCTGCGAAATTCGCGTCCGGCCCGCCATAGCCGGAGACCGGGAACCAGCCCGCGTCGGTCGCCAGATACTGCTGCAGGATCAGCCCCATCCAGAAGGACGGGATCGAGGCCGCCAGCATGGCGCCTGAGATCGAGCCTTGATCGAACAGACCACCGCGATAATAGGCCGAGACGATGCCAATCGGCACGGCGATCGAGGTCGCGATCAGGATGGAGAACAGGGTCAGGAAAATCGTCGGCTCGGCGCGCTGGCCAATCACCTCCAGCACCGGCAGGTCGAAGAAGATCGACTCGCCGAAATCTCCCGTTGCGATCTGACCGAAGAAGCGCAGGAACTGGGCGATGATTGGCTGATCGAGCCCTAGACGCGCGCGTAATTCCACCACGTCCTCGGGCATGGCATCTGGGCCTAGCATCAGCGCCGCCGGGTCGCCGGGCGCCAAGCGGACGATCACGAAGACCACTGTTACCACAATGGCCAGTACGATGATCATCCCAAGGACGCGATTGAGGATGTAGCGAAGCAAGTGTCCCAGCCTTAAGCCTGACGCAGCATCATAGCGCAGCGCGAGCGGTCAACACCGCGCCTTCTGTCAATCGAGAGAGGGTGACTGCCCCACGCGTAGCGAGGCAGTCACCGTCCGATCACTCTTCCAGATAGGCGTTCCAGAAGTACGGCCACGGCGTTGGCGTGATGCCGTGCAAGTCCGAAGACTGCGCCATCAGAGCGTTGAAGCCGCCGACCTTGTAGAACGGCACTTGCTCATAAACGAGACGCTGCAGTTCGGAGAACAGCTCAACCCGACGGTCCGGATCGGTCTCCGAGACGAACTCGTTCAAGACCGCGTCTTTCTCCTCGTCAATCCAGCCGATACGCGAGGTCGGCGAGTAAAGGCTTGTCAACGCCGGCTCCGGCAGGAAGGGCGAGTGGGTGATGTAGATGTCCCACAGCTCCGGATTGTTGCGGCGCTCCGTTAACGTCGCCCAGTCAACCACGTCCAGATCCACGTTGAAGCCGCCGGCTTCAAGATAGAGCTTGGCCACCTCGGCCATGCGGAAATGGAATTCGTACTGGTGCGAGGTCAAGATGCGCAGCGGCGTGCCGTCATAGCCGGCCTCTTGCAGCAGCGCGTTCGCACGCTCGGCGTCGGCCTGGTTGTAAAGATCGGCGCCCTGTTCGTTGTGCCAGACATAGGATTCCGGGAACAAGGCGGCGTCGACGACGAAGAAGTTGTCGTCACCGAAGGCGGCCAACAGCATGTCTTCCGGCGCCAAGGCTGCCTGAACTGCCTGGCGAACGGTTTGGTCTGCGTTCAGCCCATCCTTCA
>JBCCER010000419.1:0-1810 GCA_039030175.1 Pseudomonadota bacterium
AGGCTTCGACTGATCCGATCGGCAATCTGTTTTTGCGTCACGGTCCGCCGAGCACCGATGGCGCGCTGCCCGTCCTGTCTGGCAGCCATCTCGACAGCCAGCCGGCAGGCGGTTGGCTGGACGGTGTCTATGGCGTCGTCGCGGCATTGGAGGCGGTCCAATCCCTGAAGGAAAAGGGCGTCGCCCTCGCTCGCCCTGTGGAAGCCGTGTCTTGGACGAATGAAGAGGGCAGCCGTTTCATGCCCGGCGTGATGGGGTCATCCTACTACGTCGAGCGTCTCGCGGTTGCCGATTTCGCCGACCATCGCGACCCGGACGGCATTCGTCTTGGCGACGCTCTAGAAGCGCTACTGGCATCCACGCCCGATCTGCCTGTCCATCAAGAACCGCGACCGATTGCGGGCTTGGTTGAGGTGCATATCGAGCAAGGCCCAATTCTTGAAACCGAAGGGAAGACCATCGGCGTGGTCGAAGGTGTCCAAGGCATGCGCTGGATGGAGGTCACGATCCAGGGGCGCACCGACCATGCTGGGACCACACCGCTGCGCCAACGGCGCGACGCGATGCTGTCGGCGACGCGAATCGTGCAAGCCCTGAACGAGGCGCTGTACGACCCCGACGACGTGCTGAGGTTCACGGTGGGCCGCTTTATCGCCAAGCCCGGCTCCCCCAACACCGTGGCCGACGAGGTCGTTTTCACCATCGACCTTCGGCACCCCGACGATGGCGTGTTGGAACGATCTCTGGAAACCATCCGTCGCGTTACAGCCGAGAAAGCCGCCCCTTGCGAGGCGGTAGTGCACTTGCACGAATCGTTGGAACCGGTGCGATTCGATCCCGCGATCGTCGACACGGTGGCGGCTGCCACCGACGATCTTTGTTTACCGGCGCGGCGCATGGTGTCAGGGGCCGGACACGACGCGGCCGTCCTAGCTCAGCGCCACGCCTGCGGCATGATCTTCGTGCCCTGCCATCAGGGCATTAGCCACCACCCGGCCGAAAATGCAGACGAGGCCAATCTTATCGCCGGCACCGCCGTGCTGGCCGAAACACTTCGCCGGCTGGCTTCAAATTAGACCGGAACCGGGCAGCGCGCCTCGTCGCCGTTGAAGAAGCGCGTGACCTCATCGGCAGCCAATTGTTGCAACCGGCCGATCGCTCGCTCCGAATACCAGGCTGCATGCGGTGACAGAAGAACGTTGGGCGCCTTTCTCAATGGAGATCCGTCGGGTAGAGGCTCGGTCTCAAACACGTCCAATCCGGCGGCAGCGATTTGACCGCTGGCAAGGGCATTGGCCACGGCCTCCTCGTCGATCAGATCGCCGCGTGCGCAATTGACCAAGACAGTACCGGGCTTCATCGCCTCGATAGAGGTCGAGTTCACGATGTGACGCGTCTCGGGCGTGGACGGCGCATGCAGAAGTAAGGCGTCCGAGCCGGCCCAAAGATCGGAGAGTGATACGGCCGAAGCACCCAGAGAGTTCGCGCGCTGGCCATCGACCCGAGGGTCTGTAATCACGAAGCGAAAACCGAAAGGCTGCAATCTCTTGAGCACGGTTTGGCCAATACGACCAAGGCCCAGAAAACCGACCGTCATTTGATCGAAGGGCTGCAGGGGTCGGGCGACACCCACGGGGGCCCAATCGCCTGCGCGAACCGAGCCGTCAAGAACGGGCAGCTTCCGCAGTAACGCAAGCAACATCGCCGACGTGTGATCGGCAACCTCGTCGACGCAGTAGTCAGGCACATAGCAAACCCGAACTCTACGTGCCTTTGCAGCCGCCACGTCGATATTGTCAAAACCAACGCC
>JBCCER010000420.1:0-1766 GCA_039030175.1 Pseudomonadota bacterium
GACATTTTGGACCGCCTTCAGGGTTCTGCCGCCCACTTCGAACACCGTCGACAGGTTGCGAACCGACAGCACCTCTCGCGGCCCCATCGTCGGCGTGCCAGGTTCCGGCTGCAGGCGGCGCTTGGTTGCTGCCGCTGGCCTTGTCAGCGCGCCGGACTTCAGGCGTGGGTCGAGGACGTCGCGTACACCATCGCCCACCAGGTTGATCCCGATGGCCAGCAGCAAGATGACAAAGCCCGGCAACAGAGCGACCATTGGCGCGCGATGGATGAGGTCTCTTCCATCCCCCAACATGCTGCCGAGATCGGCCGTCGGCGGCTGAGCGCCTAGCCCCAAGAACGACAGCCCGGCCGTTTCCAAGATCATCCATGACAGGGTTGACGACATGGTCACGATCACCACGGGCAGGACGTTCGGCAGAATTTCGGCCAAGATGATGCGGCGATTCGAAAACCCGCTGAGGCGGGCCGCCGCGATATAGTCCAGACCCTTGATCGTCAACGCCTGACCACGGACAGCGCGCGCGAAGAAAGGAATGTTGACCACGGCAATCGCCATTAGTGCGTTCAGCAGTCCCGGCCCCAACGCGGCCACGATGGCCAGGGCCAAAAGCAAATAAGGAAACGCCATCAGCGTGTCGATCGTCCGCATTAGAACCGCATCGACCCAGCGGCCGTAGAAAGCCGCCACGAGGCCAATTGTCGATCCGATAAGGGACGCGACCAGCGTTGCCGCCAAGCCAACGGCGATACTCACCCGCGTTCCCCAGATCAGGCGCGATAGCAGATCGCGGCCCAAATGGTCGGTTCCTAGCCAGGCTCCGTCTGAGAACATCGGGGTCAGCCGGTCGGACAAGGACGTGGCATCGGGGTCGGCAAGCGGCAAGATTGGGGCGGCCAGCGCGAGCCCACAGAGGATGGCCAGCAATACCAAGCCGACCACCGTCAATGGATTTGCGACCAACCTCGACCAGACGCCCGTCGAATGGCGGCGCGGTGGCGATTCGATTGCGACCGTCACCGTTCCCGCACCCTTGGATCAACGATCGACTGGACAACATCGGTGGCGAGATTGATAAGGACAAAGGCTGTGGCGATCAGCATCACGCCGCCTTGCACCAGCACGATATCGCGCTGCGAGATTGCCCTCACCAGCATCCGGCCAAGCCCCGGCCATTGGAACACTTCTTCGATGTAGACCGCACCGCCCAGCACGAAGCCGGCTTGGATGCCGATGATTGGAATCAGGCTGCCCAAAGCGGCGCGGAAGGCGTGGCGGGAAATCACCAACCGTTCGGGCAGGCCTTTGGCGCGCGCTGTACGGACGTAATCCTGCCGCAGAACCTCAAGCATGTTGGCGCGGGTTAGGCGCGCGACCACACCGGTGGCGACCACGGCGAGCGTGATGGCAGGCAAGGTCAGGTGCCAAATGAGATCGCCGATGCCGCCGCCGCCGAACAGCGAGTACATATCGCCAGTCGGAAACCAGCCCAGCTCGATCGCAAACAAAATGATCGCCATTATGCCGAGCCAAAAGGACGGCGTTGAGATACCGATCAGCACCAGAACGCTGATGATCCGGTCGGTCCAGCCATATTGGCGCACGGCCGACAAGGTGCCGGCCAACAGCCCAAAGATCGCGCACAGCACGAGGGCTGTTGAGGCTAGGAGAAAGGTGGGAAACAGGCGCTCGCCAAGTTCGTCAGCGACGGGGCGATCAAGCGCGAAGCTGACGCCGAAATCGCCCTGCAGCACGCCGCCCAGCCA
>JBCCER010000421.1:0-1729 GCA_039030175.1 Pseudomonadota bacterium
GTCCACTGGCACTGGGTCCGATGGCCCTGAATCCCCGTGCACGGGCGTCTGCCGCATCGACGCCTACACGCGCCTCTGTGTAGGATGCCAGCGAACCGTCGCCGAAGGCTCGGATCACGATCTCGTCCGGCGCAATACCGCGCGCGATCAGGCCGTTGGCGACAGAGTTCGCACGCCGCTCCGACAGGCCCAGATTGTACTGCGCTGAGCCCGACAGGTCCGTGTAGCCGTCCAGACGGATCGAGGCGTAGCCGGCCTCGTTGGCCACCACCACCACATCGTCCAGCACCAGATTGGCCTCAGGCGTCAGATCCGCTCGGTCCCCGGTGAATTACGATCCTTGCTCTATTCTTCCCGCCGGCGGCGATATCGAACATCGTGGAATCGACCTTGGATCACAATGCACCGTCGACGTATCCAGTGCGCTGGCCGACAATTCAACGAGCTGCAGATCTGGTCAACGAGCTGCAGATCTGGACTGATTGAAGCGATTCTGACAAGGTCACAAAAGCTGACCTAAAACGGAACACCTTAGTCGTGGACACCATCGCACCGCTCATCGCCTATGCGCTTGCCCTTTCGATTGCCGCGATCATCCCCGGCCCAGGCATTGCAGCGCTTGTGGGGCAAGCCCTCGGCGGCGGTTTGCGTGCATCGATGTTCTTTCTGGCTGGGTTGACGCTGGGCGATCTCGTCTATCTGTCGGTCGCGGTCGCGGGGCTGGCGGCGCTCGCGCAAGTGTTTGCCGGCGCCTTCCTGGTCGTGAAGATCCTGGGTGGGCTTTATTTGATGTACCTCGCCTACAAACTCTGGACCGGCGGATCGAAGTTGACTCGCGTGGGCGATGCCGGGAACCGCACCGGTCTGAAGGCCTTTTTGGCTGGCTTCGCGATCACGCTGGGCAACCCGAAGACCATCGTGTTTTATCTCGCGCTGCTGCCCACGGTCCTTGACTTACAAGCGGTGGGGCCAACGCAATGGCTTTTGCTGAGCCTGCTGACCATCGCCGTCCTTTTTGTGACCTTGACCCCCTACGCCGTACTGGCGCATCGCGCGCGGCAGCTGATGGCTCACTCAGACGCCCTAGGCAGGCTCAACCGCGTTGCTGCCGGCATCATCGGCAGCGCGGGCGCGCTGATCCTGGGTCAGGCAGCCTCCAGTGCCATACGGCGGGCATGAGCCCACAATCTACGGCGATCGTTTGCAGGGTCTGCGTTGAGGCGGTTGGAAGGGTTTCGGGCGCGCCGCCTCAATCCCCGTCGCAAGAGATGTCAAAAGAGATCATCCGCCGCCCGGATTGATCCGTCGAAGCGGTGGCCATACCGGAAACACCGGCAAAGGCGCCCGAGCCGCCGATAACGGGATAGTCGAACCGCCTCATGGTCGCATGGCGAGAAGGCGAGACCGGGTCGGCCAGTTGGTAGACGATGGAATAGTGCAAGGTCCCGTTATCGTAGACATGATGCACGTCGCCGATCAGGTTGTAGACGCCGTCGTCCGTTTGTCCGACGAAGGTGGAGGCGGCAAAGTTCTGGCCGAGCACGTTTTCATCCGCGTCAACGATGTCGTATTGGATCGAAAGCCGGTCGCCGATGCTGAAGCCGTCATTGTCGATATCGGTCGGGTGAACCTCGCCATTGACGAGATAGACCTCGAACGGGCCGCAGTCGGGCGGCTCTACGGTCGACTGGGCAGTCGCAGTCGCGACCGTCGCAAGTCCACACAGGAA
>JBCCER010000422.1:0-1722 GCA_039030175.1 Pseudomonadota bacterium
ACCAGGACGGCAAGTCGTTCCACGTGCCTTCTGTCCAGATGACGCCGTGAATGAAGGATTCGCCGAGAATGGTCAGGCGATAGCTGACAGTCGTCATCTCGCCACCGAATTCGACAGTGCTCGAGCCGTCGAGATGGGCCAAGTCTCTATAGTGGCAACCGCTGACCGTTCCGAGATCTTCGTTCGTCATCAACCGCCGGGGGATCTGCGTTTCCGCCTCTAGGTTGATCTCCAGATTCTCGGCGAAGCGCAGTTCGACCGGCTCGGGCATGTTGCTCGAATTGAGAACGATGTGGGTTCCGTCATCGGACACGATCAGGGTAGCCGGCTCGGCGACGGCCCCGGCCGGGATCTCGCCGTGGTTCCCGTTGACAAAGGAATACCCGCCGTTGTTCTGGACCTGCCAATCCCCCTCGAATAACTCCGCAACGGTCTCGAAGAACAGGCGGTCGCTGAGGAGGCATGGATCACCCTGGGCAGACGCCGGGGTGCCGATCGGCACAAGAACGCCTACAAGAACGAGACGGATTAGCCGCAATGGACCCTCCTTCCGAGACAGTTCCATCCTAACCGAAACATAGCCGCGATGCTATTTCCCCACCCTGTTCGGCCCTCGCAAGCCTGACTATGCAGGGCCGCCTGTATGATAGATTGTCGTGACTTGCAGGTATCCTAAGTTCGTGACCGTCGTCTACTTTGTCCCCCGGGCTTCGCAAAACCAACATTGGGAAATCCGCCCCATGCCCTTTTATGGCCCCTCACTGCCACACTCGGCAGCGCTTTCCGATCTCCTCGCCCCCGGCCTCGCGGCCAAACCCGACGAGATCGCGCTGATCTCCGGTAACCGGCGTTGGACGTGGCGCGAACTGCAGCGCGATATCGACGCGCTTGCATCGGGTCTGACGACGCTGGGGTTGAATAGGGGCGATCGGATTGCGTCACTGATGCCCAACCAGGGCGAGCTTCTTCTGTTCTATCTCGCCTGCCATAAGGCCGGCCTGATCGTCACGCCGCTTAACTATCGCTATACGCCGCCGGAGATCGACTACGCGCTCGGCCTCAGCGGCGCAGCCGCCCTGTGCGTCGGGGCCGAACGAAGCGCGGATGTCGAGGCCAGCGCATTGGCACGCACGCTGCCGAAGGGCCTTATCTGCTTCGGTGGACCGATCGGCGATGCACCGCGGTTCGAAGACCTCGTCGCCTCCGGCACGCCGACCGCCGATCTACCGACGCCGGACATCAACGACCCAGCCCTCATCTTTTTCACCTCCGGCAGCACGGGCAAGCCGAAGGGCGTCACCCATAGCTATTCCTCGTTCGGCTGCATGGCTGCGAGCTTTGCGGGGGCGCTCGACTTGTCGCAAGACGACATCGTCCTGCCCGGCGGCTCGATCGCCCATATCGGCTCCCTGTCGACCGCCTTTGCAGCGTTCTTTGCCGGTGCAACCGTGGTCATCCCGCACAGCTTCGATGCCGCCACAATCCTGTCGGCCCTGCGCCAGCACCGCCCGACCATCCTCTTGATGATCCCGGCAGCTTTCGTCGCTATGGAGCGCGACCCCGACACAACCCACGAGGACTTCTCGTCGCTTCGCATTTGCGTCACTGGCGGCGACAAGTTTCCCGCCAACGTCGCCAAAGAGTTCGCCGACAAGACCGGCGTCCTGATCCAGGAGACCTACGGCCTCACCGAAGGGGCCGACTGCCTGTTCAACCAATCTC
>JBCCER010000423.1:0-1679 GCA_039030175.1 Pseudomonadota bacterium
ACAATTCAGCGAGGAAGCGGGCCAGGTTCAGGACGCGCTTCGACGCCAGTTGGGCGATACGATGCGCCGTCTTGGTGAGATGATGGGCGACATTCCAGGAGAGCTTGGCCAGGCCGAGTTGGCGATGCGGGATGCCGAACGAGCTCTCTCGGACAGGGCGAGCCGCGCCGCGCGACTGGACCGCAGACCGAGGCGCTCGATCAGCTTCAGCAGGGGCTACAGGGCTTTGCCGAACAGCTGATGGAGCAAATGGCCCAGCAAGGCCAAGGCATGCAGCCCGGCCAGGTGCTGCCCCAACGACGCGCGGGCGACGACCCGCTTGGTCGAAGGGTCGATGGCGACGGCGGTATCTCGAACGACGGGATGGATCTACCTCCTGCCTCGGCCGTGGAGCGCGCTAGGACAATCCTGGACGAACTGCGCCGCCGAGCCGGGGAACGGGCGCGCCCCCAGGAAGAGCTGGATTACATCGATCGGCTGCTCAGGCGTTTCTAAGTCAGGGGTCGCCGGCCGTGCCGGACCCGTCTAGCGAGCAAAACCGAGATCGGCCTCGACGGCACCCTCAGGCCATGGATCGATAGACACCTCGAACGCAACGCTTTGACCTCCGTCGATCGAGGTCTGCCCAAGGTCTACTTCCTGACTGGCCAACGCATCGCCCTGATCGTCCAACAACGTCACGATGAGGGGCAACACGCGTCTTCTTTCGGCCGAATCATTGGTCAACGAACCCGAAACGATCAGGCCGCCGTCCTCGCCAATCGCAGACTCTACATCCGCAAACTCCAGCGCCGGCTGCAAGTTGGGATGGTCGGCCAAGGCAGAACGATCGACGCGCAGGTCAACGGCGTCATAGAGCGCGATTGCTGGCGGGTATAGCCGAACTACATCACCTCCGGCGACAACGCCCACAACAGCGATCCCACCGACCAGCAAAATCAGCAGCGTCCACAATACCGCCGGCATGCGCGAGCGCCGGCGCACGATGGTCGACGGCAACTGACCAGACACCGGTGGCTCAGCGGCGGCACGCTCGAATGGCGAGTCGATTGTCCCATCATTGCCGCTGCGCGCCGCGAACACGGGGCGTGGAGAGTCTTCGGCAGGGGTGCTTGGCGGCGTGGTCGCCGATAGAGGCGTCGCGGATTCCGGCGGTCGGGATGCGTACCAAACATGATGGCAGCGCGCGCATTTGACCCGCCTACCCGCATCGCCGAGTTGCGTGGGATTAACGAGATAGCGCGCCTGGCAGCTTGGACAGCTAAGGATCATCCGGGAGTCCTGTTCGACCACGGGCCGAGTCGAGGCCAAGATAGAAGCGGGTCTTGCCGGGCGCAAGCTGGCACGCCGACGGAGCCCGCCGTAAACAGCCACTCTCAGAGGCCGCTAGACGCGTTGAATCCGTCGTGTCATGTTGCGCTCAAGGGTTCAACTTCATTTCAACGTTCGTCATTAGCCATCGTGAGCCGGGTAGAACCGCTGATCCGATTCGACCATGTGGGCCTGCGCTACGGCTCCGGTCCCGAGGTGCTTCGTGATCTTACCTTCACGGTGCCAACGGGGGCGTTTGCTTTCGTCACGGGGGCCAGCGGTGCCGGCAAAAGCTCGCTAATTCGCCTGTTGCATCTGAGCCATCGGCCTTCGCGCGGGCTGATCCGCATGTTCGGCCGTGACATCGC
>JBCCER010000424.1:0-1640 GCA_039030175.1 Pseudomonadota bacterium
ATCGTGTCCCGCCGCTCCAGCAAAGCGCGGGTGGCCGAGTGGCGCATGCGGTCGATCTGCTCGTTGATCGAGCTTTCCTTCTCGATATAGGTATCCGTCCGGGGCACATAGGCCTCCGGTTGGTAATAGTCGTAGTACGAGACGAAGTACTCGACAGCATTGTCCGGAAAGAAGCTTTTGAACTCGCCGTAGAGCTGGGCCGCCAATGTCTTGTTTGGCGCCAGGACGAGGGCAGGGCGCTGTGTCTGCTGGATGACATGCGCCATGGTGAAGGTCTTGCCGGAACCGGTGACGCCAAGCAGGACCTGGTCGCGCTCCTGCTGGTTCAGGCCGGCGACAAGCTGATCGATCGCTTCGGGCTGATCGCCGGCAGGCTCGAATTCCGAGACGATGCGCAGAGGATTGACAAGGGTGGTTTCCGGCAGGTCAGGGCGCGCCGGAATGTCGATGGGGGCAAGGCTGGTGTCCATGCCCGACTATATCGTGTTGAGGCCGTTTGCTTCCAGCGGCCAGGGCCGCAAAAGTGCCGTCAGGCGAAACTCACCTGATACACCGGTGGCAGGAAGTTGCTCACAAGTCGCCAATCGTCGCCGCCATTCTCACTGATCCACAGGTTGCCTGTGGTCGACCCCATGGCTAGGCACTCACCGGTATCGTCGATATCCAGCGCGTGCCGGTAGATCAGATCGAAGGACGGCTCGGTCGGCAGGCCGTTGCTCAAGATCTCGAAGCCCTTGCCGCCATCGCGGGTACGGCTGACGACAAGCTTGCCGTCGACCGGCACGCGACGCTCGTCTTTGATGCCTGGCACGAACCATGCTGTTTCCGGATCATGCGGATGGGCGGCGACGGCAAAGCCGAACCGGCTGGGCTTTGCCTCCGTCAACTCGGTCCAATTGTCGCCGCCATCCGTAGAGCGATAGACGGATGAGTGATGCTGGCACCATTGGACGTCGGGCTTGGCTCTACAGGCCTGCACCCGGTGCGGGTCCTGCGTACTGGGCTCGCCGGCCTGCTCGGGCGGCACATAGTCAGCGACAAATCCATTACCTGTTTGCCGCCAGCTCGCGCCGTCGTCCTCGCTGATCGTTATTCCGCCACAGGAGACGCCGCACTCAACACGCCTGCTGTCTCGCGGATCGACCAGGATAGAATGGATGCCGGGATCATCATATCCGCCGCCGAACCAGTTCTGTCGCTGCGGTAGGTCCCAGAGGCTCTTCACCAATTGCCAACTCTCGCCGTGGTCGTCGGAGCGAAACAGTGCGCCAGGGATGGTGCCGGCCCAGAGCCGGCCCGGCTGCTCGTCACCGCCTGCTTCCAGTGTCCAGATCAATGAAACGCTGGGGCCGTCCTCCTCGCCCTCCACCTTGTCAAATGCCGGCGCCGATAGTTCCTCCCAGGTCGCCCCGCCATCGTTCGAGCGGTGCAATTTGCGCCCGAAATGGCCGAGATTGAGGGCCGCATACAGCGTTCCATCGCGCCGATCATGCAGTACGGCTGTAACCGGGTCGCCGAGAAAGGATGGTTGTCCAACCGGTTGATTGCTGCCAGGCCGAACGACAAACAGACCCTTGCGGGTCGCAACATGTAGCTCCATGACGTCAACCCCCCG
The DNA here is from genome assembly GCA_039030175.1 of Pseudomonadota bacterium. Taxonomy (GTDB): domain Bacteria; phylum Pseudomonadota; class Alphaproteobacteria; order DSM-16000; family Inquilinaceae; genus JANQGH01. The sequence continues at coordinate 1,616 of JBCCER010000424.1, forward strand.
ATAGGGCCTGGAAAACGAACAGCCG
>JBCCER010000425.1:0-1595 GCA_039030175.1 Pseudomonadota bacterium
GCCGAAATCGCCCTGCAGCACGCCGCCCAGCCAAGATAGATATTGCACCGGCAAGGGCCGGTCGAGGCCGAGCGCCTGATTAACCCGCTCGACATTTTCCGGCGTGGCAAAGGCGCCGAGTATCGCTGTCGCCGGATCGCCGGGGATCAGCGAGATCACCAAAAACACGATAATCGAGATGCCGAACAGAACCGGTATCGCCTGCAGCAATCGCCGGACGATGTAACCGAACATCGCTTACAGACTCGTGGGAAGATGCGGCCGGGACACCGCCAATGTCCCGGCCGTCAGCATCAGTTCTTCGACACCCCGTCCAGTTCCAACAGGAAGGACGGTTGCAGCGCAAAGCCATCGACAGCGGCGGTCGAAACCGCGTTCTGCTGCCAGTTGGCGACGAAGACCCAGGGCGCGTCCTCATAGACGATGGCCTGAACCTGCCTGTAGAGGTCAGCACGCTCATCCTGGTCGGTCGAAGCGCGGGCTTGCTCAAGCAGCGCGTCGACCTCCGGATTTGAGTAGTAGCCGGAGTTGAAGCCGCCATCGTCCGGGAATGCCCCGGTGCGCAAGGCCAGGAATGGCAACGTGTCGGGATCGTTGGTCATCCAGGCCATTTCGGCCATGTCGCCACGCCCCTCCAAGCCGGGATTGACGATGCCCAAGAACGTGTTCCACTCATAGGTCTCGATGTTAGCGTCGATGCCAACCTCGGCCAAATCGGCCTGGATCGCCGTACCCATCGCGACCGGGTCGAGCATGCCAGAGCCACCCTCGGTGACGAGGAATGTAACCTCAGCGCCGTCCGCGTATCCGGCCTCTGCGATCAATTCGCGTGCACGGTCCGGGTCATGCGCATAGGGCTGCAGATCCTCGTTATAGGCCCAGGAAAAGGCCGGTGGTATCGGGCTGGCGGCCACCGTCGCGGTGCCTTGCAGCACCTCGGTCACGATCGCTTCCTTGTCGATCGCGTAGTTTACGGCTTGGCGCATGCGCACATCGGTGAACGGGCCTTCGCGCAGGTTCAAGATCAGGAACCAAAGGTGGGGACCGGCCTGTTCATACATGGTGAACTCTGGATCCTGATCGAATTCCGCCACCATGTCCGGCGGCACCTCGACCATCAGATCGATCCCACCGGCCAGCATTTCGTTGACCCGCGCATTGGCGTCGGTGATGGGCCGGAAGACGATGCCCCGCAGATCCGGCGCGCCGCCCCAATAGTTCTCGTTGCCCTCAAGCGCGACTTGCCGGTTCGCCTCCCAAACCGAGAATTGGAAGGGCCCGGTACCGACCGGGTTGCGGCCATAGTCCGCCCCGTCTGCCATCACGGCCGTTGGCGATACGATCAACCCTGTCGGGTAGGCCAGATTTGACAAGAAGGGCGCATAGGGTTCGGCCAGGTGAAACGCGACGGTATGGTCATCGACAACTTCGGTTTCTTCAATCGCACTGAAGAAGAAGGACAGTGGGAATGGCCCTGTTTCGTGATAGGGATGATCCTCGTTCAGCATCCGATCGAAGTTGAATTTCACCGCCTCCGCGTTGAACGGCGACCCGTCATGGAAGGTGACGTCGTCGCGTAGGGTGAAGGTGTAGAC
>JBCCER010000426.1:0-1579 GCA_039030175.1 Pseudomonadota bacterium
ATGCGCCTCGGAGGCCTCAATTGCTACGAAAACTGGCTGCCGCTGGCGCGCCAGGCGCTTTATGCCCAGGGCGAGCAGATCCACATCGCCACCTGGCCCGGCGATCTGGAGGTGACGGACCCTATCTCGCGGTTCGTCGCCATGGAGGGGCGAGTTTATGTGATCTCCGCCTCAGGCGTGCTAAGGGCCAGCGATATCCCCGAGACGTTTGCCCTGCGGGACCAAATCGTCGAGCGACGGGACGTCATCAATGATGGCGGGGCCATGATCGTCGCGCCTGGCGGCGCAGTTCTCGCAGGGCCGGTGACGGGGGAGGAAACCATCCTTTATGCGGACGCGGCGGTAGAAGCCGTCGTGGAAGAACGCCTGCTGCTGGACCCGGCCGGCCATTACAGTCGGTCGGATGTGCTGAACCTCACGATCAACCCAGAGCGCCTCGACCCTCTCTAACAGGGGCGCCGCAACAACAGGAAGGTAAAACCATGACAAAGATTTCAGGACATTGCCTCTGCGGGGCTGTGAAGTATTCCACCGATGCCGAACCGGCGATGATCGCGGTGTGCCATTGCACCGACTGCCAACGCCAAAGCGGCAGCCCGTTTTCGGTGAACGTGCTGGTGCCGGTTGAGGAAATCGAAATCTCCGGCGCGCCGCTGAAGCAATTCGTGATCAATGGCGATTCCGGCATGAAGGTCACGCGGCGCTTTTGCAGCGATTGCGGCTCGCCCCTAACTACCCAGCTTGAAGCCTTCAATAACCTCGCCGCCATCAAGGCCGGCACGCTGGACGACAGCACCTGGGTGAAACCGACGATCCAAATCTGGTGCGATTCCGCCCAATCCTGGGCCCATGTCGACGCCGACATCGACCGCGCGGCAGCCAACCCGCTCTAAACGTCGCTCGCTCGCATTTGGCCCGACGCTGAGAGCGACAACCGTCGACCATGAGCGCACCCTGGTTTCGGCCCTCCTCGTTTCGTGTCAATCTGACACAACGACAGCGAGGAGTTGGGAAAATGCGGCGTTGTTGCCCTGCGCTGGCAGCCGCGGATCTGCTGGATGCAATGGGGCGGCAAACGGCAATGCACAGGCACCAACCACCCGTCCTAGTTTTGACAGTTTGCCGGTGCGGGAACGGCAGATGTGGCAAAAGACGAACGCCTCTGCAACATTCTTGCTGACGGTCACACTGACAGGTACCGCAGAGCTGGCCGATCCCATCTTAGCCGGTCTCGTGTATGGACCGGCGACAACGGGCATGACCAAGTCGCGAACCTGGTGCGAACCACGGTTGCCAGCATCGGCACGGATGGAACCATAGGGTGGCCGAAGCAGGCCCCGCCCCCGTCGATGCCCAATCGCAGCCCGCCGACGGCGGTGACATTTCCGTAGACGGAGTGACGGCCGCATCGGCGACAACGGATGGCGGCGTGCTGATAGCCGGTTTCACCTTTCGGCCGGATGGCCAGGGTCACCTTATGTCGCACGCCTGATTGACGTCGGCATGGAGATTTGGCGGACCGAATTACCCTTGGCGGAACCAGGAGACCCAGCCCAGCCAGCGATCTTCGCATCGGTTG
>JBCCER010000427.1:0-1569 GCA_039030175.1 Pseudomonadota bacterium
AGACAGACCCCGATACAATCGAAATCGACGGGTTGCGGCTATACCAACTGTTCGAAACGGTGGGCGAAGACCCGGGCCAAAGAATCGATCTCGGCGACCATTACGCTGTCGATCTGGATTGGTTTCGCACGCTATTGGCACGAGCGGCCGAGCGAGTTCGACAATCCGCGGACCAGCAACCCCAACAGACTGACTTGCCGTGAAATCACGTGGTCGCTTCCCACGGTCCATCTACGGCAAACGCCTCGTCCATTCCCGGCCACGGAGGCATTGCAATGGCAACGGCCTCAAGCGGCGCATTGCCGTCGCAGCGGAACTGGAAATGGGTTCCAACCGGCAAGCTGATTGAGATACCGGGGCGCAAATCGGCGATTTCTTCCCGATCGTCCAGTTTTCGCCACATGCGGCCCGCACCCGACACAATGTACCAGACCTCGTCAATGGTACGGTGGGCCACCGGGCGCGCAATCTCGCCTGGTGCAAGGCGGAAATGAGCCATGCTGCCGCGGCCCGTTTGGCAAAGAATTCGAACCTCGGCACCGTCCGGTGCGATCACGTCGGGCGAATCGCTGATCATTTTGATATCGAGCATGGCAGACTGTTCTTTCGCAAAGGGAACTCGGTTCTCTTCTAACCGATCCTATGGAGTGGGCTAAACGACGAAACGGCTCGCGCGTGATAAAGTGGCGCTATGGAGGATCCTTTCGATCTACAGCGCTTTGTCGATGCGCAAGAGCCAGTCATCGACCGCGTCCGGGTGGAACTGCGGGCCGGTCGCAAGGCCAGCCATTGGATGTGGTTCATTTTCCCGCAAGTCGCAGGACTTGGGCGAAGTCCGATGGCCCAACACTACGCCATCTCGAGCCTCGCCGAGGCGCAGGCCTATCTTGACCATTCCCTACTCGGCACCCGGTTACGGGACTGCACGAGGCTGGTTCTCGACATCAAGGACAGGACAAGCCATCAGATCTTCGGCAGCCTCGACGACGTGAAGTTCCGCTCGTCAATGACTCTGTTTGCGCAGGTCGACCTGACAGGTCTGTTCGATCAAGCGCTCACCCAATTCTGCGGGGGAGAGCCCGATCCTGCGACGCTCGAACAACTGAGCAAACGGGAGGGCCGCTAAGCCCCCCATTTCGTTGCTCGCTAGTGATCTTCTTCCTCTTCGCCATCAGGGTCATTGTAGATCACGAGGTTTTCCAGGAAGGCCACCAAGTCATCCCGCGCCGTTTCGTCTAGCGCCCGATAGGCGTCACGGCTGTCGGCCGCATCGCCGCCATGGGCAATGATCGCCTCATGCAAGGTGGTGGCGTGGCCATTGTGCAGCCACGGACCTGTCGATCCAACGCCGGCCAATGATCGCGTTGGCCATACCGAAGCCCCGATACCGAACGCATCAACCGGATCGGCAAGGGCCGGGCCCATCTCGTGGCGCCGAAAATCCGTGTACCAACGGATCAGCGCGCCGCCATCCTCTGTACGCTCGAAGGCGCCCAAATGAACGGTGCTGCCGTCAGCTAATTCGATCCGGTTGTTCGGCTGATCAGCCGTGAGGTCAAACCAAACCGG
>JBCCER010000428.1:0-1561 GCA_039030175.1 Pseudomonadota bacterium
CGCACAGTTTGGAGGTCGCGCAGATCGCCCGTTCGATATCGCGCTCGCTCTGGTTGAACGAGGATTTGGCCGAAGCTGTCTCGTTGGCCCACGACCTTGGCCATACGCCGTTTGGCCATGCAGGCGAGTGGGCTCTCAACGAGGAGATGGCCCCGCATGGCGGGTTTCGCCACAACGACCAAACACTGCGCATCCTAACCCGGCTGGAGCAGCGGTACGCTGCGTTCGACGGCCTTAACCTGACTTGGGAGTGTCTTGAGGGGGTAGCCAAGCACAATGGCCCACTCAATCCGCCGATTTCGCAAACCATCGCGGCAATCAATGAAGGGTGGGATCTTGAACTCGATACCCAGCCAGGGCCGGAGGCCCAGGTCGCTGCGCTTGCCGACGATATCGCGTACAACAATCACGATATCGATGACGGGCTTCGTGCCGGATTGTTCAGCCCGGCGGACCTAGCAGATGTGCCGTTGGTCGGCGATGTTTTTGCCCGCGTGTTGAAGGATTATCCCAATCTAGGGCGCCGTCGCCTGGCCCACGAATCGATTCGTCGGCTGTTAGATCAGATGGTCAGCGATTTATTGGCTGAAACCGGCCGCCGTCTCGACACTCTAAGTCCCTCTAATGTAGAGGAAATACGTCTCGCCGGTGAACCTGTGGTCGCGTTTTCCGACGGAATGTCGGAGAATAACCGACAACTGCGGTCCTTTTTGATGCGGCGCATGTACCGGCACTATCAGGTCAATCGGGAAACCACCAAGGCAGCGCGAGTCGTGCGTGATCTGTTTCGGCTGTTTAACGAACGTCCGGATACCCTTCCGACGGATTGGCAAGATGAGGCCTTGGCCGCTAGCAGCGATGACGACCGTGCGCGTGTCATTGCCGACTATATTGCCGGCATGACCGATCGCTATGCGTTGATTGAGCATCAACGCCTGTTTGACCTACGCGACCTGCGGTGAGCTGAGCTAATGGCAATTCTCTACCGCGTCGATGACGATGGCTATGGCGACACCGGTACACAGGGTGAGCAATCGAAAGCGCGGGCACCAATCTGGCTGAGGGCCGGTCGTTTTCTGGTCGCAGGCGCCATGATTGCCGGCTTAGGTTACGCAATAGTCACGATCTACGATGGCGGCAACGGAGGGCTCCCGGCAACGGCGGATGTCCCCGTCATCCAGACCAACTTAGCCGAGACCAGGGTGAGGCCTGAGCAGCCCGGTGGACTGGTTGTACCGCACCGCGATCGGGTCATTTTGCAACGCGGGCCGGCAGAGGACGCGGAGTTGCTATCGACCGCGTTGTTGCAGCCGCCACCAGAGGAACCGCTTCCGATCGACGTCATCGCCCGAGGAGCGAGCGGTCGGCCAGCGCCTCGCGAAAACCCGGACTCTCCAGAGATCATGCTTCGGCGTCTGGCAGTGGATGAGCAACCGGCCGTCGATGCGCCGATTCCAGCTACGCTGGAAGCTTCTGAGCCCGCGGATCTCATTCTCGCAGTGCCGACGCTAGAGACTGAGTCACGCGACGAGCTAGACCCATCCGCATCCTCCGGCACGTC
>JBCCER010000429.1:0-1559 GCA_039030175.1 Pseudomonadota bacterium
ATGGTCGTCGCCGCGGATCACATGGGTGATCCCCATATCAATATCATCGAGCACGACAGACAGCATATAGGTCGGCGTGCCGTCGGCGCGCAGTAGGATCATATCGTCCAATTGCGAGTTATCGACGGTGACACGACCCTGTACGGCGTCATCGATCTCGGTCTGTCCCGACTGAGGCATGCGAAGTCTGACGACCGGATGCACACCGTCCGGTGCATCCGCCGGGTCGCGATCGCGCCAACGACCATCATATCGAGCCGGCCGGCCCTCCTTGCGGGCCAATTCGCGCATCTCGGCCAATTCCTGCGGCGTGGTGTAGCAAAGATAGGCTTTGCCTTCATCAAGCAGATGGCGTGCCGCCGCCGCATGAGCCTCTCGCTGGGCAAACTGGGAGACTGCCTCGCCATCCCAATCGAGCCCAAGCCAGGCAAGGCCATCAAGAATCAAGGCCACCGCCTCGTCGGTCGAGCGGGCGCGATCGGTGTCCTCGATCCGCAGCAGAAATTGGCCGCCGCAATGGCGGGCATAGAGCCAATTGAACAAGGCAGTTCGTGCACCGCCGATGTGCAGAAAGCCAGTCGGCGATGGGGCAAAACGTGTAATGACGGTCATCTCAAGTCGATATCGGCTATGCTGCAGGGAAGAGGGGCTGCTCAATAGCACAGGCGGGGCAGGGATGCATCCAACAGGTCGCGCTGGATGACCGAGGCAAGTATAGCTTCTTCGCCGCGCCATCGCTGGTGGTCTGGCGTCGAGATCCTGGGCTGGCTTGCATCTCAAGGCACGCGGTTGGTCCTTTGGCTGCCGGTCATGTTGGGCGCAGGAATCGCTGTCTATTTTGCCTTACCTATCGAACCACACTGGTGGCTTGGTCCGCTTGGCCTCGGGCTGGGTGTTCTCGCGCTGGTAGTGTTGAGGAATGCAGGCTTGGTGATGCGGGCCGCGATCTATGGTGGGGCGGCTCTTGCCTTGGGATTTACGGCCGCTCAATGGCAGACGGAAACAGTCGCCGCCCCGCAGCTCGACCGATCGACCGGGCCGACAACCGTGACGGGCAGAGTTGTGTCGCGTGACGTATCCAGCGCTGGTACTCGAGTCGTTTTAGATACGCCCACCATAGAAAATCTGGCCTTTGAAGAGACCCCTGAACGCGTTCGTGTGCGGCTAACCACCCGATCGGTGACACCGGATATTGGCGCCCATATCGCATTGACGGCAGTGCTGAATCCGCCCGGCAGTCCTGTCTTGCCGGGAGGTTTCGACTTTCGTCGCTATGCATTCTTTCAACGACTAGGCGCTGTTGGATACGCCATTTCGCGTCCGACGGTGACCGCTGAAGCGGAGGCTGGCGGCCTCTCACTTCAGCTGGAAAGACTCCGGCACGGAATTGCCGGTAGGGTAGACGATGCGGTGGCCAAGGGCCTCGTCAGCGACAGGGCCGGTTCAGTCGCCATCGTCCTGCTGACTGGCGATCGAAGCGCGATTAGCGACAATCTGTATAGCGACATGCGACGATCCGGTTTGGCACATCTGCTCGCCATTTCCGGCCTTCACGTCGG
>JBCCER010000430.1:0-1506 GCA_039030175.1 Pseudomonadota bacterium
CAACGATTTCGAGATCCGGCATTGCACGCTTCAGACTGGTGAGCACGTTCATCGAGCGATAGCCGACACCGGACAGCGCTAGCTTCATAGCTGGTTTCCTTCGCCGGCCGATAGGAAGGCCGGCAGCGCGGCCGCGGGGACGGCACGACGGCGGAAGGCCAATCCGTCCGGCGTGAATAGATGGGTGTCGACTGGGTCGAAGCGGAACCCGACGACGGCGTGCCGTGCGATGGTAATGGCCCCGGGCACACTCGCCGCCAGACGTTGCCCCGATTGAGTGCGCGCATGGATGACGCTGACCCCGCCCAGATATTCGACCATTTGAACCTCTGCTCGAATACCCATTTCCGCCGGCAATACGCTTTCCGGGCGGACACCAAGCGTGACGGCCTCGCCCGGCTGCGGTGGCGAAGTTCCGGGATCGACGGGAACCTGAAACTCTTGATCTTCGACGATCACGGTGATCGCGTTGTCACCGATTGACGTTGCGTTTCCGATCAGCATGTTCATCGCCGGTCGACCGATGAATTCTGCGACGAAGCGTGTCGCCGGATGGTGATAAAGGTCAGTCGGCGTTCCGACCTGCTCGATCTGGCCTGCATTGAGCAAGGCGATCCGGTCGGACATGGTCATGGCCTCGACCTGGTCGTGGGTGACATAAACCATCGTGGTGCCCAGCCTGGCGTGAAGCTCCGCGAGTTCGATGCGCATCTCATTGCGCAAGGCCGCGTCCAGGTTCGATAGCGGTTCGTCGAACAGGAAAACCTTGGGGTCGCGCACGATCGCACGGCCGATTGCAACCCGCTGGCGCTGGCCGCCGGATAAGGCGGCCGGCTTGTGGCTCAGCCGGTCGGTCAGGCGCAGCGTGCGCGCAGCTTCGGCCACCTTTTCGTCGACCTCGTGCCGCGGTAGCCTGATCGTGTGCAGCGGGAAGGCAATATTCTGGCGGACCGTCATGTGCGGATAGAGCGCGTAGTTTTGGAAAACCATCGCCACACCGCGCTCGACAGGCTCCAACCGGCCGACATTGCGTCCTTCGATCCGGATTTCGCCAGTCGTCGCTCGCTCGAGGCCAGCGATGATTCTCAGTAGCGTTGACTTGCCGCAGCCCGATGGGCCTACGAATGAGGCGAACTCGCCGGATCCCACGGTCAGGGACAGGTCATGCAGGACCTCAGTACTGCCGAACGTTTTTCCGACTTTATCCAGCGTCAACTCAGACATGGGTCTCGCCCTCTTCAAAGCTGTCGGTGAAAAACCATTGGGCGGCGAGCCCGGCAGCCAAAGTCGCCATGGGACGCGGGGCACGGACGACGATCTTGGGGGCCGGTAGTTGGAGCGATGCGTCGCGGGGAGACTGGACGAACAGATCGCCCAACGGGCGCCACTTGATTTTCGAGCAGAACCATTCGACTAAATCTGCCGGCATTTGTGACGTGAAGTAGACATGGTCGATATCCGCGATCGCTAGAATGGCGTTGAGAGCCCGGCTCATCTCTTGGGCGG